>NZ_JANUEW010000003.1:0-393043 GCF_024807515.1 Pseudomonas sp. BIGb0558
TTTGAATTCTTCGGGGTAACGCGGGTTGCTCATGGCACCTCCTAATTGGCCTCAGTTTAAGGCATGGAGGTGTCTACGAAACCCGGGGCGATTCAGTGTTGCCACGCACAACACCGCTATCGCTCGTTGGTAAATGGCAACTGCGTAGCCAAAAACATCCATTGCCTACTGGTTCGTGTCGATTCTGCGCACCGGATTACGCATTGTTCGATAGAGCAGCATCCAGCGATCAATAACCTACTACGTTCAGCAAGTCTTTCACCTCAGCTAGCGCGGGAGCATGCGCTCCAGCATGGCGGCAAGATATGGATGCACAGGCTGCCGAAAACCGTAAACGATCCATCAAATCGGCTATACCCATCAGATCGGCAGCCAGCCAACCAGCCATGCAGGCGTCTCCTGCCCCCACAGTATCAGCGACGTCCACAGGAATCGCTGGCTGCTCATGTTGGCTGTCCGGCGTGTGCAGAATCATTCCGTGCTCACCGCGAGTAAAAAGGATGTGGGCCAGGGGATTTAGGGCCCGTATCTCGTCTATCGCCTGACTTTCGGTGAGCCCTGGGTAGATTTGCCTGATGTCTTCGTCAGAAAGCTTAATCATGTCGGCTAAGACGGTCATCGTTGGGAAGGTTTGCTCCCGGTAATGTCTGTCCATCAAATTACGCCAGCTGAGAGAGGCCATCATTCGGTAGGTCTCGATTTCCAGTAGACGTCTGATCATTCGTCCTTGGCGATAGGCATTCAGGCCTTTATTGATGAATAAAAACCGGTTTGTACCGTCAGGACAGAGTCGGAAATCACTCCAGACCACGGCATCAGATCCACCAATGACGGAGCCGCAAGGGTCTCTAAATGAGTAGCTCTCGAGGCTCTGATGCCATTCGGTATCGCTCTCCACCATTATCTGGACTGAATTAATTAGCCTAGGTAAATGTGGCTTAATCACCTCGGATAATTCCGGCGGCAATGCAGTCCAGTTCCGGAGTCCATCCTCAGAAGGCACCACCCAGGTCACCGTAAAAAATTCGGCATGCTGTTCCCATTTCAATGGGTGGCCACCCAGTCGCGAGATGCCTTGAACAGAGAGTGGATCTACGGATGTTTGGCAGAGTTTTTCCACAAGCGATTTGCACTCAAACGGATCGCCGATGAATGCTAAATGATAAACATGCGCGGGCTCCTCGAAGTAGAGGGACGGTCGAGCGTGTAATTCGTTATGGAGGGACTGTCTTTGGCTATGCATGAAGGGCTCGGATTGTGAGTGATCTGCCACTTATTCAGAGAGTGAACGTTAGAAATGATCCGTCCAGTGCTTGCTGCGCCCGCTTGTGAGGGCCCGCCTGTTGCGCCTTAGCTCTGCGCTGACGCTGCAGATACGCGGTTTTAGCGCGATCCATGTCGCTCCGGGCATGCCTCGTCGATGCAGTTAAGGAAGTAGAGAGGCCGCCTCGGTTGTCGCTGACAGAAGTTGGTTCACCATGCCATTGATGAGACTCACAAGTGTTGGCTCTGGCAGATTCCGGTGCTGCTTCAAAGTTACTGTGCAGCTAGTCAACCCGAGAATCCCGCAGGCAACGACTTCGGCGTCAATGCTTTGAAAAATGCCTTCTTTCATCCCTTTCCTTAGGATGCATTCGAGCTCCCGTGTATACAAATGCTCCTGTTCCAACACGCGCTTCTGCTGGGTAGGGTCTAGATGACAAGCTTCCATCTTGAGCAGACGCTCCTCTTGTTCGCAGTGCAGATGCCTATGTACGTTGAAGCGAATGAATGCTTCCAGCCGTGGACGCGTTGATCGGTGCTTCGATTTTTCGCGACGCCATGAGGCCAGCCGCTTCTGTTGAAGATGCTCCATTACTTCCTCTAGCAAATCCTGTTTGCTTGGAAAGTGGTAGTAGAGACTTCCTGCGTGAAGTCCAACTGTTTTTGCAAGGCCGCGCATGGACATCCCAGAAAAGCCTTGATCGGTGATCAGTTGGCACGCCGAGTCCACGATGTGCTGACCAATGGTAATTGCGCAGGGCGCATGGGCGGTGCCAATGGCGGTATTCATGTCCAAGCCGATCCCTGTTACTGGGGCGATTTGTATTTGACGCAGTACGGATCTCATAAGAAAGAATCTTGGCGTCGGTTTTTGTGCTTAAATCCGTTTGTCGTTAGCGCATTACTGCACAGTTGTTTAGGCGTCCGTAAATGTGCCGCAATGAATATAGAATTTAATCGTACCTCAAGTAAATAGGGGGTTTACAGTGGATCCACGAAAGGATACAAAGTCACCATCAATCCAGTAGGTGGCTACAAATGACTAAGCAAAATGTGCAGAAATTTGATGTTGCTATCATCGGGGGCGGCATCATCGGCTCCAGTGTTGCGTACCATATCCTCAAGGCATCGCCTGGTACGTCGGTATGCGTGATCGAGCCAGACTCAACCTATGAGTTCGCAAGTGCATTGCGTTCCTCGGGCGGTTGTCGAGTTCAATTCACCGGCACTGAGAACATCGAGATGTCGCTTTACAGCATTGAGCGCATCAAGAATTTCGAGCACGAGATGGAGTCGAAGGGTCGTCCAGCTCATGTGGATTGGGTTGAGGGCGGATACCTCTTTGTTGTCGAGCCTGAGCATGTCGCCACCATCGAGCGCAATGTACGCAAGCAGCAAGAGCACGGATGTGTGGTGGAGCTCCTTGACGCAGCAGGCCTCAAAAATCGCTTCCCCTCTATCAACAGTGATGACTTGGGGGTGGGCGCGCTTACCCCTCATGATGGCTGGTGTGATCCGAACGGTCTGCTCTGGGGTTACCGCCGCAAGGCTGTAGAGCTGGGGGCGGTCTACATAAAGGATAAATTCCTCGATGCGGTGGTGGATACGCACAAAGCGCAGACGGCAATTCTGGAATCTGGCTTACGCATTGATGCTGAAGCCTTCGTCAACGCCGGCGGAGCCTGGTCAGGACTGATCGCTGAGAAATTCGGAATGCATCTGCCGATTGTCCCTATGCGTCGATTCGAACACTACTTCACGCCTGCCACTCCAATGGAGCGGTTGCCTTACGTCAAAGACCTTTCGCGATTGGCATTTCGTTCCGAAGGGGAGGGGTTTTCTGGTGGGCTGGTCAACGGTGCTGAACCACGTGGCTTCAATTTTGAAGTGGATCACGATTACTGGGAGCAAGTGGTTTGGCCTGCAGTCGCGCATCGCTTCCCTGCGTTGGAAGCTGCTAAATGCCATCGCACTTGGTCGGGCCTGTATGAGGTCAACGAGCTGGATGGTAACGCCGTAATTGGCCGCTGGAGCACCAGACTGCCGAACCTTTACACCGTGGCAGGTTTCTCAGGTCACGGAATGATGCATGCACCAGCAGCAGGCCGAGCGATCGCAGAGCTGTTACTCCAGGGCTCGTACCAGTCCCTGGATCTGACTCGCCTGGGTTATGAGCGTGTGGAGGAAAATGTGCCTTACGCTGAAGAAGGCATTCTTTGATTCTCCGCATCGCTCAGAATCAAGGTGGTGATAGAGGCGCTCCTAGCTGACAGCCTCCGTCTATTAGTCAACCCTTTGGCGGCGGGAGGGACACACCTTCTCTACCCTGTTGGGGAGCCTTGCCCCACGGTATTTCCTCACCTGCCCAACTGTTGTGCTGGGCAGTTGTTTAAAGGAGGTGCAGGCCCGCATCGACTCATGTGATAGGCCGTTTCGATTTCTGTCGATTGATTAGCAGTCAGCTACCGGGAGCTCCGTTCCAGAGTTGAACAACAGAGATTTGCTGCTGAATTTATGCAGAAATACGTATCAATGAGAGTTTTTTATGTCCATCGATAATTGGCCATGCCCTAATTCAAGAATTGTCGAATAGGCCGTAGAATCTGGACTTTACAGTGGATCCATAAAAGGATACAAAGTGACGATCAAGGTTTTGTCGATTTTTCGCTTAATGGAATATGCAAAAATATGGTGATCAATACTGCCCTTAGGAGCACCATTCTCTCCTGCCATATCTGATCGCCGAGCAAGCCGACTCAGCCCTATCCAAAATGCAGAAGATGCATTTCTCAGACATTTCCGCCACGTAGGCGGGGTTGGAATCTCCTGATCCTGAGGCGTTCGTCTCAACTGTCCATCAAAAAGACTTTTCTATGCCCGTGCAAAATTCTCTCGAAGAAAACAAGATCGGCCTAAGCGCCGACGCCGTCACGAACCGCCTTCGGGAAATGATTCTGAGCGGTACTATTGGTATCGGTGTTCAACTCAAGCAAGTTCATTTGGCCAAGCAATTTGGAGTGAGTCGACTGCCAGTACGCGAGGCATTGAAAAGACTGGAGGCTGAGGGGCTCATTCGCCACGTTGTGCGGCAAGGCTCAGTCGTTGCGAATAAGTCAATTGCTGACCTGATTGAAACGTTGGACATCCGGATCGCCTTAGAGAGCAGAGCTCTCAAGCTGTCGATCCCAAAGCTTCAGGACTCCGACTTCAGTGCTGCTCGTGATGTGTTGCATCGTTACGAAGAAAGTAAATCTCCCAGAGAGTGGGGAGAGCTTAACCTGGAGTTCCATTCCATTCTCTACCAGGCCTGTCAACGTCCAACGTTGTTGAAAATGATCGCGGATACCGTCAAGGGCGTAGACCTTCATCTCAAGGTTTTGCAGTCCAATTCAGTAGATCAAAAATCTTCTCTCAAGGAACACGCTGACATCTTGGATGCTTGTGAGATCCGCGATGTTACGACCGCTATCCTCTTGCTAGAACAGCACATCGAACACACGCAGAATGCCTTGTTGCAAATGCCTGTTCTCCCTGAGTCGTTCGGACTCTGACATAGGCACATCACCACAGCTTAGAAACAGGATTATGAAATGGTCGATCTTGATTTTTTAACCGATCTCTCCTGCTCCGGGACGAATTTGTCGTTCGTCGAACAGCTCTTTGATCTGTTGCCGGATGTCCAGTTTTTCATCAAGGATCACGGCGCTCGGTATTTGGTAGTCAACCAAGCCATTGTTGAGCATGCTGGCCTATCGGACAAAAGAGAAATGATCGGGCGAACATGCGAAGAGATTTTCACCAATCCGGGAGGAAAGATTTCGCAGCAGGATTTGCATGTCATTGAGACCGGTAAAGAAGTCCTGAACGCGTTGGAGATGTGTCTTTCCCTGAACAAGCAACGCAAGTGGTGTCTGAGTTCAAAATTCAAGGTGCGAGGGGCTGTTCCAGGCGGAGCAGCGTTGGTTGGGATTTCTAAGGTGCTCCCTGCGACCGAGGAACGGCATGATAACTACAGGACGTTGAATTCATTTCTGGCGTATCTGAAAGAGAACTGCAACACGCCCATCCTGATAAAGGATGCTGGCAAAAAGTTTAATTTTTCTCCGGATGTGCTTGAGCGTCTGACCCGAGAGCTGTTCAGCCTCACCCCGAAGCAGATTCTCACCCAGCTCCGGATGGAGAGAGCTTGCACGTTACTGGAGACGACGACTCAGAGCGTAAATGAGATTGTCGGTGACTGCGGGTATGTAGATCACAGTGCATTCACTCGTCAATTCAAGGCAAGTACCCACTACACCCCCCTTCAATATCGCCATGCTGTTGCAGGGTTGCGTCGATAATGGGTGCTCCAACTTGGGTAGGTTGGAGCACCTTTTAGTTAAACTTGCGCGTCAGCTACCATTTTGGTTCGCAGATAAGCGTCCAGGCCTTCCATCCCACTTTCATGGCCGTACCCTGATTCATTGAACCCTCCGAAAGGGGTCTCCGCCTCATGCACAGACATGTGGTTGATGCCCACCACACCCGCCTCAACCGCTTGGCTCGCTCGTGCAGCAGTCGTTCCGTCGCGAGTAAAGATGTACGCGGCCAATGCATACGGCAGCGCGTTCGCTCGCTGAATCACCTCTTCGAAGGTGTCGAACACGGTCAGTGGAGCGAGCGGGCCAAACGGCTCATCAACCATGATCAATGCGTCATCAGGGACATCACGCATTACCGTTGGGGCAAAGAAGAAACCTTCACGTTCCAGTCGGCTTCCCCCTGTGAGCACCTTGGCGCCTTTCGCGACTGCATCGGCCACCAAGGCATCCATGTTATCCAAACGACGTTCGGTGATTAGCGGGCCCATTACTACGCCTTGCTCCAAGCCATTCCCGATGACTAGGCGCTTGGTGCGCTCCACAAAGCCTGCAATGAATTGCTCATAGATTGAGCGATGGATAAAGAAGCGGGTAGGGGATGTGCACACTTGACCAGCGTTTTTGAATTTCGCTGCCACGAGTTGGTCGAGAGCACGCTCCAGATTCGCATCCTCAAAGACCAACACAGGAGCGTGTCCACCGAGCTCCATTGTGCAGCGCTTGAGGGTATCCGCAGCCAGCTTTTGCAGCATTTTGCCAACAGGCGTGGATCCAGTGAGTGACACCTTCTTGGGGATAGGTGAGCCAATCAGGTATTCCGAGATCGGGCCTGGCGGGCCAAACACCAGACCGATAACTCCTGCTGGAATGCCCGCGTCCTGGAAGCAACGAACGATACTCACCGCAGTGCCAGGAGTTTCATTGCTTGGCTTCACGATGATGGAGCAACCCGCCGCCAGCGCGCCAGCAATCTTCAGTGCAACGTTACCTGCGGGGAAATTCCAGGCTGCGAATCCGAGCGCCGGCCCGACAGGTTCTTTAAGAACGCTCTGACGAACCAACGGATTTCGTGCAGGAATGATTCGACCATATGCCCTTTTGCCTTCTTCGGCGTACCAGCGAATGGCGTCTACACAGAACTGAACTTCACCCGTGGCTTCCTGCAGCGACTTTCCGTTCTCCTGGGTGAGCACACGGGAAATCTTCGGTTTGCGAAATTCCAGCAGATCAGCTGCTTTGCTGAGCATCGTCCATCGTTGGGCAGCAGTGAGCTGTTTCCATTCTTCAAACGCTCGCTGGGTAGCAATGAGAGCCCGGTCGAGGTCTTCAATGCTCGCACATGGAATGGTAGCAATTTCTGCTCCGGTTGCAGGGTTAAGCAAAGGGAGAGTTTCACCTTCGCTGCCCAGGCACCATGCTCCATCAATCAGCAATTCGATCTTTTCGTTAAACATGTGAACTCCAATGAATTTGGGTGTGGCGCTATGCCCGAATCAGCTTCGATAAAACGATGCTTTTGAAGGGGGAAGAGGAGTTTTGCCAGCGATGCGGTCGCTGATTTTTTCAGCCATCATCATGATCGAGGCACTGAGATTCGCTGTGACTACGCGCGGCATGATCGATGCATCTACGACGCGCAGCTTTTGAACGCCGCGCACGCGACCGTCTGAGTCAACTACCGAGCCTTCATCAGTCCCCATCCGGCAAGTTCCGGCAGGGTGATAAGAAGTGCCGGTATTAGCGCGTATGAATGCCTCCAGATCCTTATCGGACTGAGCGTCAGCACCTGGTGCAAGCTCCTCTCCGCGAATTCCATCCCATACTGGTTGCGCGATCAGCTTGCGAGCGAGGCGGATCGAATCGATCATGTCGCGCATGTCCTGCTGAGTACTCAGATGATTGAACACAATCAGAGGCGCGTCGGTCGGGTCTTTGGAGCGAAGAGTCACCGAACCACGGCTTTCGGGGCGAGAAAGATCGACCCAGAATTGGAATCCCGGAACGGCTACGAGCTTTCCGTTCCGTATAAAGCGGGTGAGTGGCAAAAACTCGAATTGAACGTTGGGAAAGTCGACGTCGTCACGGCTTCTTAGAAACGCACCCGTCTCGAAAAAGTTGGTCGCCCCTAGGCCTTTCTTCTGCATCAGCCACTGCGCACCCATCTTTACCTTACCGATGGGCCCAAGCTGCGAGACCAGAGAATCCTGATGGCGTGCGGCGTACTGGATATTCACCCCTGGATGGTTTTCCAGATTTTTGCCCACGGCAGGAAGGTGTACTTCGCTTTTGATACCTAGTTTGATGAGTTCGTCCGCGTCACCAATGCCTGACAGCATCAGAAGCTGTGGAGAGTTAAACGCTCCCGCGCACAGAATCACTTCGCGTTTGCAGCGAATTGAGTGGGTTTTGCCTTGATGGTCTACCTGCGCGCCAATGGCTACGTTCTTCTCGATATCAATCCGGCGCACCGTTGAGTGAATCCAGACTTCGAGGTTGGTACGGTTTTCCACTGGGTGCAGATAGCCCCTGGAAGAAGACCAGCGCACGCCGTTGTAAACCAACGCCTGAGCAATATGCAGGCCTTCTTGCTTATACCCGTTGTGGTCATTGGTCAGCGCATAGCCGGCTTGCTCGCCGCAGCGCAGGAAGGTGTCGTAAAGTTTGTGCTCGGCCTTGCAGCGAGTGATCTGCATTGGGCCTTCGCCACCTCGCCATTGGTCGGCGCCACCGGAGAAAGTTTCCATGCGGCGGAAGTACGGCAAGCAATGGGCAAAGCTCCATTCGGGGAGGCCGTTAGCAGACCAGCCCTCGAAGTCCAGCGGATTGCCTCGGTTGAAAATCATGGCGTTGATAGACGAGCTACCACCGAGCACTTTTCCTCGCTTTTCGTCGATCATGCGATTGTTCAGGTGCGGTTCTGGCCCGGAATCATAATGCCAGCCCAATTTCTTGCTTCCGTAAGCAAATGGCAAAGCCGCTGGCATGTCGATGATGAGCGATTTGTCTTTGCCACCAGCTTCAATCAGCAGAACTCGTACTGAGGGATCCTCAGTAAGTCGATTAGCGACAATGCATCCAGCGGAGCCCGCGCCAATAATTATGTAATCGTATTCCACGTGAGCCTCGATCTTCATATGACTCGAATTTGGGGTAGCGGCGATACTTCGATCCCACTACCGCCTTCAGCGCTGATCATTTAATGGACTTCAGGAACTCAATCGTCTCTGGACGTGTAGGATTGCGGATGACCTCGTCGGGAGTGCCCAGCTCATGAATGAGGCCGTGGCGGAAGAAGGCGACTCGATCCGAAACCTCTCGGGCAAATGCGATCTCGTGAGTAACCAACACCATTGTCATGCCGTCCTCTGCGAGCATTCTCATCGTATCGAGTACCTCGCCCACGAGCTGTGGATCTAGGGCCGACGTAGCTTCATCGAACAACATGTAATCGGGATTCATTGCCAGCGCCCGAGCGATCGCCATGCGCTGTTGCTGGCCGCCAGAGAGTCGTGTAGGGAACACGTTAAGTTTCTCTCCCAGCCCTACATGCTTGAGTTGCCGAACGGCTTCATTCTCTGCCTCCTCTCGGCTCTTGCCCAAAACCTTGCGTGGCGCGAGCATCACGTTTTCGAGCACCGTCAGATGCGGAAAAGCATTCCACTGTTGGAAAACTATTCCGATTTTGCGACGCAGTTGGTTGAGGTTCGTTTTTGGGCTGTGAACATCGATACCGTCAACCTTGATCGTGCCGGACTGAATTTTTTCCAGCCCGTTTATGCACATGAGCAGCGTAGATTTGCCAGAGCCCGAACCACCAATGATCGAGAGCACTTCGCCTTTCTTAACATCCAGCGAAACGCCTTTGACAACCTCTAGATCCCCAAAGGATTTGCGAACTTGATGGATATTAATCATTGCTGTTCAACCTTTTTTCAACGTGAGCGCCGCACCAGGCGACACCCCAACTCATGATGTAATAGATAAGACCGACGATGCACAGTACTAGCAGTGGTTCTTGGATGCGGGTAATGACCGATTGAGACGATCGCAGTAGTTCGTACAAACCTAACCACGTTACTAGCGCTGTGTCTTTCATTGCCGCCAGGGTCATATTCACCCACGATGGAAAGGCAACCCGTGCTGCAAGTGGCGCACTTATGAAACGAATTTCCTGCCAATAAGTTAGGCCCAGTGAGCGGGCCGCACGAGTTACGCTAGTTGAAACTGACTGCAAACCACTTCGGACGATATCTGTGCAGTATGCAGCACAGTAAAGTCCTAATGCGATGCAGCCAATAGTGAAGGTTTGGAAGTGCCACCCCAAGATGCTATTCAAAGAGTTGGCCAGTACAAACTGAATCAGGAGTGGCACGCTTCTGAAGACATCCAAGATCCAGCCGAGTGGTAGGGTCAGCCTGGGTGCATAATTTCGCAACCATCCAAGTACCATACCGAGCACGGTTCCTATCAGCACTGCCCAAAACGTCAGTTGTATGGTGAGCCAAGTACCGGATAGCAATATCATCAGGTCAGAGCTTGTAAAACTTGTATTGAACATGTGTTAATCCCTCGCTGGTGCTTAGTAGCGAAATAAGCGCCAACCCAACAGGCGGGCTAATCCGACCACCAATTTGCAAATGCAGTAATACATCACGGCTGCTGTTACGAAGAGTTCAAATGTGCGGAAGGTCTTGATGTTGATTTCTTGGGTTACCCCGGCAAGATCATTGTTCAGACCTACAATTACGCCGAGGGACGTCATCAGTACGGCCCAAACCATCTGGTTGGCAATCGGATGGAATACAATTCGCAACAGTTGTGGTACGACGATGTGCAGGTACGCTTGGGTAGCGGTGAGTCCAAGCGACCTTGCAGCTCTGATCTGAGTATCAGGTACCGCCTTCATTCCTCCTCGGAAACTTTCAGCCAGGTAGCCGGCATTGTTGAAGGTGATGCCGGCCACCAGAGCGACAAGCGATGGCACATGAAGGCCAAATGAGCCAAGACCAAAGTACAAAATGTAGATCTGAAAAAGCGAAGGCGTATTGCGAGCAATCGACACCCAGATCATTGCTATGCCTTTCAGGATCCGGAATGGCGATTCCCTCATAACTGTCAGCAGCAGCGCAATGATGACTCCGAGTAGCATTGAGATCGCAGCTATCTCAATGGTAACAAGGGCCCCGTCTAGCATAGCGGGGAGCGCTCGGCGTATCGCGCTCCATTGGATGTTGTAACTCATAACTGCCCTCGCAAATCAGATAACGGGTGACACACAATCATTGGAGCTCGCCTGATTTGCTTGGATCCAGAACTGGGCCGCCGATCCATTTGTTCCACAGCTCGGTATATCGGCCGGAGCGTGTTTGCTGGTTGACGAACAAGTTTAGATAGTTCAGAAAACCATATTCATCTCGTGCTACAGCCAGCGACACATAGTCGATCTGCCACGGCGCAGCGCCAGCAATCTTCAAACCTTTAAACTTCCCAGACTTAACTGCATCCTGAGCAACGGTATTTACAACAACAGTAGCATCGCTGTGACCTTGGCTGACGGCCAAGATATTGTCGTTCATGTTTTGGAATGACTTAAGACTACCCTTAGGGTCGTTCCATCGTTTGATATCAGCTGTAATGAATTCAGTGCCGTAGTTGCCTTGAGGAGTGCTGACCGTGTGCCCTTTCATATCCTCGTAGCCTTTGATGCCGGTATCTTCTCGTGTAAGAACGACATACTGGTATGCGAAATATGGAGCCGAAAAGCCAATCGATCTAGCGCGTTCCATTGTTGGTGATGTCGAGGCGACCGCGACGTCAGCGCGGCCAGAAATGATTGATGGAATTCGGTCAGGAAATGGAACGTCAACGATCGATGCCTTAACTCCCAAGGCCGCAGCGAGGTCTTTACAGTAATCTACGTCGAAGCCGGCCGGGTTGTTTTGAGCATCGCGAAAACCTGCTTGACCATTGTCCAGTGTGATCGCACAGCGAAGCGTTCCGTCCCCCACAATATCTTCCAATTTATCGGCATGTGCTGCTGATACAGAAGCCAGGCTGATCGCGGTCGCGAGATACACAACATTGAACTTATTCATAACGTTTGGATGCCTTTGTGGGTTAAGCACTAAGTGCTACAGGATCGATATTGATAGAGCAGAGAGCGTGCCAGTCTTCAGCGATGGTGCGTGTGGCGGGCGGAGAGCCTCGACCATTCGTCTCGTGTTCAAGGGCCAGTGAGGTGAGCCGATTTTCGTTGCAGCCCCGTAGGGACAAGGGTTTGCGTTTCCCCGCAGGTTCACGGAGGAAGTGAGAGGTGGCCCCGTGAAATCAGCAAATTTTTTTTCTGAAAATTGTGCAGAAAATCGTAATTTATTTATTGTGCAGAATTCCGTTTCCATCTCACGGCTTAAATCCACACTGCTACCAAAGGGAACATCTCCAAAGGTCGCCGAGTTGCACACTTTTTGGGCTAGATTTTGCAGTCTTTTCAGGTGGCGCACCTGGCTGGTGCAACTGGTTGGAATGAACGCAAAGTAAGGGCAAAATTTGCACACATTTGGTTTTAGAATATGTGCAGTAATCCGCTGTATTAGGGTGGCAGTTTGCACCCTTATTGACAGGAATTTGCTGTCGGAGTGATGAAGGGAGCTGGGGATGTAGACCCTGGCCACAGGTTGCCAGGGTCTGGGAGGAGATCAGTCTTGGGACAATTCCACTGATCGTTGGCGAGCAGCCTCTGCCGCAGTCTTCACAAGTTCACGTAGCGAGCTCTGCTTCTCAAATATATCGATCGCCGCAGCAGTTGTTCCATTGGGAGAAGTAACGGCCTTACGCAGGGCCTCAAAGCTAGCATCTGGTTGGCATTGCAGTTTCGCAGCACCCAGCGCCGTGTGGCTCGCCAACCTCTTCGCAAGCTCTTCCGGGAGGCCCATAGCCGCGCCAGCATCAGCCAATGATTCGCTGAAGAGATGAAAATAAGCTGGGCCGCTTCCGCTGATTGCAGTAACCGCGTGGAGCTGCTCCTCTTCATCGACCCAGCAGGCAATACCGACTGCCTCGAATAACCGAGTCAGATCATGCCGGCGCTGTCCGATATCAGAGTCTGTATAGAGCCCGGTGCAGCCGGCATTTACCATTACCGGTGTATTTGGCATTGCTCGTACCACTGGAATGGCGTGACCACTCGCAGTTTTCAACGTGGCGCTAGTGACTCCAGCCATTACCGACAGCAAAATTGCGCCTTGAAGCGCTGAAGCAGGTAACGCTGAAATTGCCTGGGCAGCCATGTTGGGTTTGACCGCCACGACGACAAGATCAAACTTATGGGAAGGCAGTTGGGAGAGGTCGTTAACGATTAGCGCCTGCATACCGCTGGGTGCTCCCGGATCGTACGCAGTTACTTCATTGACAAGGCCGGTGTTCAACCAAGCCTCGCCTAATGCACTACCCATTTTTCCGTAACCTAGAAACAAGACTTTCATTCAATTGTCCTCCGATCGGTTTGGTTTTGGCTGACTTAGTCGATGGTCATCAAGCTTGCGTTTCCGCCAGCAGCTGCCGTATTCACGCTTACCGCTCGCTCGATGACCAGACGTTCAAGGGCAACCGTTGTTTCGCCTTGGGATAGTCCTTGAACTCCAACAATGGCTCCTGCACGTTTCGCAACCTGCTGGCAGATCATCCGCAACTGATCTGAATCCCCGTGGTGGAGTACTGCGTCAAAATGCACGTCGTCTTTATCCCAATCAGACACCATCTGAATTTGAGAGGTGACCTCTTTGGGAAGGCTCGTCAGAAGTCGAACGCTGGAATCGGCGTCGAGCCAAACCGTACTGCCACCCACAGCCAGAACAGCTGCTAACTGGATCAGCAAATCGCCCTGTGTCTCGGCTATGCACAGCACCCGATCGCGACCGAGGATGCTGTAGGAGTTCCGTTCTCCTGTTGGGCCAGGAAGCAGATAAGTCATCCCGCTCTGAGACTGTTCTGCGAACCGTATACAGAGGTCACGTAGCTCGATTTTTTTATTCGCTTCCGCCCAGGCTTTCAACGCTTTCAGGGGGGCGAGTTGCTTCTCTTTGGCTCGCTCATCAGGCGCTGAGGATGCGGTGCGTGTGAGAGTTTTAGTGACTGAGTCCGAGGAAGAGGTCGAAAGCAGTCGATATAGGTAGAGAGGGCCACCCGCTTTTGGGCCTGTCCCCGACAACCCCTCACCACCGAATGGCTGCACCCCGACCACTGCGCCTACGATGTTGCGGTTGACGTAAATGTTGCCTGCATGGACGTTGTCGACGACTTTGGCAATCGTCTCATCGATGCGCGTGTGTACGCCTAGTGTCAGGCCATAACCTGACGCGTTGATTTGCGCAATCAGCTGATCCAACTCTTTGCGTTTGTAGCGAACAACGTGCAGCACCGGGCCGAAGATCTCGCGCTTCAGTTCGTCGAGGCTTTCAAGTTCGATGAGGGTTGGCATGACATAAGTGCCACGCTTTACTTCGTCCTTGTCCGCGATAGCGACTTGGTAGACGGAACGGCCCTTATCACGCATGGCTTGAATGTGCTTTTCAATACCAGATTTGGCTTCTGCATCGATCACCGGGCCGATGTCTACGGACAAGCGCTCAGGGTTGCCAAGGCGACTTTCAGACATTGCGCCTCTAAGCATCTCGATTACACGGTCGGCGGAATCCTCCTGCAAGCATAGTACGCGCAACGCCGAGCAGCGCTGGCCGGCGCTGTCAAACGCTGAGGAGACCACGTCTACGACCACTTGCTCAGTCAGAGCTGAGGAGTCGACGATCATCGCGTTCTGACCGCCGGTTTCGGCTATCAGTGGGATAGGCCGTCCTTGAGAGTCCAAACGGCCGGCGATGTTACGCTGCAGAAGGCGTGCGACCTCGGTAGAACCAGTAAACATAACCCCTTTAACGCGCTCGTCGCCGACCAAGCCGGCGCCTACTGTTTCCCCGCGACCAGGGAGAAGCTGCAGCACGCCTTCTGGCACGCCAGCACCCAGGAGAATACGGACTGCCTGGGCGGCAACAAGGGGCGTCTGTTCCGCTGGCTTGGCGAGTACAGAGTTGCCGGCAGCCAATGCTGCGGCGATTTGGCCGGTGAAAATGGCCAGAGGGAAGTTCCACGGACTAATGCACACCACGGGCCCGAGAGGACGGTGGGTATCATTCGAAAGGTCTTGCCTAGCCTGCGCTGCGTAGTAACGCAAGAAGTCTACGGCTTCACGGACTTCGGCGATCGCATTGGCAAATGTTTTGCCCGCTTCGCGTACGAGCAAGCCCATCAACGGTTGAATCTTCGATTCCATTTGATCAGCCGCACGATCAAGAATTGAAGCGCGCTGACTTGGTGGAGTGGCTTGCCAGATTGGCCCTGTGATTAGCGAAGCTTCAATCGCTGTGCTGACGTCATTGAGGCATGCTTCTTGGACGTAACCAACGATATCTCGATGATCTGAAGGGTTGCGCACTGGAATCGCTGTTCCTTGAACAGTCGGGCCACCAAGCAATGGGCCAGCTATCCATTCGTTGTGAGCAGTAGCTAGCAGGGCGCTGGACAGGGAGCCGAGACGGTGCTCGTTGGCCATGTCGATGCCACACGAGTTGGAGCGATCGCTACCGTACAGATGGCGCGGCAGAGGTATGCGCGGGTGGGGCAAGCCGAATCCCCCTTCCTGGTTGGCCATATTTTCGATGACCAGGACAGGGTCTGCGACCAGTTCTTGTATGGAGATGGAGTGGTCTGCAATGCGATTAACAAACGAAGTATTGGCACCGTTCTCCAGGAGGCGACGTACGAGGTACGCCAACAAGGTTTCGTGCGTCCCAACCGGCGCGTACACGCGACATGGGCGGTTCAGCTTGCCATCGGAAACCTTCCCAACAACCTGTTCGTACAGTGGCTCACCCATGCCATGGAGGCATTGGAATTCGTACTGACCTGGGTAGTAATTCTGTCCGGCAATATGATAAATCGCGGATAGCGTGTGCGCGTTATGAGTGGCGAACTGTGGGTAGATTGCTTCCGGCACTGAGAGCAATTTGCGTGCGCACGCGATGTAAGAAACATCGGTGTACACCTTACGTGTGTAGACCGGGTAGCCCTCAAGTCCTTCGACCTGTGCGCGTTTAATTTCACTATCCCAATAAGCGCCTTTTACAAGGCGAATCATCAGGCGGTGACGGCTGCGGCGGGCTAGGTCGATTACGTAGTCGATCACATAGGGGCATCGCTTTTGATATGCCTGAATCACGAAACCGATGCCATTCCATCCAGCGAGTTGCGGCTCAAAACACAGGCGCTCCAATAGATCCAGTGACAGCTCCAGGCGGTCAGCTTCCTCAGCGTCAATGTTCAAGCCGATGTCGTACTGCTTGGCGAGTAAGGTCAACGACAGCAGGCGCGGGTACAGCTCGTTCATCACCCGATCGTACTGGGCCCGGCTGTAACGGGGGTGCAGCGCCGAAAGCTTGATCGAGATGCCAGGCCCCTCATAAATGCCACGGCCGTGTGAGGCTTTGCCAATTGAGTGGATAGCTTGTTCGTAAGACGCAAGGTATTTCTGTGCATCGACTTCAGTGAGAGCGGCTTCACCCAGCATGTCGTAGGAGTACCGGAAGCCTTTGCTTTCGAATTTATTTGCATTCGCCAAGGCAGCAGCGATGGTTTCGCCGGTGACGAATTGCTCTCCCATCAGGCGCATGGCCATGTCTACGCCTTTACGGATCATAGGCTCGCCAGACTTGCCAATGATCCGACTCAGGGAGGATGTGAGGCCAGATTCATTATGGGTGCCGACCAGTTTCCCCGTGAGCAGAAGGCCCCAAGTAGCGGCGTTTACAAACAGTGATGTGCTATTTCCTAGATGAGGCTGCCAGTTACCGGTACTGATTTTGTCGCGTATCAAAGCGTCGCGTGTGCCTTTGTCGGGAACGCGGAGTAAGGCCTCGGCCAGGCACATCAACGCTACGCCCTCTTGCGAGGAAAGCGAAAACTCTTGTAGCAATCCTTGAACGATACCGGCACGACCGCTGGCATTTTTTTGGTTGCGCAGTTTCTCTGCGATCCCCGCCGCGAGCTTATTGGTAGCGTCGATCATCGCGTCAGATAGGCGGGCTTGTTCCAGCAACATTGGCACCGATTCAGTTTCGGGGCGACGGTAAGCGCCTGTGATCGCGGCGCGCAAGGTGGACTGGGGTAAAACGGTTTCGGCGAAATCCAAAAACGGCATGAGCGGGCCGCTGGCTTCGATCTCTGACAGCGGCAAGGAGGGCTCATCATCGGAGGTCGGAAAATTCAGAAGGTCGTTGACGATATCTCCACGCTCGGATCGCTCAATGAAGTGGAGGATGAGTTGTTTGATGACAAAATGAGGAGTTCTGTCGGCGCCGTGGGCCGCCTTCTTTAGGCGGTCTCGGGTTTCGGGGGATAACTTCACTCCAACAGTCGACGTGCTCATGTGTGATCCTTGCTAATCAGAGTTAGCGTTTGCTCGGTGCTTGGCACAAGCCACAACGCCTTGAAATATTATTCGTTAATTAGATTTCGTATACTTTCACGTCTGCATCAATTGATGCCGTGCTGACTGCTAGGCAGTTAGCCGGCGAGAGCGCCAAGTCAATGCCATTGACTAAAAGCTTGCCGCTGCGGTGATTTTGCTCGGAGCTTAAGCGTCTCGCCCTGTTATCGTCGCTCTACCAGGTATCCCCATCGCATGCGGTTGGATGGGGGGGGGGCTTTAGGATCTTAGCTAGCCTCTGTAGCGGGGGTTGAGTAAAAGCGGCCTCCATGGGCCCAGTTCTCAGGGGCGATTTCAGCAAATATGACATCCACACTTTCCGGAGAGCACTTCAGCACGTCTGCGGTCAGGCGAGTGACCTCCTTCACGTACTGAGCTTTTTGCTCTTGCGACCTACCAGTGCAAAGTTCCACACGGACTGTTGGCATCTCAGATTCCTCAGGTTGTTATCAGATTTAAGAACCGCTCATCGCCGGCACTCCTACCCACCACCTTTCCAGGGAATGAGGTAGCACCTAGGTGCAACCGTACACAGATATCCAAAGTTGTACAATCGTATACTATTACAGTAATGTGTATTCCGACCTACGGCCTTAAAGCACGAGCCAGTGGTACCTGCGCTGCTATAGGGGGCGTAAGGCATACATAGGTGAAGCAGGTTGGCGGTCACCGTCGACCATCAATCCCCACTCTGGATTGCTCAAAGTCTTTGCGGCTTCGGGCGAACTGAGGTTTAAGAATGAGCAGACACCGCAAGGACTCCCTATTGGGTGAACCACTCAATATGCCTACTTCGCTTTGGTCTACTACTGCCGAGGCTGGCCCGCCATCGGAGCACTTGATGCGGAGTGAGGCGGCGGACGTCATCATTGTGGGGGCAGGATTTACTGGTCTTTCGGCAGCCATTCACTTGGCAGAGGCTGGGCTTTCTTGTGTGGTACTCGAAGCAGCTGAGCCGGGATGGGGCGCGTCTGGACGAAACAACGGTCAAGTAATCGCAGGTCTTAAACAGGATCCCGATGTCATCGAAGGTCTCTACCCTGGTGAGCAGGGGCGTAGATTGGTGCAGTTTGGCAGTGACGCGCCAGCCGAGGTATGGAGGCTGGTGGAGAGACATTCAATTAGCTGCGCGCCGAACCAACAAGGATGGATTCAGCCAGCCTTCACAGCAGCAGGCGCTACGGCAGTAAGGTCACGACACTTGGCTTGGCAACAACGCAAGGTGGACGTGCAGTTGTTAGAAGGGGCACGTTTGCACCAGCTTTTAGGCACTACGAAGTACAGCTTGGGGTGGCTGGATCCGCGTGGTGGGTCTGTGCAGCCTCTGAGTTATGCGCGTGGTCTTGCCAAGGTCGCCGTGGCACTTGATGTACGCATATTCGGCTCAGCGAAGGTAGATGATTTGCGTCCGAGCACAGGGAAGTGGACTGCATCAGTCGGCCGACACAAGGTCACAGGTCGGCATGTGTTGGTCGCTACAGGGGCATATGCTGACCAGCTGGTTCCTAAACTTCGTACCTCGTTTGTACCCGTGCGTACTGCACAGGTGGCGACTCGGCCACTTCCCGAGGCAATGCGCCAAGTCATCCTTCCAAATGGTCACGTTTCATCGGACACACGGCAATTACTCACCTCTTTCCGATTATCGCCGGACGGACGCCTTGTCATGGGGGGCTCCGGTGCAACGGCTTGCTTGGATCATTCTGCAATTGTTCCTTACCTGCATAAAGCGGGTCGGGAGCTTTTTGGTCACTTAGGACGAATGGAATGGGAGTTTCATTGGAGTGGCTATTTTGCTGTCACTACAGATCACCTACCGCATGTGCATGAGCCCGAGCGCAATTTGCACATTTCGGTTGGCTGTAATGGCCGAGGAATTGCCGTCTCTACCTCACTCGGAATTCAGATTGCCAATCGAATCCTTGGAGCGTCTGCTGCGGAATTGGCTGTTCCTGTTTCGTCGATCAAAACCGTCCATTTCCACATGTTTCGAGGGATTGGTGTCAAAGCGGCAACGGCCTTCAAACGGCTTCAGGATCGACGAGGTTAGGAGGGCGTTGATTCTGAAAGTTCACCACGAATCGAATGGCGGAACGAACCCTGAACCTCGCGTTGTGTTTGTTCTATGTGTTTACGAAGCAGCGCTACGGCCTTGGCTGTATCACCCTGTTCGCAAGCATCGAGGATCTGAATATGTTCCTTATGCGACCTCGTATGTCCCGCTACACCGGAGACACGCAAGCGGAGCATACGGCCCATGTGGTCTTGTACGGAGCGAATCATTGTGACTAGACGTGGCCTATTGGCTGGGGCGTAGAGGCAGGCATGAAAGCTCATATTAAGATCACTCCACTCCTCTTGGGTCATAGCCTGGTCGTACGCAGCCAGAAGCTGACGCGCTTTAGCTATGTCCGAGGACGCCATATTTGGGACTGCCAGCTCCAGCGCGCGACACTCCAGCGCCAAGCGCATGTCGAGCATTTCGATGTAATCACTGACGGTCAGTGTTGCAACGGTTGCTCCAGCGTTTGGTGTCAACACCACCAAGCCCTCGGACTCCAAGCGAGTGAGCGCTTCACGCACTGGTATCTTGCTGACGCCGATTACTCCGGCGATTTCATCTTGGCGAATGGGGGCACCTTCGGCGAGTGTTCCGTCGGAGATACGCCGCTTGATTTCTTCATAAGCTCTTTGCGCGGCTGTGATTGCCTTCTTCGCTGGTTGCATGCCCAGGGATACCTTAGTTTGACCGCTTGGTTCTGTCTTTTTAGGAGCAAGAAAGTATACCAAATCTAGATTTTTAATATTTGCGGAGGCATTCCATGGTCGAGCCTTACCGCGGATCACAAACAGCAGGTCAAAGAAGATTTTGTAAGTGGCATTGAAGCTCACTCCATCGGGTTTTTGCATGGACAGGCCGAGCCGTCGATCTCATGTATCAATAAATAAGGAAAAGCTATGACCGCAAAAGTAGGAAGGGTTGATCATCCTGTTGTGGCGGTAAACGACCTCAGGGCGACGCGTGCGCAGTACCAGAAGCTAGGCTTCGTAGTCCCGCCTAGCGGGAAGCATCAGGAGTGGGGCACCGAAAATCTTTGCATCATGTTCCCTGGGGATTATTTGGAAATCCGCGGAATCGGGGATCCGAGTAAATTTTTAGCGGGAGTCGATAAATTCCTGGAGAAAGGCGAGGGTCTGTACAGCGTTGCTTTCAATGCGAAATCCGCTGACGATAGCTACCTGGCAGGAATTAGGGCGGGCTTGGGCATTGAACCGCCAAAGGCGTTAAATCGTAAACTCGTACTCGAAGACAAAGTACTAGACCTTCATTTTCGGACGGTGATGCTCGACCACAGTCTTTATCCTGGATTGACCCACGCCAATCTCTGCGAGCACCTCACCGCGGACACATTGCGCCAGCCGGGCTGGCTGAATCACCGAAATGGTGTCGTTTCGTTTGGTCGTATAGTCGGTGTCATTAGCGATTTCGATGCTGCGCAGACTGCTTACAACAAGCTACTTGGGCCCGAGAGCGTACGTCGAGATACCGATCGCATTTGGCTGAACTTCGGGGAGGGCGCGGGTGTAGAGTTGATCACCGCCAAGGAGGCTGAGTCGCGCGGAGACGCTCATCCAAACAGAGGTGATGCCTATCTCGCCGCCGCTACATTGTTAGTCAAGGACGTGGCTAAAACCGCCCACGTGTTTGAAGAGAATGGTGTCGAGTTCACGCAGGTATCGGAGGGAATACTTAAGGTGAACCCAAAAGATGCCTGTGGTGCACATCTCTATTTTCAGCAGGCTTGACTGCCTGATGCTGCATGTCACAAATGCGTAAAGTTGTCGCGATTGTCAGGAACTATCAGGAAAGAATCTCGGCTGAGTCTGTGGCACGCTATACCCGCGTACGTCTTGAAGATGAGTCTGGCAAGACATACTACATCAAACGCTTGGTTGTCCCTGGCTATCTAGCTAGAAAAGGGGCTTTCAGCAGTGATGTGCCACGGACGTGGTATGTTAAGAATGTTGATAAACATACTGTTGTGATTGTGGGATTTGAGGACAGTGCGGGCAAGTTTTTCTACGACCTTGACGAAGTAAAGACCCTTTCCAAGGGCGCCAGGGTACAGGGTGTTATTTATGCCATTGCTGCTGTGCCAGCGCCCATAATCGTCGCTGTAGCGACTTATGGTCTTGGGCTTCTATTGATGCCACTATTCGTTTATCAGGCTTACAAGTACCTCATCAAAATCCCTTCGCTTCTTAGTCAGGCGACGCTGAAGAGGGATTTCCAGGGTTTCGGAATCAGCATTTAAAGCGCTTGTGGATCTGTCGTAGGCTTGTTAAAGAGATAAGTTTACTGGTGACAAGCCTGCGCGCTGTTGAGGCGCGTAGGTTCTATGCTATGCCGGATTTTACTCCAGATCATCGTCGGTAGAGGTCAGCTGCTGCATGAAGTGATCCTCACGCCGTTGTTGCATTGGGCCGTAAACACCAGGTGGCATGTGAAACTTTTTCATTGCTTCTGCATCATTGACGAGTTGATCAAGTGCGCTGCACTCATCGTAAATATGCTCCCAGTGGGTCAGGACGTTGGCGCGTATTCGAGAAGGTGCGCGTATCCTGGTGTGATCATCGAGGAGGATGTCAGGTAATTTGAAACGCCGGAAGCTATCGCTCGTTTTGAAACTTGTCTTGCGGAGTTTTCGATTGTAACTTGCAGCACAAAGCAGTCCAGTATGCCTGAACTTGGAGTCTTCATGCCTAAGCAGTTTGATGGCTAGTGCGTACTCTCGGTCGCTTAGAGCTTCAGAGAGTGGGTAGCTCATTTCCCAAAGCTTCAGCGTGTGATCAATTAGATGGAGGGCTGATTCTTCAATATGCTCAGCCATCTGCGCAGCTGTCATGCCGACCTCTTTGGTGTACCCATAGAGCATTAATATTAAATAAAAAACCACTACGTGGCGCGACATGCCACGACAGATGTCGTTGCAAAGCACGTCCCCCAGTCCTTTGTTGAGAACAAAGTCATTTATTATGTTGGCCAGCATTGCAAGGTTCAAGCTCGACATGTCAAGCGCGAGGTGGCAAAGTGTCGAGGCGAGCTTAAGTCTGTGACGAAGTGAGAGTTCTGGAAAGTGGATGGCGATGAGGATGTGGATGATGTTGTATTCGAGTCTTTGGCTGTCTTCGAGTAAGTTCTGAAATTTAGATTCTATCCTGTTTTCCTGAAATTGGCTTAGTCCACCTAATCTACAAGTCACCCACTTATATTCACCTTCATATTCACTGGCAATGGCATTGGCTTCAAGAACTGAGAGCATGCTGAAAGCCGTCTCTGCGATGGGTACGCCACCTTTAATCAACGTGATGATGACAATCGAACCGTAGGTTTTGGAGTAGTGCAGACGGTTTTGGATAACCAGGTTGTCTAGCTTGACCTGATGAAAGACCCGGTTGAAGGTCTCGTGCATCATGATTTCGGTTATGTTCAACATCACCACCGAGGCAGCGGATTTGCCCTGCGTCAAGATTTTTGACAAGGCGGCATTTCGGCGCAAAAGAAACTCAGCGCCCCATACCGTAGTCGTCAGGTCAAGATAATGAGTGTACTCATGGATGCAGAGGTTATAGGCATCTTTTTCAGAAGGGGTGAGCTTGCCTGTGCTAAGTCCGGCCTTGAGTGCTGATCGGATCATCTTCCTATCTTTGGCGGAATAGGTGTTCAGGAGGATGACACTAGTGGTGTAATCAAGACTTCCAAGCTCATCTGGCGAGCACAGTGTAAATTTAGATCCTGGCTTGACTTTCATTGTGTTTTTTTGTGCTCGTGGTTGTTGGGTGTTTCATTGTAATGCTTGCGATGTAATTGTCTCAGTTTGTCGAAAATTATTCTTAATTTCGTAGCTCTAGAAACGGTTTCTTGTCGATGATTGCGGCTTGAGACTTATTTTTAAGAAGTTCGACTAAATCGCCCTGGTTTTGCAACAGGCTCACGATTTCTTCTAGGGTGCACAGGAAAATGGTTCTGTGATTAAGGAACTCTGCGCACTGACTGATGACGGCCTGCGTGTACCTGCTGTTTGAAATGAAGATGCCCGACACGTTTGCTCGGTTCATCACCCTCGCTAGGTGCGAGCTGAAATCGCCTACACCTACAGGGTCTTTAAGCCACTTCATTTCCACCACGTGTAGGGTGCCCGAGAGTTCAATGATGCCGTCGATCTGCTCCAGCACCACCGCGCTGTCCGGTGCCCTGCGGACAAAGTTCTCTCTCACATGGATGCCGTAAGCACGGAAGAGATCATTCAGCACCACCTCCAGGCGTCGGCCTCTTTCCTGGGGTTGGTCGTCCATACCGAAGAGGGCGAATAGACGGTTCTTTACGTCCTCGACCTCGCTGCGCTTGCGCGCGGCCTCCTGCTGGGCTGCACGGTGTGTTGCTTGCGCTTGATCGCGTTCAGCCTCTCGCTCCTGCTGCATCCTGGTGAACGCGTCTTTCTTGTTCACAGCTTCACGGACGCTGGCCACCAGGCCCTTGGCTTCGAGACGGTCGTCTGGCCAGCATGATTCGAAATCCTCAAATTCGACGACCCGACGGATCACCCCGCGACGTGGGCCTAATCCGTTATCACCACGCATGTTTAAGCGTGTCAGCACGGTGCGCACGATCTCGTATTTGCTGATCGAGCCTGGCGTGGTTTTCACCGTTGCGCTGACGGCTGCCAAATCCTCCTCAGTGACCCCGGCACCCTGGAAAAATAGGATGACGGATTGCTTGGACTTGACCAGTTTCGGGATGGTCTTGATCAGCAGTTCCAGGAGGTCTGCCGGATAGTGAAATTGCTCAGCCATGAAAGCACTCGTTGTCCGTAACCTTTCCGATGGCTCACGCAAGGCGAGCCTGCTGCGCTTGTCATCATGGCCCTAGATGGTCGGAAGGTAAATCCCGACCGTAGGGTGGCCTTCGCTTGCCAGCTCACCTGACGTGGTCGGGCTGGGTTGCTAGCGAGACTCTTCCAAGCAGTACTAGGACTGAGTGCTGGCTCTTACCTTTCGCAGGTTTTCGAAGAAGGTAGCGTTGAGCGTGCCAGTCCAGTCGATGGGCAGCAATTCAACCCAGCTCAGGGCCTCAAGCAGGGTCACTAAGCCGAGGCCAAACGCGTTTTCGGGGGCCTGTTCTGTGTACAAGCCTGCCCCGTACTTGGTGTCAAAGAAGAGTGATGACTTGATGCCGTCTGGGCCTAGGTTCACCGTCTGAGTCGCGATGTGGCTGTTACCTAGGATTAATAGATCAGGTGTGTGTTCGCCGTAAGTGCGAGGGAGGGCGACGTCGGGTGAAAATTTGCGTGCAAATACTGCACAGAAAGGCTGGTTTTTCAGTGGTGGGTACGTACGTGGCCAATCCCTGGGCCGCCCGTTGTAAACCGGCCCATCCTTTTCATAGTCAGGGTTGTTGAGGCCACGGCGCGTGAGCACAAGCTTCTTCACCGCCTCGGCCTGGCCGATTGCCTTCTCCAGTACCTCTGAGGTCGCTATAGAGTGCTTGCACTCGATGTAGCCGTACACAGCGTCAACCGGGATCTGCTCCTTGACCGGAAACTGCCGGCTCAGGCTGGAGCGCAGGGTTGGACTGGCCATCTTGTCGTAGATGATGACGTCATCCCCAGCTGTCCTGCCATCTTCGGCGACAACGAAGCCACGACAAACCCCGTACTTGGCAGGCAGCACGTCTTCCAGCAAGGCGCAAAGGGCGAGTTCGAATTCGTCGCCCAGGTCGAAGTTGTAGATCGCTTCGATATCCTGCAACCGAGCTTCGACCTTCTTGGCCAACCGCTCAATGTAACCCCCGTACGACCCCATCATTTTGCTCCTTCGCTCGTCAGCTGAATGATTACAGGCAAGACGCTGAGCATGCGTGCTTGTTTGGGTGACTTGCAAGGTGCTGGAGGAGGAGGTGATCTGGCTTAGCAGGTAAGTCTGCTACATGGCATTAGAGAGCCGCTCGCGCGTCCTTCACGGCAGCCACTAGCCAGCACACCAAACAATAGGGAATGGAGCCACAGCTTTCGAAATAGCTGTTGACATTATAGCTGTACGGATATACAGTTAAATCATCTGCCGACGGGTTCCCTCTCAAATCAGTTGAGCAGTAATGAGCATTGCGATGTTCCCCGGTAGTACCGCACACCGATTGGATGACGATGATGCGGATAAGAGCCCCTTCGGGGGCTTTTTGCATTTCTATGTCCGACAAAAAACCTCTGAGGTAGGGTGCTGAGGACGTAAACAGCAGCGCAATCCAGACTAGCTCCTGTTCTCGGTCTGGGCTGTTTTCTGACCAGTTCTGCTGCTGATCATTCGGGGCAGTAGAGTGCGCCGCCCTCAATGGCTGTCGACCAGCAGATGCGTTGCCGGCTGATTTCGGCTCAGGTTTTGCTTTTGTTTGGGCCGCCAACTTCTCATCATCGGCTTTCTTCGCTTTATCTGCTTCAGCTTCGGTAGTTGTCGCGGTCTCCCCAGGCCTCCACTACTACAATCTGGGCGTGTCGAGAGGTAATGCCGCTATTTGATGACTCTCTAGGGTGAAGGGTGGATGGCTCTATCTCGCTGCTGTGAGACCAACTGGTCGTTGCTTGGTAGTCGAAGTGTCGCCACTATGGCCGATTGATTCAGTCGAGAATTGGCATGCGGACAGCACTACACCGTGACACCCTCGAAACCCTGGATGCTCAGGGCTATGAAGACGCCTATGGAAAGCCCGTTGATAAAAATG
Source organism: Pseudomonas sp. BIGb0558 (assembly GCF_024807515.1). Taxonomy (NCBI): domain Bacteria; kingdom Pseudomonadati; phylum Pseudomonadota; class Gammaproteobacteria; order Pseudomonadales; family Pseudomonadaceae; genus Pseudomonas; species Pseudomonas sp. BIGb0558. The sequence continues at coordinate 25,937 of NZ_JANUEW010000003.1, forward strand.
GCAAGGAGCGAGTACGACCTCCGGCCCTTTGTGATATCTGCCGACAAGATGTGTTCTTGCGAGCTGAGCACAGCAAGCTTCGCACTCCCAATTTCGTTCACTTCGAGGACAGCGCTCCCTGTCCGGTCAAAGCCTTCAACGCTCGAGCCTACCGCGCACTCCATCCCGGACAGGGCAATGCCGACGACGCTCAGAGGCTTCGAGAGGACTTCTTTGCGATCTGGCGGTATCACTGGCGAGAATTCGACCGGATCATCGGTTACGCCTCGGTCTTCGATTTTGTCTCCGTCCTCAGATACGCTGATCGCCACGGCATCTGGCGGTACCGGGACATGGGTGTTAAGGATGTGCTGCCTGTCCTGCTGACGCTGATGGACTTCCCCCCGCTCCCAAAGGGCAAGCGCCATCTGCGTGACTATGGCTTGCGCTTCCTCTATGTGGGCACCGTTGCCAGTACCAATGACTATTGGAACCTGCCGGCTCACGAGCGGAGCCTTCTCAAAGTGGTTTACGAATTCCCGGGACAGGCTCGTACATTCCAGTCAGAGCGAATTTCAGCGAAGCATCCCGTGGTTTTTGAGCCGGATTACCAGGCTGCTCGCTTCGATTTGGACGTCGATAATCAACCCACAGCCCACCCCTATGTCGTTAGCACCATGACCAAGGAGTTTAGGGTGTAGGTTTCGGGCCGGATTGTTGCTTGCGTACTGCCATACCTGATAAGCGATATGTGCCAAAATCTAACGAGTAAGTTCGCCAAGCAACATCACCGATGGTGGGAGGGAGACGGGAAGTCCACCCTCCCATAGGAATCACGAACCTTGGAGCAGCAGGAATGAATCCCACGCACCGAAGTGAAGCCGAAGTTTTCAAGGAACTGATAAATCTGACGGCTCGACCAGGCTACGCTCACGCTATAGCCGGGATTTGTCATCGCGACAACTTTGTGTCGTTCCAGGGTGAGCACAAGCCCTCTGATCTTGATCATATACTTGACCGTAAAAGACTCAACCGCAATGAAATAAGCACGGTGTTGGGTCTGATGATGCGTCAGCCTCTCGATCTGTCTGAGGTCGATGAAACCACACTTAGAGGCTATGCCTCCCGCACTGACCAGCTATTGGGTGAGCTTCACAGTGCTCTCAACGGCCAGGTGATCGGCGAGCTGGCCCCACAAGCCCAGAAGGGCGAAGTCGTGGAGGACTTTTGGCAAGGGCCGATGATGAAGGAGCCCATTTTCTATGCCACCGAATCAGCCTACAGCTTCCAGTATCGAGATTTTTTTGCAGAGAAACACGCGCCGGATGATGCCTGGTTAGAGCGGGTCTTGGGGTTCAGCAGCGCCCAAGCTTTACGAGTGGCGAACGCGATGTGTTCGTTGATGAACGAGCGAGCTAACAACGGAGCGCGACTGACTGGTGAACCCCAGCTAGGCCGAATGCCGACAGGCTCGGTGCTGGAGCTTTTCGAGTTCAGGGCGCAAGAAGTAGCCCATTGTTCGGGCCTGGAACAGGGTGTCGTTGAGGCAGTTTTCAAAGCGCTGACGTTCAGTGGTGATAATGGCCTGTTCAGGGAGGTTGGGGACTTCAACCAGGTAGCGGCTACGCCTCTGCTGCCAACAGGTCGGGACTCAGTACTTCTGTTCTCTAATCACATGATTTACGAAGCCCTGTACGAGTCGCCTTTCTTCTGGATGAATCAGGATAAGGATTACAAGCAACAGGCCTCAGACAATCGTGGTGCATTTACCGAACAGTTCTCTCTGCGCCGCTTGGTATCGGTCTTCGGAAAGTCAAACGTCCACACCAACGTCAATTTGATCGAGGGGAAGCGGATCGTCGCAGAAGCGGACGTGCTGGTCATCTTCGGGGATCGGATTATCATCGTTCAGGCTAAAGCTAAAAAGCTGACCCTGGCGGCCCGCAAAGGTAGCGATGGACACATCAAGGCTGATTTTGCTGCTGCCATTCAGAAAGCCTATGACCAAGGGGCTGAATGTGCGACAGCTATCAGAGCTGGGAGCTGCCGCCTCGAAGATGATCAGGGCCAAGCTGTTGCGCTTCCGAAGCAGGTCAAAGAGATCTACCCGTTCTGCGTCGTGTCCGACCACTACCCGGCGTTAGCATTCCAAGCCAGCCAATACCTCAAATACTCAGCCGATGAGGTCGTTCGTCCACCTTTGGTGATGGATGTATTCCTGCTGGATGTCCTTGCGGAGATGCTTGATACGCCCATGCGTTTTCTAAGCTATGTCCGAATGCGCTCAGAGTCATCATCAAAGCTGATGGCGGGGCACGAGCTCACAGCCCTGGCCTATCATCTGCGGTGCAATCTCTGGCTCGACGATCAGTTCGATATGGTGATGCTGGAGGACTCGATCGCAGCAGACTTAGATGCCGCCATGGTTGTCCGGCGGGAAGGACTACCGGGCCAGCGAGTCCCTGAAGGCATTCTCACTAGGATGAAAGGGACGTACTACGAGCGCTTGATTGAGCAAATTGAGCGCCGGCCTAACCCAGCAATTCTTGAACTGGGTTTCACCCTGCTTTCTATGAGCGAAGAAACCTGTAATGCGGTTCATCATGCCATTGAGCGCTTGACCAACATGACGAAAATCGATGGCAAGCGCCATGATTTTACGATTGGTATGACTGAGCATGGGGTGGGGATTTGTTTTCACTGTAACCCCACTCCTTCCGAGGAAGCCGTTCGAACGCTGGAGGTGCACTGTGCCAAACGCAAGTACACACATCAGACGCCGGAATGGTACGGGGTTTCGGTGGGAGTTAATGGTGAAATTCAGTTTGGCATAACCCTGAATTTCCCGTGGGAGAAGTCCACCCAGCTGGATGATCTAACAAGGGAAATGAAACCATCTTCATCGGTTAGACAGGGCCTGAAGGCCATGGAGAGATTGTTTGCCCCCAAAAAGCATGGGCGTAACGATGCGTGCCCCTGCGGAAGTGGACTCAAGTACAAAAAGTGCTGCCTGTGAGGTTGTGTAAGCCAATGCTTGGTTGCCAGCAGCATGTGATGCTTACATGAAGGCTGGCTTCATAAACTTCAAATTCGCTCTTGACTGAGTCTATCTTTGGTGACTAGCGGGAGCAGGGAAGTGTTTGTGTAAGTCATACCGGTTCTGGCGGTCGTCTTGTGCCGATAAGGTGGCTGCGCGATTGTCAGCCGACGCCACCCACCCCGTGATACCGGAGTGGGTGGCTATGATCAGATATCGCACTCTATGCTGATGCCGTGCTGGCCTGCGTCCTTCAACAGAATTTGCTTTCAGTCGCATCGGGTAGCCCGCAGATATGGAAATGAGCGGAATCACCCATTTGCATTTCCATGCCTTCTCGATCAATCCTATTGAGATGGCATCAGCAGCATTGAGCTTGTCTTTGCCTTGGGCTTCCTTTGGAACTCCAGTCCATCTCTTGATTTAAAATGTGGCTCGGCAATTTGAACGGTAGTTGGTAGTAGTTATGAGATCTTCTGATCAAGTTGTGAAAATCTTACGTGCAAACTATGCAGGTGATCTCGCAGGCCCAGCTTTTTATAAATTTGCTCCGCCTGCGCAAAGTCTTCTTTAGCTCGTGAGTGCTCCCCCAATGCTTTATGGATGAGCGAGGAGCTGGCCAGTATGTGGCCTCGAAGATTTGGATATAGGTTTTCTTCCAGCTTGAGGGCAAGTTCTAAATTTGACTTTGCAGAAGGTAAGTCGTTTTCATCTTTGTCCACCAGGCCGAGATTTAAAAGTGCTGCTATTTGAGAACGTTTTTCTTCTTCTTTGACGGATAGGTCGTAGGCTTTTAAGTTGTATTCCCTTGATTTTTCTAGATTTTTAAGGTTCTGGTAGATGTTTGCGATATTGCCGTAGTGCTTTAATAAGCTCCCCGAGTCTTTCAGCAGTTCTGCCAAGTCAATGGCGTGATGCAATACTTCCAGTGCTTGATGAAGCAAACTCTCGTCGCCTGAGATTTCGGCCTTGTATTTCAATCGAATAGCGAGATTTGTCAGTAGATAAGACTTGATCGAACGTAGTTCTCTTCTTTCAGTTTCGCTCTTTGAGTTGTCCATTACTTCGTCAAGTAGTAGCTTTGCTTTGTTGTAATATTTCTCTGATAGTTCGAGGTTTCCTAGATTTGTATAGCAGCTGCTAAGGCCATTGAGATGTTTCACTCGGCCTATTTTGTGATCAATGCTTTCGGATATTACAAGCGCCTTTTCAAAAGCTTCGATGGCATCAGGCACTCGCCCGTTATTTTTGTAAAGAAAGCCTAGATTTCCTAGTACGGCTTCCCGTTCGCGTGGGCTTATATCTGCTTTTTCGAGGCATACATTAAAGATTTTTTCGGCCTCCGGCAGCCTACCTCTAAGCATAAGGCTTGTGGCATAAATGTTAGCCTCTTTCACACTTTCGGGGTTCAAGCTTGCTGCGTGAGAATAATAAATGTCAGCTTGGTCGGAGTCTAGCAGCGCGTACAGGTTGGCTATATCGATCAAGTCTTGCGCTGCCATGGCTTTACTGGTTTTGGCTAAACTGTCCAGTAGTTCCTTTGCCTGGCTTGGTTCGTTCTTTTCAATAAGAAGAATGACTTGGGCTTTAATTGTCTCTCCAGTTTGAAAGGATCGGCCTAGTAGTTCCTCTAGCTGTTCGCCAATCATGGAATTGTCAAATTTTGACAGCCATTTACTCATGGCTGTCGCTGTTTTAATGATGCGCTTAGGTGTTTCGGCGAAATTTTTGACTACAATGTCGCGCAACAGCTTTAAGTCATCTACTCCTGTGGATAAGGCTTTCGTCTTTCTCAATACTAGGTTGAAGTCCAGGACGTTTTTGTTGGTAAATTTCACGCCTGGGCAGATGGCGCTAACTTTAGATCTAAATTTCTTGGGCTTTAAAGAGAAAAAGAATAGCTCGTCAATTTTTTCGCGATGCTCGCTATCGATTAGACTGGTAATGGTTGAGTTGATTTTTTTCAAATCAATTCGTGAGCTTACTTGAACGCCTATTCGGTTTCCTGCATCCAATAAGTCAATGGATTGTGTATTTGGAGTGACATGGTTGGTATTGGTTAAGTTCCATTTGTGAGATATATTCAAAATGCTAGCAACAAAGTCCTCGCTTATTATATTTTCATCAATAAGGCCGGAGGCTGAGTTGGTTTCTATGAATAATTGAAGGAATATAAAATGAGTCGTGATCTCATCAGCAAGAGCCTTTCTTTCCAACATTTTCAATCCTTGATCAGTGGTTTCGTGGAGTAAGCCGATAGTACAGATCGTACAATCGCATGGTGTCAGAAGGCTATCTCTCTCTCCCGCATCAAGCATTAACTCAGTTCATTCGCCAGCAGCGGCTCTGCACCAGCAATTCCGAAATCCGTCTCAGGCGTACGCAGCGTCCACCGTTGGGAGGTGAGATGCCTTGAGATCTCAATGCCTGGGCATCGCATGACAAGTTCATGGATGTGATTACTGGACACGGCTGGGCGAGGACTGGTGGTGTCGGATAGATTCGAGGACTGGGAGGAAAGTGCCGCGCATCGCTAACGCATCGCTTGCAAGGCTATCTAATCCTAGGTGGATTTATGCTTGGAGATAGGGGCTTGCAGGAGGTTGGGTTTAGGAATAGTACAGCCGGCTGTAGTACCTGTACTAATAGCCCACTCAATGGGGCTGGGGGGCTTGCTGGGGATAGTATGTTTTCCAAGGGCGTCCGCTGAAGTTCTTGAACGACTCGGACATCAGGCGCCAAGTGGGATCGAGACGATGGTCTTGTCGAAATTCTGCACTTTGACGGTGTGCAGGGTGATGTCCACCACGTCACCATCGGCGCCCACCTGAGGCATTTCGATCCAGTCGCCGACCCGCAGCATGTCGTTGCTGGTCAGTTGTACGCTGGCGACGAACGACAGCAGGGTGTCCTTGTAGACCAACAGGATCACCGCCGACATCGCACCCAAGCCGGAAAGCAGCAATAGCGGCGAGCGGTCGATCAGCGTGGCGACGATGATGATTGCGCCAAACACGAACAGCACCATCTTTGCCAACTGCACGTAGCCCTTGATCGAGCGGGTGCGGGCGTGTTCGGTACGGGCGTAGATATCCAGCAGGGCGTTGAGCAGGGCGCTCATCGCCAGCACCATGAACAGGATGGTGAACGCCAGGGCTACGTTGCCGATGAACAGGGCGCTGGTCTTGCTCAGGTCCGGCACCAGGTACAGGCCGAACTGGATCACCAGCGACGGCGTCATCTGTGCCAGGCGGTGGAAGACTTTGTTGTGCCGCAGGTCGTTGAGCCAGTGCAGCGCGGGTTGCCGGCCCAGCAACTTGACGGCGTGCAGGATGAGGTACCGCGCCACTCGTCCGAGCAGCAAGGCCACCACCAGCAACACCACCAGCGCGAGGCTGGAATGCAGCAACGGGTGCTCGTCGAGGGTGCCCCAAAGGTCTTGGGCGTTGAGCCAGAGCTGTTTGATATCCATGGGTAAACGCGATTCTTCTGTAAGACGTGACGGGGCGATTAGAGCATTTAAGTCCTTCAAAGTTGTCGTTGTGGACAAATTCGCTGACAAAAAAGCGCCTGATTGACGCAGTACGCGTAAAGAAACTCGGCCTCGGCGCCCGAAACCGTTACCCTATGCAGCTGTTTTTTTGTATTTCTTCGAGGTAGCACCCGTGTTTTCCCAATTCGCCCTGCACGAACGCCTGCTCAAAGCCGTGGCCGAGCTTAAATTTGTCGAGCCAACGCCTGTGCAAGCAGCGGCCATCCCGCTCGCGCTCGAAGGGCGTGACCTGCGGGTGACGGCTCAAACCGGGAGTGGCAAGACGGCCGCTTTCGTACTGCCGATTCTGAACCGTCTGATCGGCCCGGCCAAAGTCCGTGTCAGCATCAAGACCCTGATCCTGCTGCCGACCCGCGAGCTGGCCCAGCAGACCTTGAAGGAAGTGGAGCGCTTTTCGCAGTTCACCTTCATCAAGTCCGGCCTGATCACCGGCGGCGAAGACTTCAAGGTCCAGGCCGCCATGCTGCGCAAGGTGCCGGACATCCTGATCGGCACCCCGGGCCGAATGATCGAGCAACTGAACGCCGGTAACCTGGACCTCAAGGAAGTTGAAGTCCTGGTGCTCGACGAAGCCGACCGCATGCTCGACATGGGCTTCGCCGACGACGTGCAGCGCCTGGTGCAAGAGTGCGTAAACCGCCAGCAGACCATGCTGTTCTCGGCCACCACCGGTGGTTCGACCTTGCGCGAGATGGTCGCCAAGGTCCTGAACAACCCGGAGCACCTGCAGGTCAACAACGTCAGCGACCTGAACTCCACCACCCGTCAGCAGATCATCACCGCTGACCACAACGTGCATAAAGAGCAGATCCTCAACTGGCTGCTGGCCAACGAGACCTATCAGAAGGCCATCGTGTTCACCAACACCCGCGCCATGGCCGACCGCATCTACGGTCGCCTGGTGGCTCAGGAGTACAAGGCGTTCGTCCTGCACGGTGAGAAAGACCAGAAGGACCGCAAGCTGGCCATCGACCGCCTCAAGCAAGGCGGCGTGAAGATCCTGGTGGCCACCGACGTTGCCGCCCGCGGCCTGGACGTGGACGGCCTGGACATGGTGATCAACTTCGACATGCCTCGCAGCGGCGACGAATACGTGCACCGTATCGGTCGTACCGGGCGTGCCGGCAACGATGGCCTGGCGATCTCGCTGATCTGCCATGGCGACTGGAACCTGATGTCGAGCATCGAGCGCTACTTGAAGCAGTCGTTCGAGCGCCGCACCATCAAGGAAGTCAAAGGCACCTACGGCGGGCCGAAAAAGGTCAAGGCGTCGGGCAAGGCCGTTGGCGTGAAGAAGAAAAAGGTCGATGCCAAGGGCGAGAAGAAGAAGGCCGGCGCCAAGTCGCCGACCAAGCGCAAGATCGCCAACCGTCCAAAGACCGACAACTTGTCGTTGGTCAGCAAGGACGGCATGGCTCCCCTGAAGCGCCGCAAGCCGGAAGCACCGGCTGCCGAGTAAGGCTTGAGCCACAAAAAAACCGGACAATGTCCGGTTTTTTTTCGCCTCAGTTTTTGGCTTTGGCGGCCGCTTCGTCCATTTCCTTGAGGCGCTGGTCGATCAGTTGGCACTTGTCGGGCAGGTCTGCGCTGGCGGTTTCCAGCTTCATGTTCTGCAATTCCTCGTTGATCTCCTTGGCCTTCTGCGGGTTCTGTTGGGTGAGCTTGGTCACCTCCTTGGCCAGTTGCTCACGTTTGGCGGTGGCTTCTTCCAGCGTGCAGGCCCAGGCGGGCAGGGCGGTGAGCAGCGTGGCCGCGACGGCGATATTCAGCAGGGTTTTCATGGTTCGGACCTCCTTGGCGATGATATTCGGTTGAGGGCTTCGAACGCTGAAAAGTTCAGCGAAATCGCGCCTGTCCGCTAGGCTGAACGGACGATGGGTCCGGCATGTCACACCTTTGAAGGGCCTATATTCGTGTGCCTTCAGGAGGAATCAGGATGACGACTTACGATTGGGATTTGATCGAACGATTGCTGCATGAGGTGCAGAACGGTGGCAGCAGCTTTGCCCCGCGCAAATATGCCGAGGAAGAAGCCGCCAAAAGGGCTGCCGCTGGTGAGCCCATCGGTAATCTCGATGAGTTTAAAAAGACTGCAGCGGATTACGAGGGATTGTTGTTCACACGCGGCTTTATTGAGTCGCGGTCAGAGGAAGAGCGTGGCAATGGCGAGAATTTCAAATTGACCCCGCGCGGCTCACAGCTGCTGAGCCTGATCGACAGCTGCATCCCTGGCGATAATCACCCGCGCCAGGTGCTGGATGAGCAGGCGGATGCGCTGGATCCGGCGACGTTTGATGAACTGGCCTCTAAACCACAGATTGCCTGATGACTACGGGGTGCCAGCCTTCAGGCATTTGAGGGCCTTGAAGTCGCTGCGCACCTTGTCGATCTTCTGCGTCAGCTTCTGGCGTTGTTGCACGGTGCTCTGCGCCATCAGGTCGACGATCAGGCTGCGGGCGGCGGTTTCGGTCTGGGCGTAGGCCTGGCGATACTCCGCAGTCCATAGGCTTTCGCGGTCTACCAGCAACTGCTCGATCTTCTGTGGGAAATCGCTGCTGTGGCGGTCTTTTACCGCCGCGATAAACAGCGCCTGCCAGTGAGCGCGGTTACCGATCCACTGCTGGTTCTGCTCTCCGAGGGCAATTGACCAGGCGGTGACGCGATTCTGCTGGCTGGCGCTTAACGGCCCGAGCCATGCATCCAGCCGCTTGTTCATGCGCTCGGCGCGTTCCTTGATCTGCTGTTCGAGGGACGGTTTGAGGTATTCATCCTGACGCTTGCGCAGGTCCTTGGCGAACGCTTGCTCCATGTCCTGCACTTGCTGGTCGTCGAGCCCCTGCAATAATGCGACGGCGGAGGGTGTGATCGCCCGTGCGCTTTCGGCAATCGCTTGCTTGGCCTCGGCGGTGCGGGTTTGCAGGGCGGCGTCGGTCACCTGATTGTCGTCGACCATCTGTTGGAGGCGGTCGAGCCAATCCAGGTAGCCTGGCAGTTGCGTGGTGCAATGCCAGGCGAGGTGTTCCTTGAGTTTGTCGTTGAACCAGCTCTTCTGCCCGGCGTTCATGTCCAGGTAGTCGCTGAGGGTCCAGGGGATGATCACATCGAGGTTGCGATAGGCCAGGCCCACCCGGTTGCAGCCGGCAAGCACCAGGCTGACGGTTAGCAATACAACAAGAAGTTTTAACCGACGCAGCATGAGCGAGTCCTTGCGCAGACGAGAGTATTGCATCTGAACCCGTCAGTGCAGCGACAGTTCAGCCCATCAATAAAACGCCCGCTCGGCCTTAAGGGTCAAGAGACCGTCGCATTGCGAGTTGTGTCCGGAGTAGGCCGAGCAATCGCCGCCGCTGAGGCTGGAGTCGCTGTAGATCAGGTTCAGGTCGACGCCCATCCACGGCCTGGAAAATTGCACCGACCAGTCGCTGAAGCTGCGAATGGAGCTGCCATCGGCGACCGAGACCGGCGTGCCCAACTGGTGGGTGGTGTATTTCATGCTGACGCCGATGCCGAAAGGCTTGGTGCCGCCGAGGTCGGCGAACAGGGTGCTGTCCTGTCGGTCCGGGTCGTTGCTGAAGGAGGCGCCAAAACGATTGCCCAGCAAGGTCAGGCCGCCGTAGAACTCCTGGCTGTCGAGTGGGCTCAGCTTGGGATAGCTGTAGTGGATCATCCCCAGTTCATAACCCAGGGTCTGGTCAAAGGGACGCTTGAAACCCAGGTAGGAATCGACTTCCAGGTTGCTGGTCGGGGAAATCCCCATGCTCGGTGAGAATTGGCCGAGGTACAGGCCGCTGTCGTGGCTCAGGTCCAGCCCGCCGTGGAACGAGTCGCTGCCGGGCGAAGTGGGTTTGACCAGGCCTTGGGCCATGCTGCGACTGGGTGTGGTGCCCAATTTCAGGTCGAAGTCACCCAGTTCACGCTGGAAAACCTGCGCTTCGGCCAGGGGGCTGGCCAACAGGGCGCCGGCCAGGAAAATACAGGATTTGAGCATGCTTCACTCCATGAAAAGCGAGGAGCAGTAACGGGGAATATCAGGCAAATGCCCGATCTAGACGTGTGCAAGCATACCGGCGATGGTTCGCGGATGAAGCCCGTTCGTCGATTGGTGCAAAAGGGGGCGTATCAGGGGGTGTTGCGGGCTCTAGTCCTAGCGCCTTGAAAGGCAAAGCGCATAGGGACCAGGTGTAATGCGCGAGTATTACTTTTTACCCAGGGTGATCTGCTTGGACGGGCCGAAAGTCTGGCCGCTTACGCCTTTGGCGATCTGCTGGATTTCGCCGCCCTGCTTGAGGAATGCAGCAATTTGGTTGTTGATCGATTCGCTGGTTTCAACGGCGGGAGCTGGCTTTGCTTTGCTGTTGGATGCTTTTACGCGCATGGCGGCCACTAACCTGTAGAAAATTAACTTGGCCATGCATCGTACATGAAATGCTTGACAATTGCTTGGCAAATATCCTTCTGAAATAATGGCGGGCTTATGAGTTGCCCACAGTTAATGATTGAAATAGTCACCTAACTTGCTGTTTTAACTCGAAACCCATGGGGAAAACAGGCTGCGTGCACTGGGAGAATCCAGGCCGATGATCTGACGAGCGGGTTGGTGGCCGGCAAACCCATGATTTTTCAGGCCTGTGCGCCGGTACGCGGGACCGCCGCCGTCAACTCGGGTAGAATGCCGCCCACGCAATGAGGGTATTGAAAATGGCTTTAGTCGGGCGCTACAACAGCTTGCAAGTGGTTAAACACACTAACTTTGGTTTGTACCTGGATGGTGATCAAGAGGGCGAAATCCTCTTGCCCAATCGTTATATCCCCAAAGATATTCCCAGTGAAGATGAAGACTGGCTCAACGTTTTTATTTATCTGGACAGCGATGACAAACTTATCGCCACCACCGAAAAACCAAAAGTACAGGTGGGTGAATTTGCCAGTCTGAAAGTAGTTGAAGTCAACAGCATTGGTGTATTCCTCGATTGGGGATTGCCCAAGGACCTGCTGCTGCCTTACTCCGAAGAAAAGCGCCAGCTGACCGCCGGTGAATATTGCGTGGTGCACGTCTACCTCGACAAACACACCAAGCGCATCACCGCCACCGCGCGCCTTGACCGCTACCTGGACAAGACCCCGGCCACCTACAAGGTAGGCCAGGAAGTTGACTTGCTGGTGGCCGAGGCCACCGACATGGGCTTCAAGGCCATTATCAACAACAAGCACTGGGGCCTGATCCACAAGAACGAAGTGTTCAAGTTCCTGCGCCCGGGCAAGGAAGAGAAAGGCTTCATCAAGGAAATCCGTGCCGACGGCAATATCAGCCTGAGCCTGCAACCGGTGGGTGAGGAAGCGGCGTCCAGCCTGAACTCGAAGATCCTCGCCAAGTTGCGCGAGAACAACGGCACCTTGCCGGTCAGCGATAAAAGCGACCCGGCAGTGATCAGCAGTTTGTTCGGTGTCAGCAAAGGCAACTTCAAGAAGGCCATCGGTGCCCTCTACAAGCAAGGCAGCATTGTGATCCACGCGGATCGTATTGAACTAAGCTGATCGCGGTTTGCTCTTCTGTAGGAGCCGGCTTGCCGGCGATAAGGCCCGTGAGCCTTGGGCGATTCTTCTGACGCCATCGCTGGCAAGCCAGCTCCTACAGGATCATGTGAATGTCCAGAAAAACCCTCTTCGCCTATCTCGGCACCTTGCTCGCCTTTTTGATCCTCGACGGCCTTTGGCTCGGCGTGTTCATGGGGCCGACCTACAAAGCCCTGCTTGGCCCGCTGATGCTCGATCAGCCGCGCCTGTTCCCGGCCGTGGCGTTCTACCTTCTTTATGTATTCGGTTGTGTGGTGTTGGTCGTCCTGCCCGCTTTGACAAGCGGAGGCTGGCAACGCGCCGCGCGGCTTGGTGCGTTGCTGGGCCTGGTGGCCTACGGCACGTATGACCTGAGCAATTGGGCGACCTTGCAGGGCTGGTCCGCCGGGTTGGCCGTCATGGACATTGCCTGGGGCACTTTGCTCAGTGCAGTTTGCTGCACCTTCGGCTATCAATGTGCACGCAAGGTGCACAATTGATTGTGTACAGGATTGGTCTGCACCATCCCTGAGCGAAGCCGCACCGTTTAATCATCTTTACGCCTCCTGTAGATCCAGGCCTGGCGCGGGATTGTGCCGGGTTTCGCGCCATTGGCACGCATTCTGCTCATCAACTCGTATACAAACCATGCCGCCTCCCGTACGCACTCCCGTCGCGGGTGGCAGGCCGGTATTTACGAGGAGCCCTGCGATGACCGAACAATTGCCCAAAGGCTACAGCCCGCGCCTGTACAACCAGGACCTGGGGCCGCTGCCGCAAAAATGGAACTGGTACAACATCTTCGCTTTCTGGATGAGCGACGTGCACAGCGTTGGCGGCTACGTGTTTGCCGCCAGCCTGTTTGCCCTGGGGCTGGCCAGTTGGCAGGTGCTGATCGCCTTGCTTGCCGGGATTTGCATTGTGCAATTGATCGCCAACCTGGTGGCCAAGCCGAGCCAGCAGGCCGCGGTGCCATACCCGGTGATCTGTCGGTTGGCCTTTGGTGTGTTCGGGGCGAATATTCCCGCGGTGATTCGCGGCTTGATCGCAGTGGCCTGGTACGGGATTCAGACTTACCTGGCGTCCAGCGCACTGATCATCGTGGTGCTGCGGTTTTTCCCACAGATGGCGGTATACGCAGAGCCACATTTCGCCGGCCTGTCGTATCTGGGCTGGTTCGGTTTCCTCAGCCTGTGGACGCTCCAGGCACTGGTGTTCTGGACCGGCATGGAATCTATCCGCCGCTTCATTGATTGGGCGGGTCCGATCGTCTACGCAGTGATGTTTGCCCTGGCCGGCTGGATCGTTTGGAAGGCAGGCTGGGCCAATATCAGCTTCACCCTGGCGGAAAAATCCTTGTCGGGCTGGCAGGCCTTTGGCCAAATCATCGTGGCGACCGCATTGGTGGTGTCTTACTTCTCCGGCCCGACTTTGAACTTCGGTGATTTCAGTCGCTATTGCCGCACGATGAGGGACGTACGTCGCGGAAATTTCTGGGGCTTGCCGGTTAACTTCCTGGCGTTCTCTCTGGTCACCGTGGTGATTGTCTCGGGCACCTTGCCGGTGTTCGGCGAAATGCTCCACGACCCGATCGCCACCGTCTCGCGTATCGACAACGACATGGCCGTGCTGCTGGGGGCGTTCGCCTTTGTCACCGCGACCATCGGCATCAATATCGTCGCCAACTTTGTCTCACCGGCCTTTGATTTTGCCAACGTGGCCCCGAGCAAGATCAGCTGGCGCGCCGGCGGGATGATTGCGGCGGTGGCCTCGATCTTCATCACCCCGTGGAACCTGTTCAACAACCCGTTGATGATCCACTACACCCTCGACATCCTCGCAGCGTTTATCGGGCCGTTGTTCGGGATTCTGCTGGTGGATTACTACCTGGTGAAGAAGCAGAAGATCGACGTCGACGCGCTGTTCGATGACAGCCCGAACGGGCGCTACTACTTTGACGGCGGCGTGAACTGGACGGCGGTCAAGGCGCTGGTGCCCGCGACGCTGGTAGGCGTCGCGATCACTTTCACCCCGGCGTTGCAGGGCATGGCCAACTTCGCCTGGTTTACCGGCTGCTTCCTGGGTGGGCTGTTTTTCCTGGTGTTGGCGCGGCGTGAACAGGTTCGCGCAGCTGTGCCGATGGTTGCCGGTTGACCAGCACCGATCCCGCCACCAACAAACCGGCGCCAGCGACCACCAGCGCCGGTTGCAGGCCACCACTGAGGTGGCTGCTGACCGATGCCAGCAACGGCCCGCTCAATTGGCCGATCGCAAAGCTGGCGGTCAGCAACCCGGTGCTGCGCTGGTAGCCGTGGGGGGCGACCTCACGCAAGCGCGCCATCACCAGTTGCATACACGCCAGGAATGGCCCGCCGCACAGCAACACCCCCAGCGCCAGCCCCCAACCGTTGCCCAACAGGCAGGCAAACACCCCGGCCGCTTGCAGCCAAAGCGTGGTCATCAGCCAGCGGCGGGTGGTGTCCGGGTCCTTGCGGCGCAGGCTGGCGGCGACCACGCCAATCGCGGCGGCCAGGCCAAAGCAGGGCCAGAACAGGTCCGCCTGCCATGCACCCTTGAATTGCGCGCTGGCCATCTGTGACAGGAAGGTCGCCGGGATGATGTAGCCCAGGCCGTACAGCACGTAGATCCAGCACAGGTGCGTGATGCTGCCGTTGCTGGCCACGGCGGCGTGGCTGGCAACGGGCGAGTTGGCGGCGGAAGGCTTGGGCAGGAACGGCAGGATGGCCAGCAGCATCACCAGCGCGACCACGCCATACACCAGCCACAAGGTTGCAGAGTCTTGCCCCAGCAGGTTGGAGCCCAGGGCCAGCAACCCGGTCAACAGAATCCCCAGCCCCGGCCCGGCAAATACCAGCGCACCCAGGCGTGGGCGCCCGGCCGCAATGGCCAGCGGCTGGCTCAGGCTGGTGATCATCACCAGCGCCCATGCGCTCGCCACCCCGGTCCCAAAGCGCAGCAGCAGATGCGGCCAAAACCCGTGGGCCCAGTACGACGCCAGGGTCAACAGCACGCATAACCACAGCCCGCCATACAAACGCCCGCGTACATGGTGATGGCTGCGGGCGAATATCGAATCCACCGCGCCGACGAAGTAACCTAGGTAGTTGGCTGCCGCGATCAGGCCGGCGCCGGTCAGGTCGATCTGGCCCTCGCTGAGCAGATGCGGCATTTGCGGGGTCAGTGCGAAGCGGCCAATGCCCATGGCCATCATCAAGGCGATAAAGCTGGCGAGTAAGCGGATCAACGGTGACATGGTGGTTTTTCCTGGGAGCAGCAAGTGACCCTCAGGCTAAAGTGAATTGACTTTCTGTAAAAATGAATAATAGTGAGTAACTTGTTCAGTTTTGGAGAATGGTGATGGAGTTCAGTCAATTGCGTATTTTCCAGGCCGTGGCCGAGGAAGGTTCCATCACCCGCGCCGCCGAGCGTTTGCACCGGGTGCCGTCCAACTTGTCGACCCGGCTTAAACAGATGGAAGAACAGCTGGGTGTCGATCTGTTCGTACGTGAGCGCCAGCGTTTGCAGCTTTCTCCCGCAGGCAAAGTGTTGCTGGACTACAGCGCACGCCTGCTGGCCCTGCATGACGAGGCCCATGGCGCGGTGCAGGGCGGGCAACCGGCCGGCGACTTTGTGCTCGGCAGCATGTACAGCACAGCGGCGATTCATCTGCCCAAGCTGCTGGCGCGCTACCACAAGGCGTATCCGATGGTGAATCTGCAGGTGCAGTCGGCTCCCAGCGGTGAGCTGCTGGAAGGCTTGATCACCGGGCGCCTGGACGCCGCGTTGGTGGACGGGCCGTTGACCCTGGCCACCCTTGACGGCGTGCCGCTGTGTGAAGAACGCCTGTTGCTGATCTGCGAGGCGGATCACCCACCCGTGCGTGGGCCGCAGGATGTTGCCGGCCGCTCGGTGTTCACTTTCCGGCGCAGCTGTTCCTACCGGGCACGGTTGGAAGCCTGGTTTTCCCACGACCGCGTGGCCATGGGCCGGGCCATCGAGATCGAGTCCTATCAGGGCATGCTCGCCTGTGTGATCGCCGGTTCCGGGGTGGCATTGATGTCTGAATCGATGCTCGACAGCCTGCCGGGCAAGGACAGCGTGTCCATTCATCCGCTGGCGGAGCCGTTTGCCAGCGCCACCACCTGGTTGATGTGGCGCAAGGGCATGCTCGGCGCTAACCTCAATGCATGGATTGACCTGCAACAAGAGGGCAAGGTGCTACCAGACACTGAAACCAGAGCGATTGCTTGAACGATCCGTCAGGATTTTGATCAATTCAGTAATAGTTCGTTGTGGTTTCGTTCAAGCAATCCGTAGGACTTAAGACTACTATCTGTAGGAAGCGGCCACAGAATTCCAGCCGCTCGGCATTACCCCAAGGGGGCACCATGAAAGAGAAACTGCAAAACTGGCTGCACGACCTCGGCGTCGCACTCGGCTTGATCGAGCCACCGCTGCAACCGGTGCCAATTCGCACCGATGACGAGCAGCGTCGCCCGCGTCGCAGGTAAGTCCTGAAAAGCGCTCAAACCCCTGTGTTTGGGCGCGTTCTGAAGCGGCATAAATTTTATGTGGGAGCGGGCTTGCTCGCGAATACTGTGTATCAGTGACCTTTACACTGACTGACGCACCGTATTCGCGAGCAGGCCCGCTCCCACATTTGCTTTGTACACTTGCAAAAAACAGGCTGCGGTCAGGAAGTTTTTCGAACAAGCCATTTGATAGTTTCACGGTAATACCTAAGTAGTCCGATTCTGTGCACTCCAGTCAGGCTTTGGCGTTCAAGTGTCGGAAGTGGACTACCTGTTTGTCAGAAGTGTCTGGCTTATTCAATTCTGAAGATAAGCGTAGGTTGAGTTCCGTTAGGAAAAGATTTGTATCGTTTGCGTTTTCAAACATCCCAACTTTATTGAACTCCCCCTTGAGCAAGTCAGAGTTGTTGGAGATAAAGCCATGATGCTTTCTTCCGTCCCGCCAGTCGCCGCGTCACTGATCGCCACAACCGGAAATATCTTGCATATCGCACCTGTGTCGAGGTGCTGGAAGGCCGATGCACCCAGTAACGTAGTGTTTTTCCCTCCATCATTAACCAAGCAAGCTCTGCTCATACAGATCGGACTCTTGCGTCCAACAACGATCATTGTCGCAGACCAAACTATCGATGCAGATGTCATAGAGCAATGGCGTATATCGCACCCGTTTGGAGACCTTTACTTAGTTCGCAGAGGTACGAGCCTGGATAAGGTGCGATTGGATTTGTGCGCATCCAACAACATTCGGGTGATCCATACGCCCGGAGTTAATGCGCCGCATGTTGCTGCTTATATTGCGCACTGGTTGACACTCGCCGATGGCTCCCTGCCTCGTGATGTCTGTGTACTGGGATACGGCAATGTAGGAAAAGAACTCGTCAAGTTATTGCTTGAACTGGACCCGGGGGTTCGGATCAAGGTGTTGTGTCGACGCGGTCGGATTCCGGACACTGTCGAGAAAGCCTTTTCCGATTGCAGGGTGTCATTTGTCGAAGACTGGTTCGAGGCGCTGGAAGGGGCCAAGGCGGTCGCCCTCTGCTTATCCCTGAATGTTGAATCTGTTCATCGCATTGATCAGGCCCTCATTCAGCATATGCACAGACACGCTCGCCTGGTCTGTGTCGCCAAGCCCGATGTCTTCAGCGACGATGCTTTGCAGGCCCTGGCAACAGCTGAAGGCATCCAGCTTGTATTGGACTACGGGCCCGGGACACTGGATGCGTTTCGGCTGCGTACACAAGCGCTCGGCTGTGGTGTTTCCACATGGCGCAAGCCGGCGACACTGACTACACAGGCGGCAACCACCGAAGCCTGCAATGGAGACCTTGACTATGCGGTCTCTGTTCAACTGAGCCTGGTGGCCTTGCGCGGCCTTGTCAGGCGCAAACTTGCACACTCATTGATCATCCCTTCTCAGCAGGCGCATGCCGGGGCGCCGCGCGTCTCGATTATCGGCCGGGGTATCAACGGCCTGCTCCAGGCCGTGATGTTCCGCTTGGCGAATTATCAAGTCATGGTTTATGGGGGAAATCAGCAGGCAGATGGAGCCAGTCACAAGCAGGTGAACATGCGCCATTTGTCAGCGACGGAGACCACTGCAAAGCCGCTGCAAAACGATTACCTGACGTGCGGAAACCGGTATTTGGCATTTGAGTGCAATCGTGCGGGCATCGAGTTGTTTGAAAAGCTCCTGGCCGACAACCCGTCGCTGGCACGATTCGCGCGATCGCGGATTGTACGAGCCTATGTGGAGGATGCCATTGGCGTAGATGCCGCGATCCGCGAGCAATGCGATATCGAAAACAGGCCTTGGCCGAGTGGCAAGCCGGGACGTGAACCTGTAGAGATCAGCCAGCGGCAATTCCAGGAAAAACATGGAATCCCTGGGATCGGCCGGTCTATTGAGGTATCGGGCTACGATCTGGAGTTTGTCCATCTCATGGATGAGATAGAGGTGCTTTTGCAGCGCTCCGGTGTGCAGTTCCTGCCCCAATATCTGAGTCCGGTGCAAATTGCTGACCTGAGCAGAGAACACTTCGTCATCACCGCCATGGGGGTAGAGGAAGCAGAGGTCATCGCGATCACTGGCTGGTTTTTCAAACTGCGTGCTGTGGGTAATGAAGGTGCTGGAATGCGCGGGCTCAAGTTGCAATACGATTTGCCAATCGGCGTCATGAATTGCCGCCTGGATGGGGACTGCATTCTTGTCTCCGGCGGGCAGGTTCCGCCCGATTCGACGCAGGAGGGCAAGGAGCAGATATTGGCGGCGTGCCTGGCTGCTGTTTCTCGGCACTTCCCGACGTCCTACCGCAGGGCGATCGAAAGTGGCGACTTGCACATTATCGAGTGTGCGAGACCCGGCACCGCAGATGGACTTTCAATCGTTTATTGGTCGGCCTACAACCGAATTGTCGCGGGGGCAACGTATGCCGCAGGCACAACCCAGGGAATGGTATGGGCCTCGTTGGTTCAAGAGGTCATCCAGGCAAGAGCGTCTGCGGTTTCGGCAATGTGGGAATGAAAAAAAACGGGTGCGACATCCGACGTCGCACCCGCTGAAGAAAGCTGCTTCCAAATGTTCGTTCAGACCGCCCGCGCCGCCACCGCCTCCGGGCGGCGCGACAGCAAACTCACCACCACAAAGCTCACCAGGCCCACGCCCAGGCTGTAATAGATCGGGGTGTTGGCGTCCAAACCGTCCTTGATCATGAACACCAGCGCCGTCACAAAGCCCAGGGTCATGGAGGTGATTGCCCCGGAAGTGGTTGCACGTTTCCAGAAAATCGCCCCGATCAGCGGAATCAGCATGCCGCCCACCAACAGGTTGTAAGCCAGGGTCAGTGCGCTGATCACGTCGGTCACCACCAGCGCGATACCCAATACGGCAATCCCCGTCAGCAAGGTAAACAGGCGGTTGATCTTCAGGCTCGACTGTTTGCCGCCCCGCAGGCGCGGCAGCAGGTCTTCGGTCAGTACGGTGGAGGCGGCGAGCAGGCCGGCGCTGGCGGTGGACATCATCGCCGCCAGTGCAGCAGCAATCACCAGGCCGCGGATACCGTCCGGCAGCGAGACTTTGACGATGGCGGCAAACGCATTGTTGACGTTGTCCAGGTCCGGGATCAGCACGTGGGCGGCCATGCCGATCAGCGCGCAGGCCAGGCCGTAGAGGATGCAGTAGAAACCGGCGAAAGTGCCTGCGTACTTGGCGACCTTTTCGTCACGGGCGGTGAACACCCGTTGCCAGATGTCCTGGCCGATCAGGATGCCGAAGAAGTAGATCATGAAGTAGGTGATGATGGTGTCCCAGCCAATTTCAGTGAAGCTGAAATTCGACGCGGGCAGCTTGGCCACCAATTCATCCCAGCCGCCGACGCGGTACAGGCAGATCGGCAGCAGAATAAACATCAGGCCGACGGTCTTGATCACGAACTGCACGATGTCGGTCAGGGTCAGCGACCACATACCGCCGATGGTCGAGTACACCACTACCACGCCACCGCCCAGCAGCACCGAGATCCAGAACGGCAGGCCGAACAGCACTTGCAGCACGGTGCCGATGGCGAGGATCGAGGTCACACCGATCATCAGCGCGTAGGCCAGCATGATCACCGCACTGGCCTGGCGGGCCATCGGGTTGTAGCGTTTTTCCAGGACCTGGGTCACGGTGAAGATTTTCAGTTTCAGCAGCGGCTTGGCCAGGAACAGGTTCAGCGCAATGATCCCCGCACCCAGTGCGGCGCACAGCCAGAACCCGGAAATGCCATGCACATAACCCAGGCGCACGGTGCCGACGGTGGACGCTCCGCCCAGCACGGTGGCAGCCATGGTGCCCATGTACAGCGTCGGGCCGAGGTTGCGGCCGGCTACCAGGTAGTCTTCATGGGTCTTGGCGCGGCGCATGCCGTAGTAGCCGAGCACCAGCATGCCGGCGGCGTAGATGAGGACGACGAATAGATCTAAAGCCATGACGGCGAGTCTCCGATTTATCTTTTTTATGTGGGGCTAAAGGGGGCTGTGTGGCGAGGGAGCTTGCTCCCGCTGGGCTGCGCAGCAGCCCCAATCCATTCCACGCCATTCATCAGGCGGCCTCGCGACTGCTGCGCAGTCGAACGGGAGCAAGCTCCCTCGCCACAGTCGGGCCGTAGACCGAGGCCGGCTCAGGGAACACGCGAAGCAGCGTCAGGTACACCAGCGAGGCCAGGCCAAGGGTCACCGGCAGGCTGATGTCGATGCCGTCGGCGAGGTTGCCCAGCGGCCCGACAAACTGCCCCGGCAGGTTGACGAAGCACAGGCCTACCAGCGCACTCGGGATCCAGGCCCCCAGGCCGCGCCAGTTCCAGCCATGGCTGAACCAGTAGCGCCCGCCGGTTTCACCGCGGGTGAACACTTGCAGGTCGTCCGGGCAGTAGTAACCCCGGCGTACGATCAGCCCGATGATCATCATCACCATCCACGGCGTGGTGCAGGTGATGATCAGCACGGCGAAGGTCGACACGCTCTGCACCAGGTTGGCGGCGAAACGTCCTATAAAGATGAAGGCAATCGACATCACCCCGATCAGCAGCGTCGCCTTGACCCGTGACAGCAGCCGTGGAAACACGCTGGACATGTCCAGCCCGGTGCCATACAGCGAGGTGGTGCCGGTGGACATGCCGCCGATTACCGCGATCAGGCACACCGGCAGGAAGAACCAGCTCGGTGCCACCGCCAGCAGGCCGCCGACATAGTTGTTGGCGGCGATATAGTCCGGTGCCTTGACCGCCACGATGGTCGCCGTGGCCAGGCCGAACAGGAACGGGATCAGGGTGGCGATCTGCGCGAACACCACCGCCAGCATGATCCGTACTTTCGAGGTTTCCCGCGGGATATAGCGCGACCAGTCACCGAGGAACGCACCGAAGGAAATCGGGTTGCTCATGGCCACCAGTGCCGCACCGATAAACGCGGCCCAGAAGCCGGTCTGGCCGAGGGCAACGGTGCCTGCGAAGTGGCTGTCGAAAGCGGGGGCGAAGGCGAAGATGCCCAGCAGGAACAGCAGGCTCGCCGCCCACACTGCAATACGGTTGACCCACAGCATGAAGCGAAAGCCGTAGATGCACACCGTCAGTACGAGAATGGCGAACACGCCGTAGGCCAGGCCCAGGGTCAGGTCGGTTTCCGGCAAGCCCACCAGTCGTTTCGCACCGCCCACCAGCGCATCGCCTGAACTCCACACCGACAGTGAGAAGAACGCGATAGCGGTCAGCAGCGACAGGAACGAGCCGACAATCCGCCCGTGCACCCCAAAGTGCGCGCCCGAAGACACGGCGTTGTTGGTGCCATTGATCGGCCCGAACAGGCCCATGGGCGCGAGGATTACCGCCCCCACCAGCACGCCCAGCACAATCGCCCAGACGCCGGCCTGGAACGACAGGCCAAACAGCACCGGAAAGCTCCCCAGCACGGCGGTGGCGAAGGTGTTGGCGCCGCCGAAAATCAGGCGAAACAAATCCTTCGGCCCGGCGGTACGTTCGTGGTCCGGGATCTGTTCGACGCCGTTGGTTTCTATGTTGCGAATACTATTTTCGTTGTTTTTATTATTCATGATCAGCTCCGATCACATTGGCTAAGGGGGCGGCAGCCCTTCCGGCATAGCGGACAAATGTTCGTGACAGGCCAGCCACAGGCCTTCTTTTTGTTGTGTGCGATCACCTTGTCGTTTGAAGACAATGGTCTCGCGTTCCTGGCTAAAGAATTGCTCCCCGTTCATGCGCAGCTCGGTGGCCACGTCATGCACAAATACCGCGACGTCACCTTGCAGGCTGACGAATGCGTTGCTTGAGGTGCAGGACAGCACCTCGAATCCTTCGTCCCGGCGCCAGCTGTCCCACAACACCTGGTAGGCGTCGCGACTCAGCAGCGGCTGGGGGAGGGTGTAGAACACGAAGCTGGCGTCGGCGCTGAACGCACCAAAGTAAGCCTCGCGGTCATTGCGGGCGAAGGCCGACACCAGGTCGGCCGCGGCTTTTAATACCTCGGCCTGGTCGTTCATCAGCGGTGCGCCACGCCAGGCAGTACGCAGAGCATTTCGTACAGCAGGTTGGCGCCCAGCAGCGAGGTGTTGCCGGTGGTGTCGTACGGCGGCGAAACTTCTACCAGGTCGCAACCAATCAGATCCAGGCCTTGGCAGCCGCGGATGATTTCAATCGCCTGGATCGTGGTCAAGCCACCGATTTCCGGGGTGCCGGTGCCAGGCGCCCAGGCCGGGTCGATGCCGTCGATGTCGAAGCTCAGGTACACCGGGCCGCCGCCGACTTTTTCGCGTACTTCAGCCATCAAGGGTGCCAGCGAGTGGTGCCAGCATTCTTCAGCCTGCACTACACGGAAGCCTTGCTTGCGGCTCCAGTTAAAGTCTTCGGCGGTGTAGCCCTGGGCCCGCAGGCCGATTTGAACAACGCGGTCGCAATCCAGCAGGCCTTCTTCCACCGCCCGGCGGAAGGTGGTGCCGTGGGCGATTTTCTCGCCGAACATGTGGTCGTTGACGTCGGCGTGGGCATCGATGTGCACAAGCCCGACCTTGCCGTGTTTCTTGTGGATCGCCCGCAGGATCGGCAGGGTGATGGTGTGGTCGCCACCCAGGGTCATCGGGATCACGTTGTGTTCGAGGATCTCGTCGTAGGCTTCTTCGATGATGCGCACGGCGTCCAGCAGGTTGAAGGTGTTGATCGCCACGTCGCCGATGTCGGCAACCGACAGCGAGTCAAACGGAGCGGCACCGGTGGCCATGTTGTAAGGGCGGATCATCACCGATTCGGCGCGGATTTCCCGAGGCCCGAAACGGGTGCCGGCACGCAGGGATGTGCCGATGTCCAGGGGCACGCCGACGAAGGCGGCATCCAGGCCCTTGGCCGATTGCAAATGGGGAAGACGCATCATGGTGGCGATGCCGGCGAAGCGCGGCATTTCGTTGCCGCCCAGTGGTTGGTGGAAAATCTTGTCCACGGGATTGCCTCATCGTTTTGTTTATTAGAAGCCGATTCTGCGAAATGCACGGGAAGGGAAGAATCGGCAGGGGCAAATACTTAGTTCAGATTTTTCTAAACTAACGCTTAAGGTAAACTCGGCTGCAACTGTAGGCGCTGGCTTGCCAGCGATGCAGGCGCCTCGGTGTACCAGGCGCACCGAGTGGATGCCATCGCAGGCAAGCCAGCTCCTACAGGTTTTGTGTTACTTGGAGATCTTATGGCCAACGCCTTGCCCGACCTGAAACTCCTGCGCATCTTCGTCAGCGTCGTGCGGCACCAGGGTTTCGCCAATGCTCAGCACGAACTCAACCTGTCCACCTCGGCCATCAGCACCTATATGAGCCAGCTGGAAGCCGCGCTGGGCCTGGTGCTGTGCCATCGCGGGCGGGGCGGGTTCAGCCTTACCAGCAAGGGCGAGCTGTTCCATCAGGAAACCCTGCGTCTATTGGGCGAGCTGGAAGGCTTCGAGCAATACGCCGCTGCACTCAAAGGCGAGTTGCGCGGCACTCTGAAGCTCGGCGTGCTCGACTCCACCGTCAGCGACAAGGCCCTGCCGTTTGCCGAAGTGATCGGTGCCTACAGCCAGGAGCACCCGGCGGTGCATTTGCACCTGTCGGTGATGAGCCCGTACGAGTTGCAGCTTGGGGTCCAGGACAATCGCCTGGACCTGGCCATCGGTGCCTTCTCCAACCGCATGAGCGGGCTGATCTATATGCCGCTCTACCGCGAACAGCACTGGCTGTATTGCAGCACCCGCCATCCGTTGTTCAACGAGCGGCGCATCCCTGAGCAAGTCATCACCCAGCAGCGCATGGTTGGCCGCGGCTACTGGAGCCAGGCCGAACTGGCGCGCCATGGCTTCAAGCACAGCGCCGCCACGGTGGAAAGTATGGAGGCGCAGTTGATCCTGGTGCTGTCCGGCGCCTACATCGGCTACTTGCCGGAACACTACGCCCAGGCCTGGGCCGACAAGGGCGATTTGCGGGGGCTGCTGCCGGCGACCTTTGGTTACCAGGCGCCGTTCTCGATGATCATGCGCCGGGGCCGCAGCCGCGAGCCGTTGATCCAGACCTTCCGCGATTTACTCAAAGCCCAGCTCAACCAGGCCTGAAAACCATGTCCAGACCCCAATGCTCCCGCTGCCTGCGCCCCACCACCCATTGCCTGTGCGCGCTGATCCCCCGCCTGGACAGCCGCACCCGCGTATTGCTGTTGCAGCATCCGAGTGAGGTCAATCACGCCTTGAATACGGCGCGGTTGGCGGCGCTGGGATTGGTGAATGCGCAGTTGGTGGTGGGGGAGGTCTTTGAGGACATGCAGACGCTATTAAACCCTCCGGGCTACCAGGCGCGTTTGTTATTCCCTGCCGAGGGTGCGCAACCGTTGCAGGCTTACACGTCATCTGACGAACCGTTGTTGTTGGTGGTGCCGGACGGAACTTGGCGCAAGGCGCGCAAGTTGCTGCACCTCAATCCCTTGCTGGCGGCGTTGCCCCGGGTGACGCTGGCGGAAGGTGCCGTGTCCCGCTACCGCTTGCGCAAGGCGCCGGGCCCTGGAGCGTTGTCGACGGTGGAGGCCATCGTTCAAGCCTTGCAGACGCTCGAAGCGCCTGCGTTATTTGAGCCGCTGCTGAAACCGTTCGAGGCCCTTATCGACGGTCAGATTGCTGCCATGGGGCCAGCGGTTTTCGAGAAGAACCATGGTTGATGTGCACGCGCCATAGATACCGCGCAGGCGGCGGGTGACGGGATAGGCTGACCTTTTCAGGAACACGGAAATGGCCGACCCGATTACCCCCGCAGCGCTCCCGGACACGCTGTACGAATTCATGATGCAGCAACGCGCTCCGCTGATGGCTGAGCCAGAGTGGCAGGTGTTGCAAGCACTGGATGCCATGCGAGCGTCGTTCGACGATTTTTTCGGTGCGCTCAACCACGAAGAACGGCTTGAGTATGTACGCCTGCAAGGGGCATGGGTGGAGGCGCAGAAAGCCCTGGAGCAGGCGGTTCTTGAACTCACAGACGCGTTTCGGCAGCAGGCACTGGCTTCATTGCGCAGCGAGCTGAAAATCCTGACAGGCCAGGACATCGACCCCAGCGTCGCGCGTATCCATACGCGTTATCTGCAACCGGCAAGCCGTGTGCGACGGGCATCTTCGGGCGCCGGCGGAACGGTGGAGGTCGCCAGCATTACTTTTTGGGACGCGGCCTGCATGAGTTACGACGGTCTGACTGGCTGGAGCTATCCCGGCCGGACCGGCCTGGCCGATGCCAGTTATCTCGATGCAGGTATCAATGCCACCGCCGGACAGTTCATTGCGTTGGTGCGCAGGCTTGATATCGGCGGTCAACTCAAAACCCGTCTGGACCAGGCGTTGATGGCCAACGCGGCCCTGGGAAGTTGCCTCATGGGGCTGGCGACGACCGAGTTTGAGTTCGCCTTGATAGAGGCACTGAAAAACACAACGGCCAGTCGAGTCGACCGGGACAAGTACCAGTACGTTAAACGCGCTTTGACGGGGGAGGTGCGTTGGGGCTCGATGGAAGAGATGCTGCTGTTCGTGCCGCATGGTATGGACAACGTCAGTTGGGTGCCTCAATCCTTGGGCCTGACCGGGCAGTACGTGGGCCCACCGCCAGGCGATCGCCTGACGATTCCTCATCTGGTGTTCTCCGTCAGCGGTTGCAATGGGGCCTTCAGCTTTTTTCCGAACCGCCCTGGCGGGTCTCTGCGCCACCATGGCAGCCATCGAGAGGCCTGCCAGGAGTTCCATGTGGCGTTCCAAGCGTTCTATCGCTCGGGTCATGTCGACTGGTTGTATCAGATGATGTTGCTGCGTGATTGCGCACGGTTGAAACAAATCGTCAAAGTCACTCCGCCTCCCGACGCCGGGTTGCTTGCCAAGCTCCTCTATTCGCTGGCTCAAGCCATTCCGAGGGTCGATGGTGTCAAGCAGATCGGCTATGTACGCACGCCAGTGGAAAAAGTGCCGATCGTCAGTTTGTACGATTTTTATGTCAGACGCAGCCGTGCCAACTTGCAGGAGCTGGCCAATGAAACATCGGGTTTCATGACGACTCTGATCGAACTGTTCCAGGCCTTGATCACTGAGATTCTCGATGTGCTGTTGATCCCTGCGCCGGGGGCGTTGAAAGGTTTGGGGCGGGTGCGGGCCTTGGCGATGTTTGTGGCTATGGAGCAGGCGTTGGTCGAGGGCGGTGCCCTGGCGCTTCAAGGGGAGCCTGGCGAATTTCTTCAAGGGCTTGTCGACGTGGCCGATCTGCTGATTGGCAGTCGATTGCACACCCGATTGGACCGTTCCGTGCAACGTCGGCATCAGCGCTTGTTCCAGCGGCTGTCCGTGCCACGCGCAGGCGCTTCCAATCATCAAGCGCTGACCAACCCACAGGTTCTGGAAAGAATGCTCGGCACCCCGGATATTCCGGCCCGGGACCTGGATATTCTGCTCGACTCAAGTGCCACTTCACGACAAACGCTAAACCAGGTCTGGCAGGGCGTGCGTCCTTCTGCATCGCTGACCGAGGCTGTGAATCGGTTCAGGGCCGACAGGCTGATTGAGTGGGTTGCGCAAGGCGCTGATCCCGGTGTGCCATCGCTGGTGGGGGCCGTTGAGGTCATGGCTCCGTTGCTGACCCAACTGGACAATTGGCCTGCGGAAACGGCCTTGAGCATTGAAAACCAACAGGGCCTGGAAGTCCGGCGCTATAGCAAGATGGCGTCATCGCCGGCGACGGACGTGATCAGGGTCACCCGGCTGGAAAATCATCAGTTCGCTTATGCCACTGCGCGCCGGATCAGCATCGATTTTCCACAGGCAATCGTGGAATTGTTGCCGGCGGTTTTTGCGGGTGGGACACAGCCGCTTCGTCAGCAATTGGCGGCGTTGGCAAAGGCCTTGAAAATCGATCTGTTTGAGGCACTTACCCAGTTCGCTGATGCCAGTCGTTCTGTGCCAGGCGGTGCCGGTGCTTCAGTGCGCAGGTTATTACCCGACAGCATCGGTCACGAGTATCCCGTACCTGCCGTGATTACCCAACTGCGGGCCTTGTACCCCGAACTGAGTCAGGCGCGGTTGTTGGAAGTGCTGCGCGAACATCCCTTGTCGGAGCATCAGCAAACGCAGTTGTTGCACTCGCAACTGCAACCCGAAGCGCTTTATGACGCTTTGCGCGCTGCTCTTCAGGCAGCGCGCCGTTCAGCCATCGTTGATGGGGTTTTCCATCCCCGGCGGTTCAATCGGCAGACTCAGGCCTGGGCCGCAGCGTTCGCCGATGGCGTACTGCGCGACGTTACTGGCCTGGCATTGGTCGTCAGCCCCGCGAAGCAGGCGGTTCCCTTCGTTTCGCGGCGGGCCGGGGATCAAACCGTTGTGGTGATCGATCAAAACCGTGGACGATTTTCGCCATTTTTTCAGGGTGAAGGCCTTGTCGGGGCGATGTTTACCGGCGCAGACAGCTTCTATCAAGCGGTCCTCATCCAGCTCTCGGAGAATGATCAGCGCCGATTTGGTGTGAGTACGCAGCAGGCCATCACCGGGTTTCGTTATCGGGTCGCCCAGGCCCTGCTGAGCAACCGTGTCTCTGATGGCTCGTTTTATCCCTGCCAGCGCGCAATCGAGCACTATGCCAGCGCCGTCGATGCCGCTCGTCTTGAGCCGCAGCCTGATGCTCTCGGCCTTTACAGGCTGGGGGCGGATCGCTATCTGTTTCTTGACAGTGCGTTTCTCAAGGTTGTCCAGGGCGAGCCGCCTCAACCCTGGCGCGTCCAGCACCCGGTGCTGAAGGACGCGTATGCACCGGTGTTGAGCCACAACAGTGCAGGCAGTTGGCATCATGAATGGGAGAACCCGCTGACCTGGGACGGCCATAAACCGTTTCATCGCCTGGGGCCATTGGTCAGCACGTTTTCGCCGGATGACATCATGCGGATTCAGCAGATCAGTGGCGTTTCCCCGGACATCCTGCGGCGCATGCATGTGCGTAACGAGCGCCCGCCGGCGGTGCTGGTGGAGACCATCGAGCGTTTCAAGGTTCATCAGCGAGTCAAGGCTGGCATGGAGCTTGGCGCGGACTTTTTCGATGAGGTGCTTGCTGAGGTCGGGGCTGCCAGGGCCGATGCGCTCGTTGGTCGAGCGGGCCTCGGTCGCGCCGAGCAGATCGCCCTGCTTGAGGAGAAAGTCCTGTTCAGCCCACCAACAATGGAGCGGTACTTTTTCAAGGCGTTGCTTCACAAGAGCGAACTGTCGTCTGACCCCTTGGCGCAGGTGGTGCAACGGCATTTTCCTGGTTTGACGGCGGCCGTCGCCGAAGAACTGGTGCGTCAAACCAATGCGGATGAGGCACGGCTCCTGGAGTCGGGCCGTGTGCCTTGGACACTCACCCCGTACGTGCGCTGGTGGATCGATTATTTGCGAAAGGCTCGGGCTTTTGAGGGCGTGCACTTGCCTGCTGCGGCGAGTGGAGACAGTTCCAAGTTGATCCTGCATACATTGCCGTACATAGACGGCTGGCCGAATCATTTGCGAGTCGAGGTGTGGGAAAGGGGGCGACTGATCGACAGCATCGGCCCCGTCGACGGGTCGCTCAAGCGTGAATTAGAGTCGGTGGCCGGTCAATACCAGGCCTACATCCCCCAACTGAACGGCGGCCGGCAGCCGATAGGAAACCTTGGGGCTTTTTTGCCCGCTCTGTTAGCTGCGCTGCCGGAGTTTGAGCGCCGTGTACTTGGCTACACCCATGCGTCCGGAGTCGAGGAACTGACGTTGATTATTGGCGATCACCTGGAGCGTAACCGGGAGTCCTCGCAAGCCTTACTCAAAATTGGGCGCAACTCCTGGCGCATCCTGCCGCGGCGGATTGCCGATGGTCGTATCGGGTATCCGCTCAGTGGCGGTGATGAACTGAGGCCGATGGATCGCGCGCAAGTGTTGCGAATGCGTGAGTTGTTTCCTTCCCTGACAGATACAGAAGTGTTGGATTTACTGCTGGACGCTGGCGATTCGTTCGGGGAGCGCAAGTTAATCATTGATCATCTGTTCAGCGAGCGAAACGCGTTGAATACAACATTGCAGCGCTGGAACGACGAGGCGTTGGTAAGCGACCCGGACAGCATTTCGGCGGGCTTGCGCGCCTTGGCGGTGACACGGATTCAGCGTTGCTGGGCCAGGGAAGGCTTGACGTTGGGCGTTGCCCAGGAACTCAACCTGGACAGCCTCGACCTGGCGAGTTTGCCGACATTAAGTGCCCATTTCGGGCATGTAACGGTGTTGAGCTTGAAGAACAACCGCCTGACCGAATTGCCTTCGCACTTTCTGCGAAGCTTTCCAGGCCTTCGTGTCCTGTATTTCAACGGCAACCGGCTAACCCGGCTGCCATCGCTGGAGGGGGCTCCCTATCTGGCGGTGCTCAACCTGGCCCATAACCGCCTGAAGTTTGACTTGCAGAGCGAGCTTGAACTGGAAGCATTGACCGGGTTGAGGTCGCTCGATTTGTCGTTCAACCCGCTGGGGCAGGGGCGGCAATTGTCGTTCTATCGCTTGACCAATTTGCAGGAGTTGAGCTTGCGTGCTGCCGGGTTGAACCGCTTGCCACGGGGCGCGGTAGCCCTGCGTTCACTGCGCAGCTTTGATCTGCGTGACAACCAGATCAGCGAGTTGGCCGAGACGGACCTGTTCATCTATCCGCACGTGCATCGGGGGATCAATCTGAGGGGCAATCCACTGAGCCCCCAGGCCAGGCAAATGCTGCGCCGCCTCGGTGAGCGCCAGGGGCAGCCGGATATCGATTTCGGATTGTGGGAGCCTGCGGCTTCGCTTGACCAGCGCGCCAACCGTTGGCTGGCGTTGCTTCCTCCTGCAGAAGTGCAAGGGCGCGAACGTGATTGGGCGGCGCTTCAAGAGCAGCCGATGGCGGACTACTTTTTTGAGCTGCTGGGCAGCATCGCCAAGTTTCCCGGGTTTGTTGACCCTGAATATCGGGCACAGCGAGAAAATGTGACACGACGCATTTGGGCGTTGATCGACGAAGCGCTATTTCATGACGGCGTGAACATGATTGCCTACTTGCCGGCGTATCGATTCATGAGTGGTGGTATCGACGGCTGGCTGCTGTGCTTGCATGAGCTTGAGTTGCACAGGTTGCCGCAACAAATGCTCGCCGCCAACGTACAGAGTGCCGGGCCGGCCTTTGTGCATTATTACCGGGCATTACGTCGGATTGATGCCTTGAACCAGCTGATTGCCGAGCGCTTCGCCCCTCAATCCACGGGGCACGCCTGCACGCGAATTTTGAGTTATCGCATCGCGTTAGCCACCAGCCTCGATCTGCCTCAAGTATTACCGGAGCGTTTTAGTGCCTCCACCGCGATCCCTGATGCGCAATCGGTCGACACGCTGCGTCGGGCGATTTTGCGTCAAGAGTCGGGAGTCAACTGGCCTGCGCGGCTTCAGAGAGCGCACCACTGGGTGACGTTTCTGGAGCGTAAATATACGACACGATTCGCGTCAGTCCTCAAACGCTTTGACCGGGCCCTGGAAATAGCGACAGACAAAGTTGCCAATGGCTTGATGACAGAGGGTGAGTACCTGAACTACATCACGGTGCTGCAAGGCGCGAGGCAAATGGCCAAAAACACCTTGATTGAGGGACTCACGCAGCAGGAATGGGAAAATTTCGTGGTGGGTTGATTCGTTGCTTATGTCTTTAGGTAATAAGCACCGCACTTTGCGTGATATGGCCCGCCAGCCTTTCCCGGTATGATGGTCGCCCCCGCAGTCTGGATTGCGAATACGCCATGACCTTGCAGTACCCCACCATCGCCGATTGCGTCGGCAACACCCCGCTGGTCCGCTTGCAGCGCCTGCCGGGTAACACCAGCAATACCTTGTTGCTCAAGCTCGAAGGGAACAACCCGGCCGGCTCGGTCAAAGACCGCCCGGCGCTGTCGATGATCACCCGTGCCGAGTTGCGTGGGCAGATCAAGCCTGGCGACACCCTGATCGAAGCCACTTCCGGTAACACCGGGATCGCCCTGGCCATGGCCGCGGCAATCAAGGGCTACAAGATGGTCCTGATCATGCCCGACAACGGCAGCGCCGAGCGCAAGGCAGCGATGACGGCCTATGGCGCCGAGTTGATCCTGGTCACCCAGGAAGAAGGCATGGAAGGCGCCCGCGACCTCGCCGAGCGCATGGCCGCCGAAGGCCGTGGCCTGGTGCTGGACCAGTTCGCCAACGGCGACAACCCCGAGGCGCACTACACCACCACCGGCCCGGAAATCTGGCGCCAGACCCAGGGCACCATCACCCACTTTGTGAGTTCGATGGGCACCACCGGCACCATCATGGGCAACTCGCGCTACCTCAAGGAGCAGAATCCCGAGATCCAGATCGTTGGCCTGCAACCGATGGAAGGCGCGGCGATCCCGGGGATTCGTCGTTGGCCCGAAGAGTACTTGCCGAAGATCTACAACGCGGCCCGCGTTGATCGCATCATCGACATGGCCCAGCGTGAAGCCGAAGACACCACCCGCCGCCTGGCCCGTGAAGAAGGCATCTTCTGCGGCGTATCGTCGGGTGGCGCCGTGGCCGGGATGTTGCGCTTGTCCCAGGAATTGGAAAACGCGGTGATCGTCGCGATCATCTGTGACCGTGGCGACCGTTACCTGTCGACCGGCATTTTCGACGCGCCCAACTGATGGCCAAGCACGAGAGAGGCCTGCGCTTCCAACCGACGGGCGGCAGCCGGGCCCCACAGATTCCAGTAGGCAAGAAGCAACGCCTGACCATCGAACGCCTGGCCAATGACGGCCGTGGCATCGTGTTCTTCGAAGGCCGCACCTGGTTTGTGGTGGGTGCCCTGGCGGGCGAAGAGGTTGAAGCGCGGGTGTTGGGCGCCCACGGCAAAGTGGTGGAGGCGCGCACCGAGCGCGTCTTTAGCGCCAGCGCACTGCGCCGCCCGGCACCTTGTGTGCACGCCGGCCGGTGTGGCGGTTGCAGCCTGCAACACTTGCCCCATGACGAACAGCTCGCCCTGAAACAGCGCATGCTCGCCGAGCAATTATCCCGTGTGGCGGGTGTCGAACCCCAAGAGTGGGCAGCGCCGTTGAGCGGGCCGGAATTCGGCTATCGCCGGCGTGCCCGCGTGGCCGTGCGCTGGGATGCCAAGGCGAAGAAACTCGAGGTGGGCTTTCGCGCCGTGGCCAGCCAGGACATCGTCGCCATCGACGATTGCCCGGTGCTGGTACAGGCCTTGCAACCGATCATGCAGCGGTTGCCCAACATGCTGCGGCGCTTGAGTAAACCTCAGGCGTTGGGCCATGTGGAATTGTTCAGCGGGTCGTCGATTGCCGTGTTGTTGCGACACATGGCGCCGTTGTCCGAAGCGGACCTGACGATCCTGCAGGAATTTTGTACCTTCCATGAAGCGCAATTGTGGCTGCATGGCGAGGACCAGCCGCAACCGTTCGAACCGGACCAGGCCCTGGGCTATCGTCTGGAACAGTGGGATCTGCAGTTGGCGTACCGCCCGGGAGACTTTGTGCAGGTCAACGCCGGGGTCAACGAGGCGATGGTCGCCCAGGCCCTGGAGTGGCTGGCGCCAAAGCCCGACGAGCGGGTGCTGGATTTGTTTTGTGGCTTGGGCAACTTCGCCTTGCCGCTGGCCCGCCAGGTGCGGGAAGTGGTGGCGGTGGAGGGTGTACAGGCCATGGTGGACCGGGCGGCACAAAATGCCGCCAGCAATAATTTGCATAATGCGCATTTTTTTCAGGCCGATTTGTCCCAGCCTTTGACCGACGCGGAATGGGCCAAAGAGGGCTTTTCTGCGGTACTCTTGGACCCACCCCGTGATGGTGCCCTGGAGGTTGTGCGCAAGCTCGCCACTCTGGGGGCCGATCGCCTGGTGTATGTGTCCTGCAATCCGGCAACGCTGGCGCGGGACACGGTCGAGTTGGTCAAGCAAGGCTACCGGCTAAAACGTGCCGGGATCCTCGACATGTTTCCCCAGACGGCCCATGTCGAGGCCATGGCGTTATTTGAAGCGGGCTAGGATGCCCGTTTAATCCGACTGGCCTGCATCTCCTGGGCCTGTGACCTGCCAGGGAGCGTGCACAAGCTTTTTTGTAAAGCAGGTCAGCGATGATTTTGACGCACTAAAAGGTGCGTCGTAGGGAAGGTAAGCAAGATGGTACAGGTGAGAGCACACCAGCCGATCAACACCGACGGCAGTATCAATCTCGAGGCATGGCTGGATCATGCCATCAGTGTCGACCCGGCACTGGACCGTGAAGCCTTGAAAGCAGCCTGCGAGTTCGCTCGTGAGTCTGAACAGCAAGACAATGCGGCCAAGAACCTGTGGGCCGAAGGCACTTCAAGCTTTCGCACCGGGTTGGAGATCGCCGAGATCCTCGCCGATCTCAAGCTCGATCAGGATTCGCTGATCGCGGCGGTGCTGTATCGCGGCGTGCGCGAAGGGCATATTCAACTGCCCACCGTCAGCCAGCGTTTCGGCACCGTGGTGGCCAAGCTGATCGACGGCGTGCTGCGCATGGCGGCGATCAGTGCCAGCCTCAGCCCGCGCCAGTCCATGGTGCTGGGCACCCAGGGCCAGGTGGAAAACCTGCGCAAGATGCTGGTGGCGATGGTCGACGACGTCCGCGTCGCGCTGATCAAGCTGGCCGAGCGCACCTGCGCGATTCGTGCGGTAAAAACCGCCGACGACGAAAAGCGCAACCGTGTCGCCCGCGAGGTGTTCGACATCTACGCGCCGCTGGCCCACCGCCTGGGCATCGGCCATATCAAGTGGGAGCTGGAGGACTTGTCCTTCCGTTACCTCGAACCCGATCAATACAAACAGATTGCCACGCTGCTCCATGAGCGGCGGCTGGACCGTGAGCGTTTCATCGCCGACGTGATGAGCCAGCTGCGCACGGAATTGCAGGCCACCGGGGTTGAAGCCGACATCAGCGGCCGGGCCAAGCACATCTATTCCATCTGGCGCAAAATGCAGCGCAAGGGCCTGGCCTTCAGCCAGATCTACGACGTGCGCGCCGTGCGCGTGCTGGTGCCGGAAATGCGCGACTGCTACACCGCGCTGGGTATCGTCCACACGCTGTGGCGGCACATCCCGAAAGAATTTGACGACTACATCGCCAACCCCAAGGAAAACGGCTACCGCTCGTTGCATACAGCGGTGATCGGCCCCGAGGGCAAGGTGCTGGAAGTGCAGATTCGCACCCACGCCATGCACGAGGAAGCGGAGCTGGGCGTATGCGCCCACTGGCGCTACAAGGGTACCGACGTCAAGGCCGGGTCCAACCAGTACGAAGAGAAAATCTCCTGGTTGCGCCAGGTGCTGGAATGGCATGAAGAGCTGGGCGACATCGGCGGTTTGGCCGACCAGTTGCGGGTGGATATCGAACCTGATCGGGTCTACATCTTCACCCCCGACGGCCACGCGATCGACCTGCCCAAGGGCTCCACGCCACTGGATTTCGCCTACCGCGTGCACACCGAGATCGGCCACAACTGCCGTGGCGCGAAGATCAACGGGCGCATCGTGCCGCTCAACTACAGCCTGCAGACCGGTGAACAGGTCGAGATCATCACCAGCAAGCACGGTACGCCGAGCCGCGACTGGCTGAACCCGAACCTGGGCTACATCACCACGTCCCGGGCGCGGGCGAAGATTGTCCACTGGTTCAAGTTGCAGGCGCGCGACCAGAACGTCGCCGCCGGCAAGACCTTGCTCGAACGCGAATTGGCGCGCCTGGGCCTGCCGCAGGTGGACTTCGACAAGCTGGCCGAAAAGGCCAACATGAAGATCGCCGAAGACATGTTTGCCGCCCTCGGTGCTGGCGATCTGCGCCTGGCGCAGTTGGTCAACCTGGCCCAGCAACTGGTGGAGCCGGAGCGCGGCAGCGAGCAACTGGAACTGATTCCACGCAAGGCCACCGGCTACAAGCCGGGCAAGCGTGGCGATATCCAGATCCAGGGTGTGGGCAACCTGATGACGCAGATGGCCGGCTGCTGCCAGCCATTGCCGGGGGACGCCATCGTCGGCTACATCACCCAAGGCCGTGGGGTGAGCATTCACCGCCAGGACTGTGCCTCGGTGTTGCAACTGGGCGGGCGCGAGCCGGAGCGGATCATCCAGGTCAGCTGGGGCCCGGTGCCGGTGTTGACCTATCCGGTGGATATCGTCATCCGCGCCTACGACCGTTCCGGCCTGCTGCGTGACGTGTCGCAGGTGCTGCTCAATG
The DNA here is from genome assembly GCF_024807515.1 of Pseudomonas sp. BIGb0558. NCBI lineage: Bacteria > Pseudomonadati > Pseudomonadota > Gammaproteobacteria > Pseudomonadales > Pseudomonadaceae > Pseudomonas > Pseudomonas sp. BIGb0558. Next base: position 61,895 of record NZ_JANUEW010000003.1, read on the forward strand.
AGCGGATCAACGTGCTGGCGGTCAACACCCGCTCGAACAAAGAGGACAACACCGCGTTGATGTCCCTGACCATCGAGATTCCGGGGCTGGACGCGTTGGGGCGGTTGCTGGGGCGTATTTCCCAGTTGCCGAACATCATTGAGACCCGGCGCAACCGCACGCCATAACCCATTTTTTTGTGGGAGCCGGGCTTGTGTGGGAGCTGGCTTGCCTGCGATGCAGACGCCTCGGTATTTCAGATGTATTGAGTCGATGCCATCGCAGGCAAGCCAGCTCCCACAGAACACGGATAGAGATTGATCGATGTATTCACTTGAAGACCTGCTGCACCTGATGAACCGCCTGCGCGACCCGCAATATGGGTGCCCGTGGGACATCAAGCAAACCTACGCCACCATCGTGCCCCACACCCTGGAAGAAGCCTATGAAGTCGCCGACGCCATCGAGCGCGGGGATTTCGATCACCTGCAAGGTGAGCTGGGCGACCTGTTGTTCCAGGTGGTGTATTACAGCCAACTGGCGCGGGAAGAAGGGCGCTTCGAGTTCGCCGGGGTGATCGACAGCATCACCCGCAAGCTGATTCGTCGTCATCCCCACGTGTTCCCCACCGGCGACTTGTATGCGCCGCTGGATATCCCGCAACTGAGCGAAGAACAGGTCAAGGAACGCTGGGAGCAGATCAAGGCCGAGGAGCGTGCGGAAAAATCCGACGCGCCGGAGCAGTTGTCCTTACTGGACGATGTGCCCACAGCCCTGCCTTCGTTGTCCCGTGCCGCCAAATTGCAAAAGCGCGCCAGTCAGGTCGGCTTTGATTGGCCCGCCGCATTGCCGGTGGTGGATAACGTGCGCGAAGAGCTGGATGAAGTGCTCGAAGCCATGGCCGACAACGACCCGGCAGCCATCGCCGACGAGGTGGGTGACCTGCTGTTTGCGGCGGTGAACCTGGCCCGTCATCTGCAGGTCGACCCGGAAGCTGCGTTGCGTTTAGCCAACGCCAAATTCGAACGACGTTTCCGATTTATCGAACAGGCATTGCGCGAGACCCATCGTCCCATAGAAGATTGCACCCTCGAAGAGTTGGACGCCCTGTGGGGCGAAGCCAAACGCCAGGAAAAGAATCTGTCCAGCTGCGGCTGAGCCGTTGCCCAAGTGAGTAAGCACCATGAGCATTTCCCTTCGCGACCAGTTGCTCAAAGCAGGCCTGGTCAATCAAAAGCAGGCCAAGCAGGTCGGCAAAGAGAAACAGAAACAGCAGCGTCTGGTGCATAAAGGCCAGGCTGAAGCGGATGACAGCCAGGCGCGCCTGGCCATTGAAGCCCATGCCGAGAAGGTCCGGCGTGACCAGGAGCTGAACCGTCAGCAGCAGGAAAAAGCCGAGGCCAAGGCCCGCGTTGCCCAGGTCAAGCAGTTGATCGAAACCTCGCGCCTGCCCAAGCTGACCACCGAGGACTACTACAACTTTGTGGACGACAAGAAGGTCAAGCGCCTGTCGGTCAACACCCTGATGCGTAACAAGCTGAGCAACGGCTCCCTGGCAATCGTCCATCACGGTGGCGGTTACGAGGTGATCCCGCGCGAGGCAGCGCTGAAGATCCAGGAGCGGGCGCCGGAGCGCATCGTGCAGATGAACGTCCTGACCGAAAGCCAGGTGCCGGATGAGGATGATCCATACGCCGCCTACCAGATCCCTGATGACCTGATGTGGTAAGGCTGTAGAAACGACATTGTGCCAAGGGCGCTTGCTGTGGTGAGTGAACTTGCTGTGGCAAGGGGGCTTGCTGTGGCGAGGGAGCTTGCTGTGGCGAGGGAGCTTGCTCCCGCTGGGGCGCGAAGCGCCCCCAAAAATCCCCCCGCCCCCCAAAAAAACACAAACCCCGCTCAAAAGGCGGGGTTTGTGTTTATAAACACTCCAGCTGCGTGGGGCCGGGTGTCTAAGGATTTCAGAGTCTCAGGAGCTTTGCGCCTGGCGTTTCATCTCAAGGGTCTCGAGCTCGTTTTTATAATTATGAGCTTCGGTCTCGTCGTGAAACATGCCGACCAGCAGGTCTTGCTGGTGTACATCCCAGATGTGAATCCCGTGGGCTACTGCTTCATGGGACATATGTTCATCGTCGCGTTCAGTTACTTTTACAGTCATCTGCTTGCTCCAATCTCTGGTTGATCTGCGGCAAGGCGTCGCAGGCCTTTGTTATATGATTTGTTAGCTTGCTAAGTAAATAACCAGAATTTGCAACACACCTTTACAGAAGCTGGAACAATCACCGAGCCCCCGTAAACCGCGATATTGCGTCGCAGGGCGCTGAGTTTTATGACAAAAGTTTCATGTTGGCGTCAGTCGGCAGGCGAAAAAAAGCCCCGCAATAGCGAGGCTCTTTCATTGCGCAGAGGATCAGCTGCCTTTGACAGCCTTGCCGTCAACGGTACCGTCCTGCAGCATGATGTTGTATTCCTTGCCGTCGGTCTCGACCTGACGCAGGGCAACCAGGATGCCGCCCCAGTCCTTGGCAAACCACATTTGGGTAATGCGCTTGCTTTGCGTCGGGTCACGCACGCGCTCGACCTTGATCGCATCGATGGAGCCGGCTTTGGTCTGGACCTTTTCCGGGCCAATCACGCGGAAGTCGTAGGTATCGGTATCAGTACCCTCGACCACGCGGTAGCTCATGCTTTTCTTGCCGGCTGCGACATCGCGCTGCAGGGCAAGCTGGTAGGTCGACTTGTCCATCATGCCGCTTTCAAGGGCGACATTGACCGGGTCCTTGTTTTCGAAGCCGGTGACCTTGTTGGCCGTGCGGTCGAAGTCCAGGTTGATCTTCTTCGCCTTGCCCAGGCCTCCGCGTTCGAAGGTGTAGCTCTGCGGCTGCAGGGCGTCCTTGTCGAAGCGGATCACGCTGGTTTCGGTCAGGCTGGCGATCATCATGGACGCCTTGAAATTCAAGGTCCAGGTGCCGTTGTCATTCTTGGTCAGGCTGCGTTCTGCCGAACCACTCATGGGCAACTGTTTCCAGTCGGCGGTGTAGCTGGCGGAGAAAGGGTGAAGGTCTGCCGCTTGCACGGCAGGCAAGGCGAACAGCGCAAAAGCGAAGAGCAGGGCGCGACGCATAAAGTCTCCTAGGTTCGAATCAAGTGGCCGCTGGCCGCAAGTAACTGACCGTCCAATAATGCACCGTGGTCGCCAAGAATCAACCGCCCCTCAGCGAACCAGCGAACAGCCAGCGGGTAAATCCTGTGTTCCTGGGTGTGAACCCGTTGCGCAAGCGTCTGCGCAGAGTCCGCAGACTCTACCGGAACTACTGCCTGTACGACCAGAGGCCCGCCATCGAGTTCCTCGGTAACAAAGTGCACGCTGCAGCCGTGCTCGGTGTCGCCGGCCTCCAGGGCACGCTGGTGGGTGTGTAACCCTTTGTATTTTGGCAGCAGGGACGGGTGGATATTCAGCAGGCGCCCGTTGTAGTGGCGTACGAAGTCAGCGCTGAGAATGCGCATGAAGCCAGCCAGTACCACGAGTTTGGGATTGAAGGCGTCGATCAGTTCGATCAAGGCGCTGTCGAAGGCCTCGCGGCCTTCGAAAGCCTTGTGATCCAGGGAGCGGGTGTCGATACCTGCGTCCCTGGCGCGTTGCAGGCCGTAGGCGTCGCTGCGGTTGGAGATCACCGCAGCGATGCGCACCGGGCTGTCGCCGGCGCGCGTGCTATCGATCAGGGCCTGCAAGTTACTGCCGGTGCCGGAGAGCAGCACCACGACATCACAGGTCTGGGACATCTGCCCTTGCATCAGTGTGCCTTGAGGTTCTTCAGTTCAACCGCAGCAGCGCCTTCGGGGGCGGTGGCGATCTGGCCGATGACCCAAGGTTGTTCGCCGGCTTCACGCAGTACGTTCAGCGCGGTTTCAACGTGCTCCTGAGCCACGCAGATCACCATGCCCACGCCGCAGTTCAGCACGCGGTGCATCTCGGTTTCGTTGACGTTGCCTTTCTCTTGCAGCCAGTCGAATACCGCAGGGCGCTGCCAGCTGGCCACGTCGACGATGGCCTGGGCGCCTTTTGGCAGAACGCGCGGGATGTTGTCCAGCAGGCCGCCACCGGTGATGTGGGCCATGGCCTTGACCGCGCCGGTGTCCTTGATCAGCTTGAGCAACGGCTTCACGTAGATGCGGGTCGGGGCCATCAGCAGGTCGGTCAGAGGCTTGCCGTCGAGCTGGATGGTTTCGATGTCGGCGCCGGACACTTCGATGATCTTGCGGATCAGCGAGTAGCCGTTGGAGTGCGGGCCGGAGGATGGCAGGGCCAGCAGGGCGTCACCGGCAGCGACTTTGGAGCCGTCGATGATTTCGGATTTCTCTACAACGCCGACGCAGAAACCGGCCAGGTCGTAGTCTTCGCCTTCGTACATGCCTGGCATTTCAGCGGTTTCGCCGCCGACCAGGGAGCAGCCGGACAATTCGCAGCCGGCGCCGATGCCGGTAACCACTTGGGTCGCGGTCTCGACGTTGAGCTTGCCGGTGGCGTAGTAGTCAAGGAAGAACAGCGGCTCGGCGCCGCACACCACCAGGTCGTTCACGCACATGGCAACCAGGTCGATGCCGATGCTGTCGTGCTTGTTCAGGTTCAGTGCCAGGCGCAGCTTGGTGCCCACACCGTCGGTGCCGGAGACCAGTACAGGCTGCTTGTAGCCGGCCGGGATCTCGCAGAGGGCGCCAAAACCGCCCAGGCCGCCCATGACTTCGGGGCGCGCAGTGCGCTTGGCGACGCTCTTGATGCGTTCGACCAATGCTTCACCGGCGTCGATGTCTACACCGGCGTCCTTGTAGCTCAGGGAGGGTTGCTTGCTCATGATCCAGGCCTTTAGGGGGGATTCAGGGGTAACGACCGAATGCGGCGGGTATACCGAAACCTGAAGTTTCAGCATGGCCTGCCATTGACGGTCTGCGAAGGCGCGCGATTTTATCAGGCTTGAGGGGCAGCGGCCATCCTCGGGCCGACGGGCAGGGGCAATAGCTGTTAAAAAAATCGCTAATCGAGTCGGTCACGGGCCGTATTAAGGTATAGCCTTTAACTCGCTATCGTTATGACAGTACAAAAACTTGCCGAGGCCCTGTGAATGTTTTGCCGGTCGCTGTGGTCACAGCCTTGCTAAACACTGTTCACGCGGTCTGTTCCAACCGCTTATTTTGCCGTTCGGGAATCTTCTTTCATGGGTCTGAGTAAATATTTTTTTGTGGGCTGTTTGTCGTTGGTCAGCCTGGCGAGTCATGCCGAAACCCTCAATGGCCTCTATCAAGTGCTGGAACCGGTCAGCAGTCAGTCTCCCCAGGAGCGTGACCAGGCTACCCAGCGTGCCCTGCAAACCCTGGTGATCCGCCTGACCGGCGACGCAAAGGCCGCCGATGGCCCAGCCCTGGCGGCGATCCGCAAGGACCCGCAACAGATCATCAGCCAATACGGCTACGACGCCGGCCCTCCGGAAAGCCTGCAAGTGGATTTCGACCCGGTCAGCACCGATCGCGCCTTGCGTGGCGCGGGCCTGGCGCTGTGGGGCAGCAATCGGCCGTCGATCCTCGGTTGGTGGCTGAACGATTCCGTCGAAGGCAGCAGCCTGATTGGCGATGGCCAAGCCGTCGCCCAGCCGCTGCGCCGCGCGGCCCAGCACCGTGGCTTGCCGTTGCGCCTGCCGTTGGGTGACCTGGACGAGCAAATCGTCGCCACCGCGCCGAATCTCGAAAGCCCCGACGCCACGCCGCTGCGTGCCGCTTCCGAACGTTATGGCGCCGACGCTTTGCTGGCGGTGCACGCCCGCGAAGACGGCGGCCAATGGTCGGCCAAATGGCGCCTGTGGCTGGGGGATAAAAGCGAGCAGGGCACTGCCACCGGCACAGACACCGGCGCATTGGCCGACGCCGTGCTGCTGGCCGTGAGCGAACGCCTTGCGCCGCGCTTTGCGGTCAAGGCCGGCGCTGCCACCAGCGATCAGTTGCTGGAAGTGCAGGGCATGAACCTGGAGCATTACGCCGCCCTCGGTCATCTGCTGGAGCCGTTTGGTGCCCAGCCGGTGCGCGTGGACGGTACTCGCATTGTCTATCGCGTGAATGGCAGCGCCGAGCAGTTGCGTACCCAGTTGAGCCTGGCCAAGTTGCAGGAAGTCCCGGCAGGTGAAGCGCCGGCTCCGCAGCCGGTGGTGGAAGGTGCGCAACCGGCTCCGGTCGAGCCGACACCGCAGTTACGTTTTCATTGGTAAGCGTTCTTCCTCTTTATATAGAAGAAGGAAGCAAATAACAGATGGAGTGGTTTATGGCGGATACGCGTCGTTGGGTGTGGATTGGCGGGATTGTCCTGCTGTGCGTTTTTGTGTTCCTGCTGCATTCGATCCTGACGCCGTTCCTGGTTGCGTTACTGCTGGCCTATCTGTTCGATCCCGTGGTGGATCGCCTGGAAAAGCTCGGCCTGTCACGTACCTGGGGCGTGGTGGCGGTGTTTGCCTTGTTCACGTTGATCATCACGGCGTTGGTGCTGGTGCTGGTGCCGATGCTGGCCAAGCAATTGTTCAAGCTCTATGAACTGGCGCCGCAGATGCTCGACTGGCTGCAACACACGGCCATGCCGTGGGCGCAGGCCAAGTTGGGGCTGGCAGACGGCTTCTGGAAGTTCGACAAGGTCAAGGCGGCCATCAGCGAGCATATGGGCCAGACCACTGACATCGTCGGCGTGGTACTGAGCCAGGCGACGGCGTCGAGCCTGGCGCTGATCGGCTGGCTGACCAACCTGGTGCTGATACCGGTGGTGGCGTTCTACCTGCTGCGGGACTGGGACATCATGATGGCCAAAATCCGCAGCCTGCTGCCGCGCGACCGCGAAGAGCGTGTGGTTTCCCTGGCCGGGGAGTGCCATGAGGTGCTCGGCGCCTTCGTCCGTGGCCAGTTGCTGGTGATGCTGGCGTTGGGGATTATCTACGCGGCGGGGCTGATGGCTATCGGCCTGGAACTGGGCCTGTTGATCGGCCTGATCGCCGGCCTGGCGGCCATCGTGCCGTACATGGGCTTCGTGATCGGGATTGGTGCGGCACTGGTGGCCGGGTTGTTCCAGTTCCACGGCGACCTGTACCCGATGCTCGGGATTGTCGCGGTGTTCATGGTTGGCCAAGCCCTGGAAGGCATGGTGCTGACGCCGTTGCTGGTGGGCGACCGGATCGGCCTGCACCCGGTGGCGGTGATTTTCGCGATCCTGGCGGGCGGCGAGCTGTTCGGCTTTACCGGCATCCTGCTGGCGCTGCCGGTGGCGGCCGTGATCATGGTGCTGGTGCGCCATGTGCACGACTTGTACAAGGATTCGGACATGTACGCCGGAACAGACGAACCGGAGTTATAACCGCAGCATCACAAACCCGGCTCAAGGCCGGGTTTGTCGTTTAACGGCTCCGGCGTTTCGCCGGTGCGTCAAACAATCTTCACCAAATCCAACAAGTTAACGCAAACCTTTGATTTTGCTTGTGGTCTGCTGCATTGTGCGCCCGGCGTCACGGGTATAAACTTTGCAAACTTTACACAGAGGCCACTAACGGTTCGATTGGAACCGTTCAGTCAGCATGAAACCGATTCAGCTGCCCCTAGGTGTGCGTCTGCGTGACGACGCCACCTTTATCAATTACTACCCAGGCGCCAATGCCGCTGCACTCGGCTATGTCGAGCGGCTCTGCGAAGCCGACGCCGGGTGGACCGAAAGCCTGATCTACCTCTGGGGCAAGGACGGCGTGGGGCGTACCCACTTGTTGCAGGCCGCGTGCCTGCGTTTCGAGCAGATGGGCGAACCGGCGGTGTACCTGCCGTTGGCGGAGCTGCTGGACCGCGGTATCGAGATCCTCGATAACCTTGAACAATACGAACTGGTCTGCCTGGACGATTTGCAGGCAGTGGCGGGGCGGGCGGATTGGGAAGAGGCGCTGTTCCACCTGTTCAACCGCTTGCGTGACAGCGGCCGGCGTTTGTTGATTGCCGCATCCACCTCGCCCCGAGAGTTGCCGGTGAAGCTGGCCGACCTCAAGTCACGACTGACCCTGGCGCTGATTTTCCAGATGCGCCCTTTGTCCGACGAAGACAAATTGCGCGCCCTGCAGTTGCGTGCTTCCCGTCGCGGCTTGCACCTGACCGACGAAGTCGGGCATTTTATTCTCACCCGTGGCACCCGCAGCATGAGCGCACTGTTCGACTTGCTCGAACAGCTCGACCAGGCCTCCTTGCAGGCCCAGCGCAAGCTGACCATTCCCTTCCTTAAAGAAACCCTCGGCTGGTAGCCAGCCCTTCAAAATCGGGGCTTTCGGCAAATTCCAGGCGCCAGAAAACCTGCGTTTGGGCCGTTTTGGCCACGCAAATGGCTTGTATAGGGTGTTAAGGGCTTAGATGTCATAGTCCAAACAAGAAGTCACATAGATCACGATTGAATTTGCAAATCGATGTGATAGAAGGCATAGTCTCGGCTTCTTTACACATCAGCCACGGTCGTGCCCATGCTAAATCGCTTCGCACCCCTCGTGCCTCTCGCACTCGTTACCCTGTTGTTTGGTTGCGCCACCCACACTCAAAACGTGGCTGAGCAGCAAAAACCGGCACAACAGTCCCAGGCAAAATTCGTTGCATCGCAGTCTTCCACTGTTTATCAGGAAGAGATCGCAACTGAAAAAGAACTTGCCGATTTCGCTGGCGCCAAGCCTTACCAGCTTCCAGTTCTGGCCGACAGCATTCTCGAACGCGGCATGTCCTTGATCGGTACCCGTTACCGTTTCGGCGGTACCTCTGAAGCCGGTTTCGACTGCAGCGGTTTCATCGGCTACCTGTTCCGTGAGGAGGCCGGCATGAACCTGCCGCGCTCCACCCGCGAAATGATCAACGTTAATGCACCGTTGGTCGCACGGAACAACCTCAAGCCCGGTGATCTGCTTTTCTTCAGTACGGCTGGCCGTGGTCGTGTCAGTCACGCCGGTATCTACCTGGGCGACAACCAGTTTATCCACTCCAGCAGCCGCCGCAGCGGTGGTGTGCGAGTCGACAACCTGGGTGACAGCTACTGGAGCAAAACCTTCATCGAAGCCAAGCGCGCCCTGGCGATGGCCCCGACTACCGTTACCGCCAGCAAGTAAAGTTAAAGTGATACTTGAAGTTTGACGTGTAAGCGCTAGAATCCCTGGACATTGTTGTAAATCGATCGCGCGAGCTTTGCTTGCGCGTTCTGTTTTTCAACGTTCGGCAGCGAAAGCCGCATCCAGATCAGGATTGTTCTGCCCATGTCGACCTCGGCCCGCCTAATTCTTCTCGTTTGCGCCGCGCTGCTCAGCGCCTGCGCAAGTCGTCCTCCGCCTGCTCCCGTGGCCGTCAAGCCCAAGCCGGTGTTCAACACCTACGCCACCCAAAGTTTCTCGCCGGCAGCCGAAGACGTGCTCTTTCGTGCGCTGGGCCTGGTGGGCACGCCTTATCGCTGGGGCGGCAATACGCCGGACTCGGGGTTTGATTGCAGCGGCCTGATCGGTTTTGTTTACCGTGATGCAGCCGGCATCTCCCTGCCGCGCACCACCCGCGAGCTGATCGTGATGCGCGCCCAGGACGTGAGCGAAAACAACCTGCAAACCGGTGACCTGATCTTCTTCGCCACCGGTGGCGGCTCCCAGGTCAGCCATGCCGGGATCTACGTGGGAGAAGGGCGCTTTGTGCATGCGCCGCAAACCGGCGGTACGGTGAAGCTGGACACGCTGTCCAAGGCCTATTGGCAGAATGCCTACCTGAGCGCCAAGCGTGTGTTGCCGGCTGAGCACCTGGCGCGAAACCCTTAGGAAAAACGCTAATCAAAATGTGGGAGCCGGGCAAGCCCAGCTCCCACATTGTTTTGTGTGGTGAGTTGAATCGGCTATTTCGCCGCCGACACCCGCCACACCTTGTTCCCCACATCATCCGCCACCAGCAAATCCCCCTGCTTGTCGATCACCACGCCGACCGGGCGGCCCATGGCTTTCTCATCGCTGTCGAGGAACCCGGTCAGCACATCCACCGGCTGGCCTTTTGGCTTGCCTGCCTCAAACGGTACGAAGATCACCTTGTAGCCACTGTGGGGCTTGCGGTTCCACGAGCCATGCTGGCCGATAAACGCGCCGTTGCTGAACTGCGCTGGCAACTTGCTGCCGTCGGCAAAGGTCAGCCCGAGGGACGCCGTGTGCGGCCCTACCGCATAGTCCGGTGCAATGGCCTTGGCCACCAGATCCAGGTTCTGCGGTGTCACCCGCACATCCACGTGCTGTCCGTAGTAGCTGAATGGCCAGCCATAGAAAGCTCCGTCCTTGACCGAGGTGATGTAGTCCGGCACCAGATCACTGCCGATCTCATCGCGCTCGTTGACGGCCGCCCACAGCTTGCCGCTTTGCGGTTCCCAAGCCATGCCATTGGGGTTGCGCAGCCCGGAGGCGAAGATGCGATGCTCGCCGGTGGCGCGGTCCACTTCCCAGATCGCGGCCCGGCCTTGCTCGGCTTCCAGGCCGTTTTCCCCGACGTTGCTGTTGGAGCCCACGCTCACGTACAACTTGCTGCCATCCTTGCTGGCCACCACGTTTTTGGTCCAGTGATGGTTAATGCTGCCGCCCGGCAAGTCGGTCACGGTGGTGCCGGCTTCCTTGATCGAGGTTTCGCCCGGCTGATAAGGGAAACGCAGCAGCTTGTCCGAATCGGCGACATACAAGTCGTTGCCCACCAGCGTCATGCCGAAGGGCGAATTCAGGTTCTCCAGGAACACCGTGCGGGTCTCGGCGACGCCATCGTGATCAGCGTCCCGCAGCAGGGTGATGCGATTCGGGCTGGGCACGCCAGCGCCGGCACGGCCCATGACTTTTTCCATCACCCAACCACGAATGCCCTTCGAGTCGTCCGGCTTGGGCGGCGCGTTGGTTTCCGCCACCAGCACGTCGCCATTGGGCAGCACATACAGCCAGCGCGGGTGATCCAGGCCTTCGGCAAACGCTGCCACCTGGGTGCCCGCCGCCGGGGTCGGCTTGGTGCCTTCCGGCCAGCCGATCGCCGGTGCGATATTCACCGTGGGAATCAGGGTTTTATTCGGTTCCGGCAGCTTGGGCGACGGTCCGGTGCCGTCGGACACTTGCAGGGTAGAGCTTTCACCACAGGCGGCGAGGGTGCCGGCGAGCATGATCAGTAGGGCAAGTCGGGTCTTGTGCATGGTTTTCTCCTTGATACCTGTAGGGGTAGAGGTGCAGGGCGGTCCGATGGTTCACGCGCGTGTCCGGCTTTAATTGACGCTCCACCCCCAACCCACTAACCTTCGCGGCTTGTTTCAGGTGCTCTGTGGCGTACGCGTCGACTGAGTGAAACAGGGAAGCCGGTGAGTGAGCGTACTTTTCTACAGTGCAGCCACGATCCCGGCGCTGCCCCCGCAACGGTAAATGAGTCAAGACGGTGCCTTAAGCCACTGTATCGCCCGCGATATGGGAAGGCGCACCCTCGGCATTGCATGTCACTCATGAGCCCGGAGACCGGCCTGATCCATCCAACAGCATCACGGTGGGCGATGCTTGGCTGTCTATCTGTACCTTTTTCCTGCCCGCCGTTTTTGTCCAGCCCCAACGGAGAGCTGCCATGACTGAATCCCCCGATCGTGACGAACGCCACCTGGCGCGCATGCTGCGCAAAAAAGCCGTGATTGACGAGCGCATTGCCAATTCACCGAACGAGTGCGGGTTGCTGCTGGTGCTCACCGGCAATGGCAAAGGCAAGAGCAGCTCAGCCTTTGGCATGCTGGCCCGGGCCATGGGCCACGGTATGCAGTGCGGCGTGGTGCAGTTCATCAAGGGCCGCAACAGCACCGGCGAAGAACTGTTCTTCCGCCGTTTCCCCGAGCAGGTGCGGTTCCACGTGATGGGCGAAGGGTTTACCTGGGAAACCCAGGACCGTGCCCGCGACATCGTGGCTGCCGAAGCCGCCTGGGCGGTCTCCCGTAAAATGCTGCAAAACCCGGCCATCGGCCTGGTGGTGCTGGATGAGCTGAACATCGCCCTCAAGCACGGCTACCTCGACCTGGACCAGGTGCTCAGCGACCTGCAGGCCCGCCCGGCCATGCAACACGTGCTGGTGACCGGCCGGGGTGCCAAACCCGAATTGATTGAAATGGCCGACACCGTGACGGAAATGGGCATGCTCAAGCACGCCTTCCAGGCCGGTATCAAGGCACAGAAAGGCATCGAACTTTGAATCAGCCCCGTCACTGTCCTGCAGTCCTGATCGCCGCACCGGCATCCGGCCAGGGCAAAACCACCGTCACCGCCGCGCTCGCCCGTTTGCACCGCAACCTGGGGCGCAAGGTGCGGGTGTTCAAATGCGGTCCGGACTTTCTCGACCCGATGATCCACGAGCGCGCCAGTGGTGCGCCGGTCTATCAATTGGACATGTGGATGGTGGGCGAGCAGGAAAGTCGCCGGTTGCTGTGGGAAGCGGCGGGGGAAGCCGACCTGATCCTGATCGAAGGCGTGATGGGCCTGTTCGACGGCACCCCGTCCAGCGCCGACCTGGCGCGCCATTTTGGCGTGCCGGTACTGGCCGTGATCGACGGTACCGCCATGGCCCAGACTTTCGGCGCCCTGGCGCTGGGCCTGGCGCGCTACCAGCCGGACCTGCCGTTTGCCGGCGTGCTGGCCAACCGCGTCGGCACCCTGCGCCACGCGCAATTACTTGAAGGCAGCCTCACCGAAGGCCTGCGCTGGTATGGCGCACTGTCCCGGGAAACCGGCATCGAGTTGCCCAGTCGGCACCTTGGCCTGGTGCAAGCCAGCGAACTGAATGACCTCGACCTGCGCCTTGACGCAGCCGCCCAGGCCCTGGGCAACAGCTGCGAGGTAGCGCTGCCACCGCCGGTGGAGTTCGCCGCGCCCGAGGTGATCGAGGCCCAGCCGTTGTTGGCCGGCGTGCGCATTGCCGTGGCCCGCGACGAAGCCTTTGCCTTTACCTATGGCGCCAGCCTCGACCTGCTGCGGGCGATGGGTGCCGAGTTGCGATTCTTCTCGCCGATTCGCGACAGCGCGTTGCCTGAAGCTGACAGCCTCTACCTGCCCGGCGGCTACCCGGAACTGCATCACCAGGCGCTGTCGGAAAATACCGCGATGCTGGACGCCATCCGCGCCCACCACGCTGCCGGCAAGCCACTGCTGGCCGAATGCGGCGGTATGCTCTATCTGCTGGACTCGCTCACCGATGTCGACGGTACCCGTGCTGAACTGGTCGGCCTGCTCCAGGGGGATGCCGTGATGCAAAAGCGTCTGGCGGCATTGGCGCTGCAAAACGTCGAACTGCCTGAAGGCCTGTTGCGCGGCCACACGTACCATCACTCGCTGACCACTACCGAGTGGCAGCCGATTGCCCGGGGCCTGAGCCCGAATGGCGGGCGCGGCGCCGAGGCGGTTTACCGTCAGGGCCGGATGACGGCGTCCTACGTGCACTTTTATTTCCCGTCCAACCCGGTGGCGGTGGCTGCCTTGTTTGCGCCGGACCCTCAGGCCGCCATCGCAGGCAAGCCAGCTCCCACACTTGACCGAGTTGAAACGCAATCCACTGTGGGAGCGGGCTTGCCCGCGATGAGGCCATGACTGACAACGCCTTTCCCCAGGCCGACCGCGAAGCCGTCTACCGCGCCATCGCCGAACGCCGCGACATGCGCCATTTCAGCGGCGGGAGCGTCGCGCCTGAATTACTCCATCGCCTGCTGCAAGCCGCGCACCAGGCGCCGAGCGTCGGCTTGATGCAGCCCTGGCGGTTTATCCGCATCAGCGACCGCACTTTGCGCGGGCAGATCCAGCAACTGGTGGAAGAAGAACGCGTACGCACCGCTGAAGCCCTCGGCGAGCGCTCCGACCAGTTCATGAAGCTCAAGGTCGAAGGCATCAACGACTGCGCCGAAGTGCTGGTGGCTGCCCTGATGGACGACCGCGAACGGCATATCTTCGGGCGACGCACCTTGCCGGAAATGGACATGGCGTCGTTGTCCTGTGCGATCCAGAATCTATGGCTGGCGGCCCGCGTCGAAGGCCTGGGCATGGGCTGGGTCTCGCTGTTCGAGCCCCAGGCCCTGGCCGAACTGCTGGGCCTGCCGCCCGGCGCCAAGCCGTTGGCCGTGTTGTGCCTGGGCCCGGTGACCGAGTTCTACCCGGCACCGATGTTGCAGCTCGAAGGCTGGACCGAACCACGGCCACTGAGTGACATGTTGTATGAGAATGTTTGGGGAGTGAGTCAATGAGTGTGGCCTTGCTGAGTGTCGCTGCGGTGGCGCTGGATGCGCTGCTGGGCGAGCCCAGGCGCTGGCATCCGCTGGTGGCGTTCGGCAATTTTGCCGGGCGCATCGAGCAGCGTTTCAACTCCGGCGGTCGTGGCTGGCGCAGCCATGGTGTCACCGCGTGGGTGATCGCGGTGGTGCCGCTGACCCTGCTGGCCACGGCCCTGTCGTGGGCGCCTTACATCGGCTGGGTACTGGAAATCCTCGCGCTGTATTGCGCCCTCGGCATGCGCAGCCTCGGCGAGCACGTGCTGCCGGTGGCGCAAGCCCTGCGCAGCGACGACCTGGACGAGGCGCGCAAGCGTGTCAGCTACCTGGTCAGCCGCCAGACCAGCGAACTCGACCGCACCGAAGTCGCCCGCGCGGCCACCGAATCGGTGCTGGAGAACGGCAGCGATGCGGTATTTGCCGCCTTGTTCTGGTTTGTGGTCGCAGGCGTGCCGGGCGTGGTGCTCTATCGTCTGAGCAACACCCTGGATGCCATGTGGGGCTATCGCAATGAGCGCTTTGAACGTTTCGGCTGGGCCGCGGCAAAGATCGACGACGTGCTCAACTATATTCCGGCACGCTTGGTGGCGTTGACCTACGCGCTGCTGGGCAAAACCCGCCTGGCCCTCACATGCTGGCGCACCCAGGGCCCGACCTGGGACAGCCCTAACGCTGGTCCGGTGATGGCGGCCGGTGCCGGCGCCCTGGGTGTGGAGCTGGGCGGCGCGGCGATTTATCACGGCGAACTGCACCAGCGCCCGCAACTGGGCGAAGGCCCGCCAGCGGACGCAGACTCAATCGAGCGTGGCTGGCAACTGGTGCAGCGCGGCGTGTGGCTATGGTTGTTGATCCTGTGCGTGGGGGCTGAGTTTTATGCTTGAGCACGGTGGCCGCTTGCGCAAGGCGGCGATGCAGTACGGCATTCCAGAAACCGAATGGCTGGACCTGTCCAGCGGCCTGGCGCCGTGGCCGTTTCCGATCCCGGAAATCCCGCTGCGGGCCTGGGCGCGCCTGCCGGAAACCGATGACGGCCTGGAACAGGCCGCCTGCGAATATTACGGAGCCACCCATGTGCTGCCTGTGGCCGGGTCCCAAGCAGCGATCCAACTGCTACCGCGCCTGCGCCGGGCGGGCAAGGTCGGTGTGCTGTCGCCTTGCTACGCCGAACACGCAGAAGCCTGGCGTCGCGCCGGCTATATCGTGCGCGAAGTGCTGGAGCAGGAAGTCGACTTCTTCCTCGACAGCCTCGACGTGCTGGTGGTGGTTAACCCCAACAACCCCACCGGCCTGAGCCTTGCGCCCCAACGCTTGCTGGACTGGCATGCACGCCTGGCCCAGCGCGGTGGCTGGCTGGTGGTGGATGAAGCCTTCATGGACATCACTCCGCAGTTGAGTCTGGCGAGCCAGGCTCATCAAGTCGGGCTGATCGTGCTGCGCTCGTTTGGCAAATTTTTCGGTCTGGCCGGGGTACGGCTGGGGTTTGTATTGGCCGAGCGCAAGCTGCTCAAACTGCTCGCCGAACAGGTGGGACCGTGGGCCGTCAGCGGGCCGACGCGGGTGCTGGGGCAAGTGTGCCTGCGCGATACCGCCGGCCATGCGCAACAGCGGCTGCGTTGCGAATCGGCCAGCCAGCGTCTGTTTGATGTGCTCGAACGCCACGACTTGCGGCCTCAGGGCGGCTGCGCGCTGTTCCAGTGGATGATCACCGACCGGGCTGAGCTGTTGCATGAATTCATGGCCCAGCGCGGGATTCTGCTGCGCCTGTTTGTCGACAACAGCAGCTTGCGGTTTGGCCTGCCGGACACCGAGGCCGACTGGCTGCGGCTGGAACAGGCGCTCAGCGCCTACAAGGACGCCTCATGAGTACCTTGATGGTGCAAGGCACCACATCCGACGCGGGCAAAAGCACGCTGGTGACCGCACTTTGCCGCTGGCTGGTGCGCCAGGGCATCCCCGTGGTGCCCTTCAAACCCCAGAACATGGCCCTCAACAGCGCCGTGACCGCCGAAGGTGGCGAGATCGGCCGCGCCCAGGCGGTGCAGGCCCAGGCGGCGAACCTGGCGCCCCACACCGACATGAACCCGGTGCTGCTCAAGCCCAACAGCGACACGGGCTCCCAGGTGATTATCCATGGGCGTGCCGTGACCACCATGAATGCCGTGGCCTACCACGACTACAAAGCCATCGCGATGCAGGCAGTGCTGGCCTCCCATGCGCGGTTGAGTGCGGCGTATCCGGTGGTGATGGTCGAGGGCGCGGGTTCGCCGGCCGAGATCAACCTGCGGGCGAATGACATTGCCAACATGGGCTTTGCCGAAGCGGTGGACTGCCCGGTGCTGCTGATTGCCGACATCAATCGTGGCGGGGTATTTGCGCATCTGGTGGGCACGCTGGAATTGTTGTCGCCGACCGAACAGGCGCGGGTCAAAGGCTTCATCATCAATCGGTTTCGCGGGGATATTGCGCTGTTGCAGCCAGGGCTGGATTGGCTGGAAGCGCGTACCGGCAAGCCGGTGGTGGGGGTGTTGCCGTATGTGATGGATTTGCACCTGGAGGCGGAGGACGGTATCGACCAGCGTCAGATCGACAAGGCGGCGCAGGTGCTCAAGGTGGTGGTGCCGGTGTTGCCACGCATCAGTAATCACACGGATTTTGATCCGCTGCGGTTGCATCCGCAGGT
Source organism: Pseudomonas sp. BIGb0558 (assembly GCF_024807515.1). Classification (NCBI taxonomy): domain Bacteria; kingdom Pseudomonadati; phylum Pseudomonadota; class Gammaproteobacteria; order Pseudomonadales; family Pseudomonadaceae; genus Pseudomonas; species Pseudomonas sp. BIGb0558. Next base: position 78,862 of record NZ_JANUEW010000003.1, read on the forward strand.
GGATTTGCAGTTTGTCGGGCCGGGGCAGGCGATTCCTGCGGCGGACCTGATTATTTTGCCGGGCTCGAAAAGTGTGCGCAGTGATTTGGCGTATTTGCGGGCCAATGGGTGGGATACGGCTTTGGCGCGGCACCTGCGTTATGGCGGGAAGGTGTTGGGGATTTGTGGTGGGTTGCAGATGCTCGGGGAGCAGGTGCATGACCCGCTTGGGTTGGAAGGGCCCTGCGGTTCCAGTTTGGGTTTGGGGTTGTTGGCGTTCAGTACGACTCTGGAAGAAGAGAAGCAATTGCGCAATGTGCGGGGGCGGTTGTTGCTGGAGGATGCCGAGGTGAGTGGGTATGAGATCCACGCGGGCGTAACCAGTGGCGCTGGTTTATTGCGGGCTGCGGTGCAGTTGGACGATGGGCGCAGTGATGGGGCGCAGAGTGAGGATGGGCAGATCTTTGGCACTTACCTGCATGGGGTGTTTGAGACGCCGGCTGCGTGTAGTGCGTTGTTGCGGTGGGCTGGGTTGGAGGATGTGCAAGAGGTGGATTATCACGGGTTGCGGGAGAGGGATATCGAGCGGTTGGCGGACCTGGTAGAGCAGCATTTGGATACTGGGTTGCTGCTTGATTTGTGTGGGGTTTGATTTTTTTGGACTGTGTACATATCCATTCCTGCGGTAACGGCGGCTTAGGGTTCCGCTCTTACAACGGGTCACTTTTGGCAAACGCCCGGAATGCCGGCCCAGCCAAAAGTAACCAAAAGGTCTTTGCCCCACCACTCGGTGCCTCGCTTAGGCTCGGCATGCCGGAACGAAGGCCATCGTGGTTGACGGGGCCCGCAGATCAAGATCAAAAGCAAGAGCACGGCGGCCTGAAAGCCGACCTGAGTGGTAGAAGCAAAGGCAAAAGCCAAGGCAAGCGCAGAGCTGCTTTTCTGTAGGAGCTGGCTTGCCGGCGATGCGGACAACTCGGTCTTTCAGATACACCGAGGCGATGCCATCGCTGGCAAGCCAGCTCCTACAGTGGACCGTGTTCGCTTTAGATTTTGATTTGGCTTTTGCTTCACCACACTCAAGCCGGGCGGTAGGCCGCTGTGCTGTTGATCTGCTTTTGATCTTGATCTTAGGCGCCCCGTTAAACCACGCTGGCCGAACGCAGGTAGTACGGAGCGGGTAAACCGGCAGGACGCCGGTTTAGCCGCGACGGGGCAGGGACGCCCCGTCGCGGCGGCCCGCTTCGTGCTGCCTGCGTTCGGGCACACCGAGCCTGAGCGAGGTGCCGAGTGGTGGGGCAAGAGCGTTTTGCTTACTTTTGCGCTTTTCAAAAGTGAGCCGCTGTAAGAGCGGAACCAATAGTGGCCGTTACCTAAATAACGGATATACACACAAAGCAGAGGCACAACCCATGCTCCAGTTGATCCTCGGCGGCGCCCGCTCCGGCAAAAGCCGCCTGGCTGAAACGCTCGCCACCGACAGCGGCCTGAGCGTCACCTACATCGCCACCAGCCAACCCCTGGACGGCGAAATGAGCGCGCGCGTCGCCCACCATCGCGAGCGTCGCCCAGCCGAATGGGGCTTGATCGAAGAGCCCATCGAACTGGCCCGCGTCCTCAGGGAAAACGCCAGCCCCAACCATTGCCTGCTGGTCGACTGCCTGACCCTCTGGCTCACCAACCTGCTGATGCTCGAAGACCCCGACCGTCTAAAGCAAGAACGCGAAACCCTGCTACAAACCCTGGCCACCCTCCCGGGAGAAATCATTTTTGTCAGCAACGAGACCGGTATGGGTGTCGTGCCGCTGGGCGAATTGACTCGCCGCTATGTCGATGAAGCCGGTTGGCTGCATCAAGCCTTGGCCGAACGTTGTCAGCGCGTTGTCCTGACCGTCGCCGGCCTGCCCCTGACTCTGAAAGGTACTGCATTATGACCGACACCTGGTGGCTCAACCCCTGCAAAGCAATCGACGCCCAAGCCCACGAACAAGCCCTGGCTCGCCAACAGCAACTGACCAAACCCGCCGGCTCCCTCGGCCAGCTGGAAGCCGTGGCGGTACAACTGGCCGGCCTCCAGGGCCAGGTCAAACCCAGCGTCGACCACCTGTGGATCGCCATCTTCGCCGGCGACCACGGCGTCGTCGCCGAAGGGGTCTCCGCCTTCCCCCAGGAAGTCACCGGCCAGATGCTCCACAACTTCGTCACCGGCGGCGCCGCCATCAGCGTGCTGGCCCGCCAACTGGACGCGAAACTGGAAGTGGTCGACCTCGGCACCATCACCCCCACACTGAACCTGCCCGGCGTGCGCCACCTCAACATCGGTGCCGGCACCGCCAACTTCGTCAACGGCCCGGCAATGACTGAAGCTCAGGGCCGACTGGCCTTGCAAGCCGGCCGCGACAGCGTGCGTCGCGCCATCGAGAGTGGTGCGCAACTGTTTATCGGCGGCGAAATGGGCATCGGCAACACCACCGCCGCCAGCGCCCTGGCCTGCGCACTGCTGGACTGCCAGGTCAGTGACCTCACCGGCCCCGGCACCGGCCTGAACGCCCAGGGCGTCAGCCACAAAGTCGCCGTCATCGAACGCGCCCTGGCACTGCACGCAGGCGAGCGTGATGCCCCGCTGAAAACCCTGTTCAACCTCGGCGGCTTCGAAATTGCCGCGCTGGTCGGCGCCTACCTGGCCTGTGCCCAAGAGGGCGTCGTGGTGCTGGTGGACGGCTTTATCTGCACGGTCGCGGCGCTGGTCGCCACGCGCCTCAATCCGGCCTGCCGCGAATGGCTGCTGTTCGGCCATCGCGGTGCCGAGCCCGGTCACCGTCACGTGCTGCAAAGCCTCAATGCTGAACCGCTGCTGGAACTCGGCCTGCGTTTGGGCGAGGGCAGTGGCGCCGCGCTGGCCGTGCCGTTGCTGCGCCTGGCCTGCGCGCTGCACGGGCAGATGGCAACCTTCGCTGAAGCAGCCGTGGCGGATCGTCCGGCATGACCCTGCACCTGGACCTGCTGCGCCACGGCGAAACCGAACTGGGCGGCGGCTTGCGCGGCAGCCTGGACGACGCGCTCACCGACAGGGGCTGGGAGCAGATGCGTGCGGCGGTGGTGGAGCAGGGCCCGTGGGACCGTGTGGTCAGTTCGCCGCTGCAACGTTGCGCGCGGTTTGCTGATGAGCTGGGCGCACGCCTGAACCTGCCAGTCAGCCTGGAAAAGGATCTGCAGGAGCTGCACTTCGGTGCCTGGGAAGGGCAGAGCGCTGCGGCCTTGATGGAGACCGATGCCGACGCGCTGGGGCTGTTCTGGGCCGATCCCTACAGCTTCACGCCGCCCCAGGGCGAGCCGGTGGCGCAGTTTTCCGCGCGGGTGCTCGGCGCTGTCGCCCGCTTGCATCAAGCGTATGACGGCCAGCGCGTGCTGCTGATCAGCCACGGCGGCGTCATGCGTCTACTGCTTGCCCAGGCGCGGGGTTTGCCGCGTGAGCAACTGTTGAATGTCGAAGTCGGCCATGGTGGCCTGTTCAGCCTGCAGGTAGAGGCTGGTGGCGTATTGAAGGAAGGACTCTAAGCATGCTGCCGTTCTGGATCGCCTTGCAGTTTCTCAGCAGCCTGCCGATTCGCTTGCCGGGCATGCCGCAGCCCCAGGAGCTGGGACGCTCGTTGCTGTTTTATCCGGTGGTGGGGCTGTTGTTCGGGCTCCTGCTGTGGGGCTTGAACGCCGTGTTGATGGGCGCACCCTTGCTGCTGCATGCCGCGCTGCTGTTGACCGCGTGGGTGCTGCTCAGCGGTGGCCTGCATCTGGATGGCCTGGCCGACAGCGCTGATGCCTGGCTCGGTGGCTTCGGCGACCGCGAGCGTACCCTGACCATCATGAAAGACCCGCGCAGCGGGCCGATCGCGGTGGTCACCCTGGGCCTGGTGTTGCTGCTCAAGTTCACTGCGCTGGTGGCATTGATCGAGCAGCACAACGGCGCCGCGCTGATCCTCGCACCATTGATTGGCCGCGCTTCGATGCTGGCGCTGTTTCTCACTACGCGGTACGTGCGTGCTGGCGGGTTGGGGCAGGCGTTGGCGGATCATCTACCACGGATCGTCGGCCAACAGGTGCTGATCCTCAGCGGTCTGGCGTGTCTCTTGATCGGCGGCTTCAGCGGCGGCATTGCCGTGTTGCTGGCGGCCCTGTGCTTTATCGGCTTGCGCCAATTGATGGTCAATCGCCTTGGCGGCACCACCGGCGACACGGCTGGCGCGTTGCTGGAGCTGCTGGAAGTCGCGGTGTTGATCGGTCTGGCGCTGTAACAGTTTCTTGCATTTCATTAATCCCGGGTATATACACGCTCCATGCTTGCCTCCCAATGTTTATGTACCAACCTGCGTCGCGCCGCTCGTGGCGTCAGCAGGCATTACGACGGCGCTCTCGACGGCTTCGGGATCAACGTTGCCCAGTATTCTCTGCTGTGTAATCTGCAGCGCCTCGATCAACCGAGCATTTCCAGCCTGGCCGATGCCATGGGCCTGGATCGCAGCACGTTGGGGCGCAACCTGCGGGTGCTGGAAGGCGAAGGCCTGGTGCAGTTGGTGGAGGGTGACGACCTGCGTAACCGCCTGGTGTTGCTCACCGAAACCGGGCATGAACGGCTTGCCGCGGCATTGCCGGCCTGGGAAGCGGCGCAGCAAAAATTGATTGATCAGTTGGGCGCCGAAAAGCGCGAAACCCTGTTGGCCTTGCTGGATGAACTCGCTTGATGCGGGTTTGTTCGATGACAAGCGGGTATATACCCGCGAACGGAGAATAAGAATGACCTCGATGTGGCGCACCAGCGGCTGGATTCTAGTGGGGAGTGCGTTGATCCTGGCGTTGTCTCTGGGCGTGCGGCATGGCTTTGGCCTGTTCCTGGCGCCCATGAGTGCCGAGTTTGGCTGGGGCCGTGAAACCTTTGCCTTTGCCATCGCCCTGCAAAACCTGATCTGGGGCCTGGCGCAGCCGTTTACCGGCGCCCTGGCCGACCGCTTCGGCGCTGCCAAGGTGGTGATGATCGGTGGCGTGCTGTATGCGCTGGGCCTGGTGTTCATGGGCTTGTCGGACTCGGCGTGGTCGCTGTCCCTGAGTGCCGGGTTGCTGATCGGCATCGGCCTGTCGGGCACCTCGTTCTCGGTGATCCTCGGGGTGGTGGGGCGTGCCGTGGCGCCGGAAAAACGCAGCATGGCCATGGGTATCGCCAGCGCCGCGGGCTCGTTCGGCCAGTTCGCCATGTTGCCGGGCACCCTCGGTTTGATTGGTTGGCTCGGCTGGTCGGCCGCGTTGCTGGTGCTGGGTGTGATGGTGGCGCTGATTGTGCCGCTGGTGAGCATGCTCAAGGACCGTCCGCTGCCAGCGGTGGCCGGTCAACAAACTTTGCGCGAGGCCTTGCATGAAGCCTGCTCCCATTCAGGCTTTTGGCTGTTGGCGTTCGGTTTTTTTGTCTGCGGTTTCCAGGTGGTGTTTATCGGTGTGCACTTGCCGTCGTACCTGGTGGACCAGCATTTGCCCGCCTCGGTGGGCACCACAGTGCTGGCATTGATCGGCCTGTTTAATATCTTCGGTACTTACACCGCCGGATGGCTCGGCGGGCGCATGTCCAAGCCGCGCTTGCTGACCGGGTTATACCTGCTGCGGGCGGTGGTGATTGTGATCTTCCTGTGGGCGCCGGTGACGCAAACCAGTGCCTACCTGTTCGGCATGGCAATGGGCTTCTTGTGGCTGTCCACGGTGCCGCTGACCAACGGTACGGTCGCGACCTTGTTTGGGGTCAGAAACCTTTCCATGCTCGGCGGGATCGTGTTCCTGTTCCACCAACTCGGCTCGTTCCTCGGCGGCTGGCTGGGCGGAGTGGTCTATGATCGAACCGGTAGTTACGATTTGATCTGGCAAGTGGCAATCGTCCTGAGCCTGGTGGCAGCGGCCTTGAACTGGCCGGTGCGCGAGCGGCCGGTGGCACGTTTGCAGGCGCAAATGGGGGTGGCATGAATTCGACCTGGCATTGGCTCGGCGCCGCAGGAGCAGCGCTCTTGCTGCTTCTGGCGTGGTGGGGCTGGCAACAGGGCGGGCTGGCATTGATGCAGTTGGGCATGGCGATCTGTTAAGTTCTGTGTCTGAGACTTTTCAAGGACAGGTGACATGCTGATGCGCTGGCTCGCAGTACCCGCTCTGATGGTGGCTTTTGGCGGTGTCGCCATGGCCGCCGATTGCCCGCCGTTGCTTGAAGGCCAGTTGCCCAAGCTGCGCGCCAAGGAATCCATCGACCTGTGCCAGCGTTTCGCCGGCAAGCCGCTGCTGATCGTCAACACCGCCAGCTTCTGCGGGTTTGCGCCGCAGTTCAAAGGGCTTGAGGCGTTGTATCAGCGCTACAAGGGCCAGGGCCTGGAAGTGATTGGCGTGCCGTCCGATGACTTCAAGCAGGAAGCCAAGACCGGCGAGGAAACCGCCAAGGTTTGTTATGTGAACTACGGCGTGACCTTCACCATGACCGAGCCACAGAAGGTCAAGGGCCCGGACGCGGTGCATCTGTTCAAGATCCTGGCGCAGCAGAGCAGCGCGCCGAAGTGGAATTTCTACAAGTACGTGGTGGACCGCCAGGGCAAGGTGATCGCCAATTTCTCCAGCCTGACCAAGCCGGATAATCCAGACCTGATCAAGGCGCTGGAAGAGGCGCTGGCTTCGAAGCCCTGATCGGCGCCCACTAAAAAAGCCCCGCCTCTTGTGCAAGAGAGCGGGGCTTTTTTATGTCGCTTTACATCAGAACTTGTACGTCACGCCCAGGCCGAAACCGTTGGCGCTGTTTTCGTACTTGGCGTTGTAGGACTGGCCCAGTGCGTTAGCGCGTGCAACTTTGACAGGTTCTTCCTTGAGGTAGGAGTAAGCCACGTCGATGGTCATGTTCGGCATTACGTCGTAGCCCAGGCCGAGACTGAAGATCGTCCGGTCACCGGTAGGGATACGAGGCGAGCGATCAGTGTTATTGGTCGGCGACTGGTCGAACGTCAGGCCGGTACGCAGTACCACCTGCTTGGTCACACGGTACGAGGTGCCCAGGGCGTAGGCCCAGGTGTCGTGCCAGTTCTGGTCTTCCTTGATGGTGCCGACAATTTGCGGAGCCAAAGCGCCACTGCCCGCAGCGGCAGATACGCCTTCGTTGTTGACGGTGATGTCTTTCAGTCGGCTCCAGCGCGTCCAGGTTGCGCCCGCATAGAGTTTCCAGGCATCGCTCAAGTCTTGAGTAACAGACAGGTCCCAGGACTCAGGCGTGTCGATCTTCAGCGAGGCGTCATAGCGACCATTGTTCAAGAGAGTGGCAGGAACGTTGGTCCCTTTGGTCACTTCGGTATGGCCTTCGAGCTTGTACTTCACTTTCGAGTGGTAGGTCAGGCCCACACGAGTGGTGTCAGTGGCTTGTACCAGCAGACCGGCGTTGAAGCCGAGCGCGGTGTCATCACCCTTGATCTTGATGTTATTGGAGCCGGTACCCGCGATTGGCAGGTTGATGTCGGACTCAAGCGTACCGGAGATACGGTTGATAGTCGGACCAAAACCAATGGATACCCGGTCGTTGAAGGCATAGCTGACGGTTGGCTGGAAGGTAATGACCTTCACTTCGCTCTTACTGCCGAATGCTTTGCCCTGGAAGCCACTTTCGTAGTCAGTCACCAGGCCAAATGGTGCATAGACGCCGAAACCGACAGCCCATTGCTCATTGAGTTTATTGGTGTAGAAACCGAAAGGAACGGCAGTAAAAGGCACCATGTCGCCTTTGTTGCTACCGGTGGAGCGGCCACTGACATCTTTTATGTTGGTGGAGGCATCGATCGCTGCAACACCACCTGTAACTTGCTGGCCTTCAAGGCGAGCCATACCGGCAGGGTTACCATAAACGGTGCTTGCGTTATCGGCAGAGGAAGAGCGTCCCGCAAAACCGGTACCCATCCCGGCAACATCTTGTTCGTTGAGGGCGAAGCCGCTCGCGAACACGTGGGAGGATGCCATTGCAACGGCGAGGCTAAGTGTCGTCTTGAGCATTACTTTTTTCATTATTAGAACTCCGTGGTGATCACCGCTGCGGAAAGTAACAATAAATTTATGTTTGCGCTATAGGCTGAAACATAGGAGATAGAGCGGTTTTGTAGGACAATCCGACCAAAATCAACGTTTTTAGCCGAATCTTGCAAATCGCCCGGTCAACAAGCGACGTGATTCATGGGTGAAACACAGGTTTGCCAGGCTTGGGTGAAATCCCGAAGCCGGCCCTGGGGGTGAAATATTTCTTTCCAGATACGCGCCATGGCCAAAACATCGTCGGGTGGCGGCAGGGCAGGGCGGTGTTGTTCCACCAGCAGCCAGGCGATGGCGGTGGCGTAACGCAGGTTGACCGTCAGCTCAAGCTGCGGCCCGCTGAGGAACGCGTGCTGGCTGGCGAGGCCACGAACCAGGCTGGCGCGCTCTGGGTCCAGCGCCAGGTAGTTGTCCCACAAGGCGCGGTGGCGCGGTTCGGTGATGCTGTAGAGGCCATGGCCGCGGCGGTCGTGCAAGGCTGAACCGAGGGCCGACTGGCTGGCGGCGATACCCAGCAGCAGGGATTCGGCAGTCGGGTTATGGCGGCCCAGATACAGCAGGGTGGGCCGGATCACATAACGACACAATTCGCTGGCGGCGATGCCCATAAAAGCCTCAATCCATGAAATTGGTCGGCGATACCTGAGAGGGGGGCTTGGCAGCAGTGAATCGGATCTCAGGCTCGCCGGAAGCGGATCATGCCGCTTGAGTTGAAGTGTAGTGTCATATTTACGACGTAAAGGACTGTTTTTAAAATATTTTCATCATTTAGTTATATCGTTTATATCAATTTAAACTTAGCGCGCCTGAATTTCAGGCAATAAAAAACCCCGGGTTTTAACCGGGGTTTTTGTGTTTCAGCGATCCGGGTCGATCAGGCAACCAGTGCCTGGCGAGTACGATCGATCACGGCCTGCAGCGGTTCTGCGCTGGAGTATTGATCGGGGTACAGGCGTTCGCTGTGACGAGCGATGCCGTGTTCGTTGACCAGGGTAAAGCTGAAGCAGCCTTTGCGAGCGGCCATGATCAGGCAGTTCATTGGTGCAAAAGCGTTGGTGAGGGTGCGAATGGCATCCTGAGTGTGGATTTGAGTGGACATATTATGGGTGTTCCTACAAATGACACGGTTAAGAACCGTGCAACGTTAAAACGTTCCAGTGACGCTGATCACCATTGATCAAGCGAAGAACCCGACTGGAACAAAGCAGCCAGTTTGAAGCGCTATTAAGTTGGCGCGCTTGGGCTGGCAGGTAGGTACTTAGGAGGGCAGGCAACACAACAGGGGCAAAGGTTCTGGGCCCGGGGTGAAGATCCTGATCAATTTGCAGGTTGGTTCGGTCAGCGTATGGAAACTTCGCGACACCCTTTGCATTGTTCAAAGGCTGTGTCGTCGCAAGTGATACCTGGAAACCATCGAGGTGGTCGATCCCTTTTTGTCGGCGGTGCCGTGAGGGAGTTGTTCGACCAGAATTGACTTTCAGCTTGGTACTAACGCCGCGGATAGTAACGGATTGAAACGTGGAAAGAAAGTGTGCTAGGCAAAAAACTTTTCTGGCCTCGGTGCCTCGGTAACATTCCTGGGTCGAAGTCCGACAGAAAAACGCGGTGGATATAACCGCAAGGTGAGTAGTTGTGCACATTGGTTGCGCCCTGTGTAACCGTGCTGACATACACCGTGTAGTGCTCCCGGGTGCCTGCAACTAAAATTTAAGTCAATGAAAAATCGAGCTTTTTTTTATTGGTGAAAAAATCGTCAGTTTGACTGCGGCCCCCGTTCCATGGGCCTTTGCGGGAGTTACATAACGGTTGTCCACTGAGTTATCCACAGGTTCTGTGGATTGTCCCAAGCGCTTGCTCTAGAACGGGCGTGCAGGCTTTTTTCAGCTTTACCTGTACGAAAAAAAGAGTAGAGTGGCGCGCCTTCCGTTCTGTCCCACAGTGCTTTATGAAGTTTCGCTCAGTATCACCTTCTGTTACCGACAGCCCTCAGGTTGTTACCGCACCCAAGCGTTTTTCCCTGAAAGTTGCCTTGTGGTTGCTCGACAGCCCGCGCCTGGGCCACAGCCCCAACGTGAAGCATTTCGCCGGGCATTTGCTCAAGCAACCGGCGCGCGCTGGCGTGGTAGTGGCGCAGAGTCGCCTTGGCCAGTTGATGTGCCGCGAATGCGGCAACGCCCGGGACCGCCGCATCGGCCATGACCTGCTGCGCCAGGCTGCCCGCGCCGGCGACCGCATCGCCCAGCGTGAACTGGGCCAGATCGAAGACTGAGCTGTCCTCATTGCACAGGCTTGGTTAACCTTCTTCTTTTCGGGTGACGGCAGGAATCGCTATGGCTTTTGACTGGACCAGTGTTGTGCTGGGTCTCGCCGCTGCTGGGTTGCCGCTAGTGGGCCTGTGCTGGCAGATCCAGCGAAAACTGTCTGCCCGAATGGCCGGCTGGGAATTGCTCGAAGAGCGCCTGGCCACCGCGCAACTGGCCCAGGAAGGGCTCGCCGCGCAGTTGGACGCCAGCCGTGACGAAATCAGCGACCTGAGCCAAGCCAATGCCGCCAAACAGGCCGACCTGGCGGCCGTGCGCCGCGAAGTTGAACTGCTGCAGATCGACCGCGACAACGCCCGCGACGCCGCCCACGCCTGGAACCTCGACCGTTCCTCCAAGGAAACCGAACTGCGTCGCCTGGATGCCTTGGCCGCGTCCCTGCGCGCCGAACTGCGCGAGCAACAGGAAAGCCACCAGCAACGCCTCAACGACCTGCAAGGCTCCCGCGATGAACTGCGGGCGCAGTTCGCCGAACTCGCCGGGAAGATCTTCGACGAGCGCGAGCAGCGCTTCGCCGAAACCAGCCAGCAACGCCTCGGCCAATTGCTCGATCCGCTCAAGGAACGCATCCAGTCGTTCGAAAAACGTGTCGAAGAAAGCTACCAGAGCGAAGCCCGCGAGCGGTTCTCCCTGGCCAAGGAGCTGGAGCGCCTGCAACAGCTGAACCTGCGCCTGTCCGACGAAGCCACCAACCTGACGCGCGCCCTCAAGGGCCAGAAAACCCAGGGCAACTGGGGCGAATTGATTCTGGAGCGGGTGCTGGAACATGCGGGCCTGGAGAAGGGCCGCGAGTACCAGACCCAGGTCAGCCTCAAAGGCCCGGACGGCGAACGCTTCCAGCCTGACGTGCTGATCATGCTGCCGGGTGACAAGCAGGTGGTGGTGGATTCCAAGGTCAGCCTGACCGCCTATCAACAGTACGTGGCCGAGGACGACCAAGCGATCGGCCAGGCGGCCCTGAAGCAACACGTGCTGTCCTTGCGTAACCACGTAAAAGGCTTGGCCGGCAAGGACTACAAGCGTCTGGAAGGCTTGCACAGCCTGGACTTTGTCCTGTTGTTCGTGCCCATCGAAGCCGCGTTTTCGGCAGCGCTTCAAGCGGAGCCGAACCTGTTCCAGGAAGCGTTCGACCGCAATATCGTGATTGTCAGCCCGACTACCCTGCTGGCCACCTTGCGGGTGATCGACAGCTTGTGGAAACAGGAACGGCAAAGCCAGAACGCCCGGGAAATTGCCGAGCGTGCCGGTTGGCTCTACGACAAGTTCGTACTGTTTATCCAGGACCTGGACGAGGTGGGCAACCGCCTGCAACAGTTGGACAAAGCCTACAGCGCAGCGCGCAACAAGCTGACAGATGGACGCGGAAACCTGGTGAGCCGTACCGAGCAATTGAAGCTGCTCGGTGCCCGCGCCAGCAAAAGCCTGCCGGCTGACCTGCTGGAGCGGGCAATGACCGATGAAGACGGCGTGGCGCAGTTACCGGAATAGTCACCGGCCCCTGTAGGAGCTGGCTTGCCTGCGATAGCATCAACTCGGTTTCACGTCAGAGACCGAGTCGCCTGCATCGCAGGCAAGCCAGCTCCTACAGTGGTCAGAGCGGCAGGTGCCGGCTCAACAACGCCCGCAACGCCGCCGGCTTCACCGGCTTGGCCAGGTAATCCAGCCCCGCCGCATGCACCTGGGCCACCATCTCCGGCCGTCCATCGGCACTGATCACCACGCCCGGAATCGGCTCTGCCAATTGCGCCCGCAGCCAGCCCATCAACTCGGTGCCGGTCTCCCCGTGGTCGAGGTGATAATCCACCAGGGCCAGTTGCGGCCGCACACCCTCCGCCAGCAGCGCGGCACATTGCGCCTGGTCGCGCGCGGTCCACACTTCACAGCCCCAGCGCGTCAGCAAACTGCGCATGCCGATCAGGATGCTTTCTTCGTTATCCACACACAGTACCTGGGCGCCACTCAACGGCTGGCCGTTTTCCGGTACCGGCTTGGCGGGGGCGCTGACCTGGCTGCGGGCCAACGGCACCCGTACGCTGAAGACGCTGCCCTTGCCCGGCCATGAGCGCACGCTCAAGCGGTGCCCAAGCACGCGGCACAAGCCGTCGGCAATCGCCAGGCCCAGGCCCAGGCCTTTTTCCGCGCGGGTCTGGTGACTGTCCAGGCGTTTGAATTCCTCGAAGATGACTTTCTGCTTGTCCTGGGGAATGCCGGGGCCTCGGTCCCACACTTCCAGGCACAATTCACCACGCCGGCGCCGCACACCCAGCAGCACCGGCCCGTCGGCATAGCGGAACGCGTTGGTCAGGAAGTTCTGCAACACCCGCCGCAGCAACTTGATGTCACTGTCGACCCGCAAACGGCTACCCCGCAGCCGGAAACGCAAACCCTGTTCCTGGGCCAGCGCCTTGAACTCGGCACCCAACGTATCAAACAGTTCGTTGAGCACGAAGGGCTGGCGCTGCGGATTGATCTTGCCGTTTTCCAGGCGCGAAATATCCAGCAGGTCGCTGATCAGGTCTTCCGCCGAACGCAGCGAGCTGTCCAGGTGCTGCACCAGTTGCCGGGCATCCGCCGACATGCCGTCGTTCTGGTGGGAGAGGGCGGCAGAAAACAACCGCGCGGCGTTCAGCGGTTGCATCAAGTCGTGGCTGACGGCCGCGAGGAAGCGGGTTTTCGACTGGCTGGCGGTCTCGGCCACACCCTTTGCATCGGTGAGTGCGACGTTCAGTTGCGACAGTTCGTGGGTACGCTCGGTCACCCGTTGCTCCAGCCCTTCGTTGGCCTCGGTCAGCGCCTGCTCGGCTTCGCGGAACGCGGTGATGTCGGTGAAGCTCATCACAAACCCGCCACCCGGCATCGGGTTGCCGATCAACTCGATCACCCGGCCATTGGGAAACAGCCGTTCGGACGTGTGTGCGCGACCCTGGCGCATCCAGTGCAGGCGGCGCGCCACGTGCACTTCCGCCTCGCCCGGGCCGCACAGCCCGCGTTCGGCGTTGTAGCGAATGATGTCGGCAATCGGCCGGCCCACACTGATCAGGCCTTCGGGGTAATTGAACAGCTCCAGGTAGCGTCGGTTCCACGCCACCAGCCGCAGGGACTGGTCCACCACGCTGATGCCCTGGGTGATGTTTTCGATGGCGCCTTGCAGCAGCGCCCGGTTGAACTGCAGCACTTCCGACGCTTCGTCGGCGATGCGTACTACGTCCTCCAACTGCATTTCCCGGCCTTCGATGGCAGCTTTCACCACCGCCCGGGTTGATGAGGCACCCAGCACACCTGCCAGCAAGCGTTCGGTGTGGGCGATCCAGTCGTTGTCGGCATTCTGGTTGGGGTTAAAGCCTTTGCCCTGGCGATAGGCAAAGCGCACGAAACTCTGATGCGCCCGTTCTTCGCCGACAAACCGCGCCGCCAGGCTGAGCAAATCGTTGATCTGCACCGAGAGCATCGAGCGGGCGCTGGCCCGCTGGCTGATTTCCTGGCCGATAAAACGCCCGGCCTGCCAATGCTCCGAGACCCGGGTGCGCGAGAGCATCGAGACCCAGACGAACAAGGTGAAGTTACCCGCCAGGGAAAATACGGTGCCTAGCGTCAGGGAAGTCACGGACAAACCCAGCGGGTGCGAATGCAGCCACGTCATGCCGGGGAAAAGGCTGAACGACCAGCCGAGACTTTTTGCAGTGACCGGCAGGACCAAGGTGTAGAACCACAGGAATGTGCCTGCCGCCAACCCGGCAAATACCCCGCGCCGGTTGGCCTGTTTCCAATACAGCGCACCCAGCATCGCCGGCGCCAGTTGCGTCACGGCAGCAAACGCAATCTGGCCAATCGTTGCCAGGCTGGCAGACGAACCCAGCAGCCGGTAACTGACATAAGCCAGCAGCAGGATGATCACAATGCTCACTCGGCGCACCGACAGCATCCAGTGCCGAAACACCTCGAACGGCCGCTCGGCGCTGGAGCGGCGCAGCAGCCAGGGCAGCAGCATGTCGTTGGAAACCATGGTCGACAGGGCGATGCTCGCGACGATCACCATACCCGTGGCCGCCGAGGCACCACCGATAAATGCCAGCACCGCGAGGGCCGGATGGGCTTCGGCCAACGGCAGGCTGATCACGTAGGAATCCGGCAATACCGAGCCCGGCAGCAGCATCTTGCCGCCGAGGGCAATCGGGATCACAAACAGCGCCGCCAGGATCAGATAGGCCGGGAACACCCACTTGGCCAGGCGCAGGTCCTGCGGGTCGATATTCTCCACCACGGTCACGTGGAACTGCCGGGGCAGGCAGATGATCGCCATCATCGCGACGCCGGTCTGCACCACCATCGAAGGCCAGTTGACGGTCTCTTTCCAGTATTCCTCCAGCCGTGGCGCAAGCATTGCCTGGCTGAACAGGTCGTCGAAACCGTCGTACAGGCCGTAGGTCACAAACGCCCCGACGGCGAGAAACGCGAACAGCTTGACCAGGGATTCAAAGGCAATCGCCAGCACCATGCCCCGGTGGTGTTCCGTGGCGTCCAGGTTGCGGGTACCAAACACAATGGTGAACAGCGCCAGTACCAGTGACACGATCAGCGCCGTGTCCTGGGAACGGGTGCCGGTGGTATCGGCGCTGGCACCGATCAGCAGGTTCACGCCGAGCACGATGCCTTTGAGCTGCAAGGCGATATACGGCAGGACGCCCACCAGGCAGATCAGCGCCACCACCACCGCAAGGGATTGGGATTTGCCGTAGCGGGCGGCGATAAAGTCGGCGATGGAGGTGATGTTTTCCTGCTTGCTGATCAGCACCATCTTCTGCAGGACCCAGGGCGCCAGCACCAACAGCAGCACCGGTCCCAGGTAGATCGGTAAAAATGCCCACAATTGTTCGGCCGCCTGGCCTACGGCACCAAAGAAGGTCCAACTGGTGCAATACACCGCCAGCGACAGGCTATACACCCAGGCACGCATCCGCGGCGGCAACGGCGCATGGCGACGGTCACCGTAAAAGGCGATGGCAAACATAATGGCCATATAGGCCAGGGCAACGGCGGCGATCAGCCCGCTGGACAGCGTCATGAGAACTCCAGACATAAGAACGCCCGGGCATTCCCGGCCCGGGCGAACAGTCTCGCATGATGCTTGGCGTTAGTCAGTGTCGACCAAGGTCGGAGCGTGGTGTGATGTCGCAGCTTTTGCTTACGCGCTGAAACCACCGTCGATGGTCAGGCTGGCGCCGGTGATATAGCCGGCTTCAGGGCCAACCAGATAGGCGACGAAACTGGCGATCTCTTCCACATGGCCATAACGGCCCACGGCCATGAAACCGATCAGGCTCTCGGCGAAATCACCGCTTGCCGGGTTCATGTCGGTGTCCACCGGGCCTGGCTGCACGTTATTGATGGTGATGCCCCGTGGCCCCAGGTCGCGTGCCAGGCCTTTGGTCAAACCCACCAGCGCCGACTTGCTCATGGCGTACGGGCCGCCACCGGCAAACGGCATGCGTTCGGCGTTGGTGCTGCCGATGTTAATGATGCGGCCACCTTCGCCCATGTGCCGCGCGGCTTCCTGGGTGGCGACAAACACGCTGCGCACGTTGATCGCCAGGGTGCGGTCGAAGTCTTCCAGTTTGAAGTCTTCCAGCGGGCCCACGGCCAGCACGCCTGCGTTGTTCACCAGGATATCCAGGCGCCCGAAGGCGTTGACAGTGGCGTTGACGGCGCTGCGGATGGCATCTGCGTCGGCGCTGTCGGCATGAATCGCCAGGGCTTTGCCGCCTTCGCTGATCACGCTGTTCTGCAATTCCTCGGCCTTGGCGGCCGAGCTGACGTAGGTAAAGGCGACCGCTGCGCCCTGGGCGGCCAGGCGCTTGACGATGGCGGCGCCGATACCGCGGGAACCGCCCTGGATCAAGGCGACTTTGCCGCTGAGGTTTTGTGTGGTCATGTCGTTCTCCAAAAGGTGTGTTTAGGTTGGAGCCGAGTATCGACCTCACCCGGCGCGCCCGGTAGACCGCGATTGCTATAGTCTGTGTAAACCAAAAGTTTAGAATGGGGTGATATGGAAAGCTTTGGCAGTATCGAATGCTTCGTGCGCAGCGCCGAAGGTGGCAGCTTTGCCGAAGCCGCCCGGCACCTGAGCCTGACTCCGGCGGCTGTAGGCAAAAGCGTGGCCAAGCTGGAGGCGCGGCTCGGTGTAAGGCTGTTCCAGCGTAGCACCCGGCGCCTGACCCTGACGGAAGCCGGCAAGCTGTTCCTGGAGGAAGTCAGTGGCAGCCTCACCACCATTCAAAACGCCGTGGCCAATCTGGCCAGCGCTGAAGGGCGGCCGGTGGGTACGCTTAAGGTGAGCATGGGCACGGTGTTCGGCAACCGTTATGTGGTGCCGTTACTGGGGGAGTTTCTAAAGCGTTTTCCTGACATCAACCCCGACTGGCATTTCGACAACCGCCAGGTGGACCTGATTGGCCAAGGCTTCGATGCCGCGATCGGCGGTGGTTTTGAACTGCCCCAAGGCGTGGTCGCGCGCAAGCTGGCACCGGCGCACCGGATTCTGCTGGCTTCGCCGGATTACCTGGCCCAACGTAAGCCGGTGGTCGTGCCCGAGGACTTGTCGCTGTGCAACGGCATCCTGATCCGTTCACCGCAAACCGGGCGCGTGCGTTCCTGGCAACTCACCCACCGCACCCGCGAACAACGCCCGCTGGTGCTCAAGCCGCGCATGACCATGAGCGACTCCGGCGCCGCCTGTTGCGCCAGCGCCCAAGGCCTTGGCGTTGCGCTGGTCAGCATGCCGATGGCGGTTCCGTATCTGGACAGTGGCCAACTGGTGCGGGTGCTGCCCGACTGGTACGTCGACGACGGCAATATCTCGCTGTACTACGCCGAACACAAACTGCTGCCCGGCAAGACCCGGGCGTTTGTGGAGTTCATCCTTGAGCAGTTTGTCGAGCGCCGGCTGGGGCAGCGGTTCAGTGCCATTTGAGTGATGGCGTTACACCGAGGCGTGGCCATCGCGGGCAAGCCCGGCTCCCACATTTGATCTGCGCCAGACACAAAAGTAGCGGCACACTCAGTCACTGTGGGAGCCGGGCTTGCCCGCGATGGCCACGGCTCGGTCTTAACGGCGCCCCGGCCAACCGATGACTTTCTTCGGCCTCGGCGTGGCATACGTGCGGATCTTCGAGGTCGACAGCCCCAGCCGCACCAAGCCTTCGGCAATCGTCACCGCCGCCGTTACACCGTCCACCACCGGCACGCCTGTTCGGTGGCGAATCTGATCATCCAGCCCGGCCATGCCGCCGCAGCCCAGGCAGATCACTTCGGCCTTGTCTTCGCTGATCGCCAGCTCAGCCTGGCGCACGATGGCTTCCATGGCCCGCAGCGGGTCTTCTTCCAGTTCCAGCACCGCCATGCCGCTGGCGCGCACCGATGCACAACGCTGATACAAACCCGCGAGTTTCAGCCGGTCTTCGATCAGCGGCACGGTGCGGTCCAGGGTGGTCACCACCGAGTAGGCATGCCCGAGGAACATCGCGGTGCTGGCGGCCGCTTCGGTGATGTCCACCACCGGCACGTTGAGCAACTCCTGCAACCCTTCGCGGCCATGCTCGCCGTACCCGGCCTGGATCACCGCGTCGAACGGCTGGTCGTAGGCCATCACCCGGTCCAT
This sequence comes from Pseudomonas sp. BIGb0558, assembly GCF_024807515.1. Lineage (NCBI taxonomy): Bacteria > Pseudomonadati > Pseudomonadota > Gammaproteobacteria > Pseudomonadales > Pseudomonadaceae > Pseudomonas > Pseudomonas sp. BIGb0558. The sequence continues at coordinate 96,892 of NZ_JANUEW010000003.1, forward strand.
CACGGCAATGGCCGCCAGGTAGCTTTCAAAGTTGCCCTCCACCGACTCGGCACCAAAAAACGGGGTCAGCCCGACGATCTCGGTGCCGGGGGACGCCACCGCCCGTGCCTGTTTGGCGATGGCCTCGGTGATGGATTCGGTGGTGTTGACGTTGACCACAAGGATGCGCATGGAATGTCCTTACTTAATGACTGACGTTATCGACTGCAATGCTTTCGCCGCTCACATCGGCGTAATACGGCTGGCGCTTGGCAAACAGCAGGTACAGCAGCCCTGCAATACCGGCGCCAATCAGCCAGGAGAAGGGCGAGACGTGGGCAAAACCGGGCAGCAGGGCGAGGAGAATGGCGATCACCGCCGCAGGAATGAAGGCCGCTACGGCGCGCAGATTGACGCCACGGCTGTAGTAATAAGCGCCCTTCGGGTCTTCGCTATACAGCTGCGGCACATCCACCTGGCTTTTGCGGATCAGCCAGTAGTCGACCATGATCACGCCGTACAACGGCCCCAGCAGCGCGCCCAGCCCCGAGAGGAAATACACGATCACCAGCGGGCTGTTGTAGAGATTCCACGGCAGGATCAGCACCGCCACGGTGGCGCTGATCAGCCCGGCGCGGCGGAAGTTCAGGTACTTGGGCGCCAGGTTGCTCAGCACAAAGGCCGGCGCGACAAAGTTGGCCATGATATTCACCGCCACGGTCACAATCAGGAACGCCAGGCAGCCCAGCACCAGGAAGAAGGTGTTCGGAATTGCCGCGATGATTTCCGTGGGGCTCTCGATCACCCGGCCGTTGAGGTGGAACTGCCCGCCACACAGCAGCACGGTGATGGCGGCGAACACCAGGATATTCACCGGCAGGCCCCAGAAGTTGCCGACCTTGATGGTCTTGCGGCATGGGGAGGAGCGGGCGAAGTCGCAGAAATTCAGGATCAGCGTGCCGTAGATCGCCAGCCACAGCGCACCGCCGGCGAAAATATTGCGCCACATCTCGCCACCCGTCAGCGGTTCGCGAATCGACCAGGCGATCTGGCCGCCGGCCTGGAAATACATCCAGCCGGCCAGCGATGCCACGGTCAGCAAAATCACCGGCCCGGCGAAGGCTTCATAGCGGCGCACCATCTCCATGCCGTAGGCGAGGATGGCCAACTGCACAAACCAGATCGCCACGAAACACGCCCAGCCGAGGGTCGACAGGCCGAGGATCGCGTTGTGGTCGTAGTCGGCAAAACCAGGGTGAACCGCCGTCAACAGCACGCGGAAAACCACCGAGGCCAGGTAGGTCTGAATCCCGAACCAGGCAATCGCGATCACCGCGCGAATCAGCGCCGGAATCTGCGCGCCATGGATGCCGAAACTGATGCGGCTGATCACCGGAAACGGCACGCCGGTCTTCTGCCCCATGTAGCCCGACAGGTTCATGAAGAAGTACACCAGCGCCGCGCCGATCCCCAGTGACAGCAGAATCTGCCAGCCGCCCAGGCCCAGCGCATACAGGCCAATGGCGAAGGAATAGTTGGCGATGTTATGCACATCGTTGGTCCACAGGGCAAAGATACTGTAGCGGCCCCAACGTCGACCCTCGGCCTTGGTGGGCGCCAGGTCCTTGTTGTGCAGACGCGGGCTGAGCACCAGCGGGCCGGGGTTCGTGGCCTCGGGGTTCAGGGAGGAGGGCAGATCCAGTGCGATGTTATTGGAGAGACTTGTACGCATTCCGGCAGGCTCCTGGACATCAGCAGGCGGGCGGCTGATGTCAAAGTGTATGTATCTTTTTTATTAATTGTATACAAAGTGTGTTTTGCCTTAAGCCACATGCGTGCCAGATTTTCGCCTGGGAAAATGTCGGAGGATTTGGTTTTTAGAGTGATTGGAAATAAACAGCTGAATTTAAAGCGATATAAATTGACCGATTGAACAGCTATTTATTTTGTAGCGCAGGGACGGGACGGGATTTAAACGGAGGTACTACGCAGGAGGGTGTAACTTTTCGGTGCATGATTTTATAAGTGCACACAAAAATGGCACCGATGGTGACATTTCTGTGTACAGGATTTTGAGGCAGGCGTTACGCCTTGCTGATGATATTCCCTGCGTGCAACCCGCATTCCTTCTGGGTTGCTTCTTCCCACCACCAACGGCCTTCGCGTTCGTGCTGGTTCGGCAGTACCGGGCGGGTGCAGGGCTCACAGCCGATGCTGATAAAGCCGCGCTCGTGCAGGCTGTTGTACGGCAGCTCCAGCATGCGGATGTAACCCCAGATCTCTTCGCTGGTCATCTGCGCCAGCGGGTTGAACTTGTACAGGGTGCGTTCAGGGGTGGAGAAGGCGCTGTCGATTTCCAGTGAGGCCACCTGGCTGCGGGTGCCGGGGCTCTGGTCGCGGCGCTGGCCGGTGGCCCAGGCGCTCACGCCGGACAGCTTGCGGCGCAGCGGTTCGATCTTGCGCACGCCGCAGCACTCGCCATGGCCGTCCTTGTAGAAGCTGAACAGGCCCTTTGCCTTGACGAAGGGTTCCAGCTTGCTCTGGTCGGGCGAGATCAGCTCGATGTCGATCTTGTAGAACTCACGCACCTGCTCGATAAACCGGTAGGTCTCCGGATGCAGGCGGCCGGTGTCGAGGCTGAACACCTTGACGTTCTTGTTCAGCTTCCAGGCCATGTCGACCAGCACCACGTCCTCGGCACCGCTGAAAGAGATCCACAGGTCGTCGCCAAACTGGCTGAATGCCAGCTTGAGAATGTCCTGGGCGGATTTGTTGGCATAAGTCGCGGCGAGTTCAGCGACGTCGAAGGCTTGGTTCATCAGGACGGTTCCTACAGGTCAATGGCGCTTAGCGCTCTATAGGAGGGCGATGGTAACAAAATCCCGCCTGCGTTGCGGCGGCCAGCGTGAATCGCTAGAGTTCGGCAGTCCTTTTGCTCGCTCAACTCAATAACTTTAAATGGGAGTGTCTTGTGGAAATTGCCTGTCTCGACCTGGAAGGGGTGCTGGTCCCGGAAATCTGGATCGCCTTCGCCGAAAAAACCGGTATTGAATCCTTGCGGGCCACCACCCGGGACATTCCCGACTACGACGTGCTGATGAAACAACGCCTGCGCATTCTGGATGAGCACGGGCTGAAGCTGTCGGATATCCAGGAAGTGATCGCCACCCTCAAGCCCCTGGACGGCGCCATCGAGTTCGTCAACTGGCTGCGCGAGCGCTTCCAAGTGGTGATCCTGTCGGACACGTTCTATGAGTTCTCCCAGCCGTTGATGCGTCAACTGGGTTTCCCGACCTTGCTGTGCCATCGCTTGATCACCGACGAGAACGACCGGGTGGTGAGCTACCAGCTGCGTCAGAAAGATCCCAAGCGTCAGTCGGTACTGGCCTTCAAGACCCTGTACTACCGGGTGATTGCCGCCGGTGACTCCTACAACGACACCACCATGCTCGGTGAAGCGGACCGTGGGATCCTGTTCCACGCGCCGGAGAACGTGATCCGCGAGTTCCCGCAGTTCCCGGCGGTGCATACGTTTGAGGATTTGAAGAAAGAGTTCATCAAGGCGTCGAATCGACAGTTGAGCCTGTAAGTTATTTGGCGTGGCTGATGGCCTCATCGCAGGCAAGCCAGCTCCCACATGTTGATTTGTGAACCCATTCAAATGTGGGAGCAGGCTTGCCTGCGATGGGGCCTGGCCAGTCGCTACAAGCCTTCCAGCGTTTCCAGCAACACCCGCACCTTGGTCATCGATTCCTGGTACTCCGCTTGCCATTCCGAGTCCGCGACGATCCCGCCGCCGCCCCAGCAGCACACCTGCCCATCCTTGACCAGCAAGCTGCGAATCGCGATGGAGCTGTCCATCTCGCCGCGCACGTCCAGGTACAGCAGTGACCCGCAGTACAACCCACGCCGCGTCGGCTCCAGCTCGTCGATGATCTGCATTGCACGGATCTTCGGAGCGCCGGTGATGGAGCCGCCGGGGAAGCTGCCGGCAATCAGGTCCAGGGCGTCTTTATCGTCGGCCAGTTCGCCAGTCACGCTGCTCACCAGGTGATGCACATTCGGATAGCTTTCCAGGCTGAACAACTCCGGCACTTTCACCGAGCCGGTACGGCAGGTGCGGCCCAGGTCGTTGCGCAGCAGGTCGACGATCATCAGGTTCTCGGCACGATCCTTGGGGCTGGCCAGCAGTTCGGCGGCGTTGGCCGCGTCTTCCTCAGGCGTCGCCCCCCGTGGCCGGGTGCCCTTGATCGGGCGGGTTTCCACCTGGCGCTGGCTGATTTTGACGAAGCGCTCCGGCGACAAACTCAGCACTGCGCCATCGTCCGGCAGGCTCTGGAACCCGGAAAACGGCGTAGGGCAGGCTTCGCGCAGGGCGCAGTAGGCCACCCACGGGTCGCCGCTGCACGGGGCGCGGAAGCGTTGGGCAAAGTTGACCTGGTAGCAGTCGCCGGCCTGGATGTAGTCCTGGATGCGGGCGAGGGCTTGCTGGTAGGTTTGGGCGGTCACGTCCGGGGCCATGGGGCCTTGCAGCTTGAACGTTGCCTGCGGGCTGATGGCGGGCTGGCTGAACAGGCTGATCAAGCGTTGCCGCTCGCTTTCCGTCTGTTTGGGGTGGAATACCAGTTGGCTGGTCTGCGCCTGGTGATCGCTGATCAAGGCCCAGGCGTACAGGCCAAAGCGCGCATCCGGCAGGTGCAGGTCGTCCACGGCCAGGTGTGGCAGTTGCTCAAGATGACGACCGAAGTCGTAGCTCAGGTAGCCAATGAGGCCGCCGGCAAACGGCAGTTCGTAGGGCGCGGGAATGTCGGCTTCACCCAGCAACGTCAGGTTTTCCCGCAAGCGTTGCAGGAAATCGCTGCCGCTTTCGTCGGGCAGCACCGCCAGGGTCGTTTCGGGCCAGGCGCTCAGCAGGTCATAACGGCCGCGCTCGGCGGCCGGTCGGCCACTGTCCAGCAGCACCGCGCCGGGCGCATGGCGGATCGCTGCAAAGTATTCGGCAGGGTTGGCCCGGTAGGGCAGCGGATGTACGGAGCAGGTCACTGGGTTTATCCCTCGACCGCCGGAATATGCCCAAACATCTCCTGCACGAACTTCACCCGTTCTTCGGGCGTTTCCGTCACGCCTGCGGCCTTCAGCGCTTCCAGTCGGGCTTCCACCGCATGGGTACGCAAGGTCAGGCCGCAGTCGTTGGCGATCTGGATATTCAGCCCCGGGCGAGCGTTCAGCTCGAGGATCAGCGGGCCTTTTTCCTGGTCCAGCACCATGTCCACGCCGATATAGCCCAGGCCACACAGTTCATAGCAACCGGCGGCGAGCTTCATGAAACCGTCCCAGTTGGGCAGTTGCACGCCGTCCACCGCGTTGGTGGTGTCGGGGTGTTTGGTGATGATGTTGTTCAGCCAGGTGCCCCGCAGGGTCAGGCCGGTAGCCAGGTCTACACCCACGCCAATCGCGCCCTGGTGCAGGTTGGCCTTGCCGCCGGACTGGCGGGTGGGCAGGCGCAGCATGGCCATCACCGGGTAGCCCATCAGCACAATGATGCGGATGTCCGGCACGCCTTCGTAGCTGATGCTCTTGAAGATCTGGTCGGGCACCACGCGGTATTCGATCAGCGCCCGGTCGCGGTGGCCGCCGAGGGAATACAGGCCGGTGAGGATGCTGGAAATCTGATGCTCGATCTCTTCGTGGCTGATGATCTTGCCGGAGACCGTGCGATAGCGCCCTTCAAACCGGTCGGCGATCACCAGGATGCCGTCACCGCCGGCGCCCTGGGCCGGCTTGATCACGAAGTCGCTGCGCCCGCCGATGATCTCGTCGAGCTTGTCGATTTCCTTCTCGGTGGAAATGACCCCGTACATCTCCGGCACGTGGATGCCGGCCGCCATGGCCCGTTCCTTGGTGATGATCTTGTCATCCACGATCGGGTACAGGCTGCGCTTGTTGTACTTGAGCACATAGTCGGCGTTACGCCGGTTGATGCCCATGATCCCCCGCGCTTCCAGGGCCTTCCAGGTCTTCCAGAAGCCGAACATTACGAGTCAGCCTTGAGGAACGCCTTGAAGCGCACCAGTTCGGTCAGGCGGTAGCCGCGATAACGACCCATGGCCAGCATGAAGCCCACCAGGATCAACAGGATCGCCGGGAAGGTGAACACGAAGTAGATCAGCTCCGGCACGCTCATGATGATGTGGGCCAGGGAGGCCGCGAACAGCGTGCCGATCGCGACTTTCATCGCATGGCCGCCACCGCGCTCTTCCCAGGTGATCGACAGGCGTTCGATGGTCATGGTCAGGATTACCATCGGGAACAGTGCCACCGACAGCCCACGTTCCAGGCCCAGCTTGTGGCTGAACAGGCTGATGGCCGCGATCAGCACCACCACGAAGGTCAGCACCACCGAGAGCCTCGGCAGCATCTGCAGCTTCAAGTGTTCCAGGTAAGACCGCAGCGACAGCCCCAGCGCCGTAATAATGGTGAACAGCACAATCCCGAAGCCCAGCTGTGTCTCGCGGAACGCCAGGGCAATCAGCACCGGGGTAAACGTGCCGAGGGTCTGCAGGCCGATCAGGTTGCGCAGGATCAGGATCACCAGCACGCCAATCGGGATCATCACCATGATCATGAAGGTCTGCTGGGTTTGCAGCGGCAGGCCGTACAGCGAGTATTCGAGGAAGTTGGCGTCGGTGTTTTCGTCCGTCAGCTTGGCCAGGCGGATCGCGTTCATTTCACTGTTGTTGAGGCTGAAGGTCACCATGGCTTTCTTGCCACCGTCGACGGTGATCAGGTTTTCATCGCCGGTCCACCACAGCAGGCGGTCGGCCGGCAGGCCTTGTTCGCCGGTGTCGGGGTTGAAGTACAGCCAGTCATTGCCGTTGAAGCTGCGCAGCCAGAGTTCCGGGGTTTGCGGCTGGTCGGCCACCAGGCGGATGGTGTGGACCTTTTCCACCGGCACGTGGGCGATGGACAGCAGCAGCTCGACGATCTTGGCCTTGTGCGGCGTCGACGGGTCGCCCGCCAGCAGCAGCTTCACGTTGTCGTCGTTGAGGTTGTTGGTGCGCTTGATGGCTTCGCTGATAAAGGTCTCGACGTCGGCCGAGTGCTGGCGGATTGGCGCCAGCAGGGCTTCGGCGGCGATTTTTTCCGGGCCTTCGACGGCAATGCTGTCGCGGAAGGTGGGGCCCTTGACCTTGACCTTTTCACCGCTGTAGCGCTTGGTCAGCACCAGGCGGTAGTAGAGGGTCTGGTTGCCCTTGGCCCGGCGGGCCGACCAGGTGACCTTGCGGTTGCCATCGAGGCGGTTGACGCTCACGCCGTAGTTATTCGAGATAAAGCTTTCGTTCAGGCTGACGAAGTCGCGGCTTAACGGCGGCACGAACATCTGGATTTTCACCGGGTCCTTGGCGCTGGCGACGAACTCGACCTTGGCGTCGATGTTCCACAGGTCGTCGGTGGCGTCCTCGGTGACGGGAATCCCCAGCACGAAAATCTGGTAGGCGGTGACCGAAATGCCCAGGACCACCAACACGGCGATCAGGATTTTCAGGTGCAGATTAAGAGAGCGCATTCAAATTACTCAGCGGTATGAGCGTCGGTGGCGCAGGCAGGTTTGCCCGCCGCGTATTTAAGACTGGGGTCGACCAGCGCATCAAAGCGTTTCAGCGCTTCGGAGCCGATCAGCAGCGGGTATTGGAAAGCGCTGCGGTCAGTCAAGTTCACTTCGATGCTGCGTAAAGCGGTGCCCATGCAGATGTCCAGGGCAATCACTGGACGGGCGGTGTAGTTCTTGTCTTCATCGGGGTCGTAGTCGCCGGCGCGGCGCTTGATCTTGCTCACGCGGGCCAGGGGACGCTCGATGGGGTGGGAATGGGCGGTGTCGATGGCGAGATAAAAGCGCACCCAGGATTCGCCGTTGCGCTTGAAACGCTTGATGTCGCGGGCGCTCAGGGAGGCGGTCTTGGCACCGGTGTCGAGTTTGGCGGCCACTTCCAGGTCAATGCCGGCCAACTTGGCGTATTCATTGAGGCCATACACGGTCTTCTCGGCTGCAACGCCAAGGCCCGGTATGAACAGTAGAAGCAAAAAGGGGAAGGGCTTGAGTCTCATAAATCCTGACGCGGGGCAGGCGACTGGCATCGCTGCGCAATCTCTGGTGCGCCTTTCATCCATGGATGGCAGGCAAAAGTGGCCGGCATTCTAACATGAAGGTTTTCTTGTGCCAGCGCTGGCAGCCGGCCATGCCCTGATAGAGTGCAAGGCAGGTTATTAGACGATTGTCGACAATGTGTATTTATTCTTTGACTATCCGGGGCTGATTGGCTAGTTTTTGCGGCATTGCTTTTAAAGGTGTCGACAATATGCTGGATCAACTGGAAACCCCAGTGATGGCCCAAGACGATTCCCAGACCATGTCCGAGAACGTCTTCCGGCGTATCCAGGCCGCCATCGTCAAGGGCGAGATCGCCCCGGGCAGCAAGATCTCCGAGCCGGAACTGGCGCGCACCTACGGCATCAGCCGTGGCCCGCTGCGCGAGGCGATCCACCGCCTGGAAGGCCAGCGCCTGCTGGTGCGCATCCCCCATGTAGGCGCGAGAGTGGTGTCATTGAGCCATGAAGAGCTGATCGAGCTCTACGAAATCCGCGAATCCCTCGAAGGCATGGCCTGCCGCCTGGCGGCCGAGCGCATGACCGACGCCGAGATTGAAGAATTGCGCCAGGTGTTGCACACCCACGAGCGCGATGCCGCCTTCCAGGCCGGTGTCGGCTACTACCAGCAGGAAGGCGACTTCGATTTTCATTACCGGATAATTCAAGGCGCCGGTAACCGCACCCTGACCCAAATGCTGTGCGGCGAGCTGTATCAATTGGTGCGCATGTACCGCATCCAGTTCTCCGCCACCCCCAATCGTCCACGCCAGGCCTTTGCCGAGCATCACCGCATTCTTGACGCGATTGCCGATCGCGACGGTGAACTGGCCGAGTTGTTGATGCGCCGGCATATCGGCGCTTCCAAACGCAACATTGCCCGTCACTTCCCGGACGGCGCTCCCCAATCACGAGGTGAGTCATGAGTTCCAATAACAACATCACTCCAGGCCAGCGTTTCCGTGACGCGGTTGCCAGCGAGCAGCCCTTGCAAGTGGTCGGCGCGATCAACGCCAACCACGCGCTGCTGGCCAAGCGTGCCGGGTTCAAGGCGATCTACCTGTCGGGTGGCGGGGTGGCTGCCGGCTCCCTCGGCGTGCCGGACCTCGGCATCACCGGCCTGGATGACGTGCTGACCGACGTGCGCCGCATCACCGACGTGTGCGACCTGCCGCTGCTGGTGGACGTGGACACCGGTTTCGGTTCCTCGGCGTTCAACGTGGCGCGCACCGTCAAGTCGATGATCAAGTTCGGCGCGGCGGCGATCCATATCGAAGACCAGGTGGGCGCCAAGCGTTGCGGCCATCGTCCGAATAAAGAGATCGTGTCCCAGCAGGAAATGGTCGACCGCATCAAGGCCGCCGTGGATGCGCGCACCGATGACAGCTTCGTGATCATGGCCCGTACCGATGCGCTCGCCGTCGAAGGCCTGGAATCCGCCCTGGAACGCGCCGCCGCCTGCATCGAGGCCGGTGCCGACATGGTGTTCCCGGAAGCCATCACGGAGCTTGAGATGTACAAGCTGTTCGCCTCCCGCGTGAAAGCGCCGATCCTGGCCAACATCACCGAGTTCGGTGCAACGCCGCTCTACACTGTCGACCAACTGAAATCTGCGGATGTTTCCATTGTCCTGTACCCGCTCTCGGCTTTCCGCGCCATGAACAAGGCCGCCGAGAACGTCTACACCGCGATTCGTCGCGACGGCACCCAGCAGAACGTGATCGACACCATGCAAACCCGCATGGAGCTTTACGATCGCATCGACTACCACACCTTCGAGCAGAAGCTCGACGCGCTGTTCGCCGCCAAAAAATAAAGGCTGTTCGCTCACTGTAGGAGCCGGCTTGCCGGCGATGGCGTCTTCAAGGATTGCGCCGATGTCGGGGGACTCATCGCCGGCAAGCCGGCTCCTACAGTAGAGGGTGTGTTGTGAACACGCCTCCCTGAATAACTACAAGATTGGAGATAACCATGGCCGAAGCAAAAGTACTGAGTGGAGCTGGCCTGCGTGGCCAGGTTGCCGGGCAGACTGCACTGTCCACCGTGGGCCAGGCCGGTGCCGGCTTGACCTATCGCGGCTACGACGTGCGCGAACTGGCTGCCGACGCGCAGTTTGAAGAAGTCGCCTATCTGCTGCTGTACGGCGAACTGCCGACCCAGGCCGAACTGGCCGCCTACACCGCCAAGCTCGGCAAGCTGCGCGACCTGCCCCAGGCGCTGAAAGAAGTGCTGGAACGCATCCCCGCCGACGCCCACCCGATGGACGTGATGCGCACCGGTTGCTCGTTCCTGGGCAATATCGAGCCGGAGAAAGACTTCTCCGTGCAGCGCGATGTGACCGACCGCCTGCTGGCCGCGTTCCCGGCGATCATGTGCTACTGGTACCGCTTCAGCCACGACGGCCAGCGTATCAACTGCGTGACCGACGAGCCATCCATCGGCGGCCACTTCCTGCACCTGCTGCATGACAAGAAGCCCAGCGACTTGCACGTCAAGGTGATGAACGTGTCGCTGATCCTCTACGCCGAGCACGAGTTCAACGCCTCGACCTTCACCGCCCGCGTGTGTGCGTCGACCCTGTCGGACCTGTATTCCTGCGTTACCGCCGCCATCGGCTCCCTGCGCGGCCCGCTGCACGGTGGCGCCAACGAAGCGGCGATGGAAATGATCGAGCGTTTCTCGTCCGCCCAGGAAGCGGTGGAAGGCACCCTCGGCATGCTGGCGCGCAAGGACAAGATCATGGGCTTTGGCCACGCGATCTACAAAGACAGCGACCCGCGTAATGAAGTGATCAAGGGCTGGTCGAAAAAACTTGCCGACGAAGTGGGCGACACGGTGTTGTTCCCAGTTTCCGAAGCCATCGACAAGACCATGTGGGAGCAGAAGAAACTGTTCCCCAACGCCGACTTCTACCATGCCTCGGCGTACCACTTCATGGGCATCCCGACCAAGCTGTTCACCCCGATTTTCGTCTGCTCACGCCTCACCGGCTGGGCGGCTCACGTGTTCGAACAGCGTGCCAACAACCGCATTATCCGTCCGAGCGCCGAGTACATCGGCGTTGAGCAGCGCAAGTTCGTGCCAATCGAACGTCGCTGAGTGGTGGGAATCTGAGGCGCCGGTTTTAAGGATCGGAACCGGTTCAATGTGGGAGCTGGCTTGCCTGCGATAGCATCACCTCGGTGTAACTGACACATCGAGGTGCCCGCATCGCGGGCAAGCCCGGCTCCCACAGGGACCGTGTTCATCCAGGCCCATGCCACAGGTTTTTGCTGTACACCTTACCGTGACCGAGTCCCAGCCTATGAACACTGAACACCGCAAACCGCTGCCCGGCAGCCGCCTCGATTTCTACGACGCCCGTGCGGCCGTCGATGCAATCACCCCCGGCGCCTACGCCACGCTGCCGTACACCTCCCGCGTACTCGCCGAGAACCTGGTGCGTCGCTGCGACCCGGCGACCCTCAACGCGTCCCTGAGCCAACTGATCGAGCGCAAGCGCGACCTCGATTTTCCGTGGTTCCCGGCCCGCGTGGTGTGCCACGACATCCTCGGCCAGACCGCCCTGGTGGACCTCGCCGGCCTGCGCGATGCCATCGCCTTGCAAGGCGGTGACCCGGCCCAGGTCAACCCGGTGGTGCCCACCCAACTGATCGTCGACCATTCCCTGGCCGTCGAAGCCGGTGGGTCTGACCCGCAGGCGTTCGAGAAAAACCGCGCCATCGAAGACCGCCGCAACGAAGACCGTTTCCACTTTATCGAGTGGACCAAAAAGGCCTTCAAGAACGTCGATGTGATCCCGCCGGGCAACGGCATCATGCACCAGATCAACCTGGAGAAAATGTCTCCGGTGATCCAGGTGCGTGACGGCGTGGCCTTCCCGGATACCTGCGTCGGCACCGACAGCCACACGCCGCACGTGGACGCATTGGGCGTGATCGCCATCGGCGTTGGCGGCCTCGAAGCGGAGAGCGTGATGCTTGGCCGCGCCTCGTGGATGCGCCTGCCGGAAAGCGTCGGCGTGGAGCTGACGGGCAAGCTGCAACCGGGCATCACCGCCACCGACATGGTGCTGGCGCTGACCGAGTTCCTGCGCAAGCAAAAGGTCGTCGGCGCGTGGCTGGAGTTCTTCGGTGAAGGCGCGTCCGCGCTGACCCTGGGCGACCGCGCCACCATCTCCAACATGGCCCCGGAATACGGTGCCACCGCAGCGATGTTCTACATCGACCAGCAGACCATCGCCTACCTGAAACTCACCGGCCGTGAAGACGAACAAGTCGCCCTGGTGGAGCAATACGCTCGCCACACCGGGCTGTGGGCAGACGACCTCAAGGGCGCGCAATACGAGCGTGGCCTGAGCTTCGATTTGTCCTCGGTGGTGCGCAACATGGCCGGCCCGAGCAACCCACACGCCCGTGTTGCCACCAGCGACCTGGCGGCCAAGGGCATCTCTGGCCAGTGGGATGACGTGCCGGGGCAAATGCCCGACGGCGCGGTGATCATCGCTGCCATCACCAGTTGCACCAACACCAGCAACCCGCGCAACGTGATTGCCGCCGGCCTGCTGGCGCGCAACGCCAACAAGCTCGGGCTGGCCCGCAAGCCGTGGGTCAAGTCGTCCCTGGCGCCGGGTTCGAAAACCGTAGCGATGTACCTCGACGAAGCCGGGCTGACCACTGAGCTGGAGCAGTTGGGTTTCGGCGTGGTGGCGTTCGCCTGCACCACCTGCAACGGCATGTCTGGCGCGCTCGATCCGGTGATCCAGCAAGAGATCATCGACCGCGACCTGTACGCCACCGCCGTGCTCTCGGGCAACCGTAACTTCGACGGCCGCATCCACCCGTACGCCAAGCAAGCGTTCCTCGCTTCGCCGCCGCTGGTGGTGGCCTATGCGATTGCCGGCACCATCCGTTTCGACATCGAAAAAGACGTGCTGGGCCTGGACGCCGACGGCCAGGAAATCCGCCTGAAGGACATCTGGCCGAGCGACGAAGAAATCGACGCAGTAGTCAAGGCCTCGGTCAAGCCGGAGCAGTTCCGCCAGGTCTACATCCCGATGTTCGCGATCCATGAAGACACCGGCCCCAAAGTCACGCCGCTGTACGACTGGCGCCCGCAGAGCACCTACATCCGCCGCCCGCCGTATTGGGAAGGCGCCCTGGCCGGCGCACGTCCGCTCAAGGGCATGCGCCCGTTGGCGGTGCTGCCGGACAACATCACCACCGATCACCTGTCGCCGTCCAACGCGATCATGCTCGACAGCGCCGCCGGTGAATACCTGGCGAAAATGGGCCTGCCGGAAGTCGACTTCAACTCCTATGCGACTCACAGGGGCGACCATTTGACCGCGCAACGCGCCACCTTCGCCAACCCGAAACTGTTCAATGAAATGGTGGTTGAAGACGGCAAGGTCAAGCAGGGTTCCCTGGCGCGCCTGGAGCCGGAAGGCAAGGTCACGCGCATGTGGGAAGCCATCGAAACCTACATGGAACGCAAGCAGCCGCTGATCATCATCGCCGGTGCCGACTATGGCCAGGGTTCGTCCCGGGACTGGGCGGCCAAGGGCGTGCGCCTGGCGGGTGTGGAAGCGATTGCTGCCGAAGGCTTCGAGCGTATCCACCGCACCAACCTGGTGGGCATGGGCGTGTTGCCCCTGGAGTTCCTGCCGGGCACCGACCGCAAGACGTTGAAGATCGACGGCACCGAAACCTACGACGTGATCGGCGAGCGCACCCCGCGTGCGCAACTGACCTTGTTGATCAACCGCAGGAATGGCGAGCGTGTCGAGGTGCCGGTGACCTGCCGCCTGGACACGGCTGAAGAAGTGTCGATCTACGAGGCGGGCGGCGTGTTGCAACGCTTTGCCCAGGACTTCCTGGAATCGGCTGTTACTGCCTGACAACTGTGGCCGGGGTTCGCGCCCCGGCCCATGAGGACCACCATGGCACACGTACCGCAGATCAAGATTCCCGCCACCTACATGCGTGGCGGCACCAGTAAAGGCGTGTTTTTCAGCCTCAAGGATTTGCCCGAGTCGGCCCAGGTTCCCGGTGCCGCACGGGATGCCTTGTTGTTGCGGGTGATCGGCAGCCCCGACCCGTACGACAAGCAAATCGACGGCATGGGCGGCGCCACCTCCAGCACCAGCAAAACCGTGATCCTCGCCAAGAGCACCCGCGCCGATCACGACGTGGACTACCTGTTTGGCCAGGTATCCATCGACAAGCCGTTCGTGGACTGGAGCGGCAACTGCGGCAACCTGTCGGCGGCGGTGGGGTCGTTCGCCATCAGCGCCGGGCTGGTAGACGCGGCGCGGGTTCCGCAAAACGGCGTGGCCGTGGTGCGGGTCTGGCAGGCAAATATCGGCAAGACCATCATCGCCCACGTGCCGATCACCGGCGGCGCGGTGCAGGAAACCGGCGACTTCGAACTGGACGGCGTGACCTTCCCGGCCGCCGAAGTGCAGTTGGAATTCATGGACCCGGCGGCAGAAGAAGAGGGCGGCGGTGGCTCGATGTTCCCTACCGGCAACCTGGTGGATGACCTGGAAGTACCGGGTGTCGGCACGTTCAAGGCGACGCTGATCAATGCCGGGATTCCCACCATCTTCATCAATGCTGAAGACCTGGGTTACGCCGGTACCGAGTTGCAGGGCGCGATCAACAGCGACCCCAAAGCCCTGGCGATGTTTGAAACCATCCGCGCCCATGGCGCACTGCGTATGGGCTTGATCAAACACCTGGACGAAGCGGCCCAGCGCCAGCACACGCCGAAGGTGGCGTTTGTGGCAAAGCCTGCGGATTACGTGGCGTCCAGCGGCAAGGCGATCAAGGCAGGCGATGTGGACCTGCTGGTGCGGGCGCTGTCCATGGGCAAGCTGCACCACGCGATGATGGGCACGGCGGCGGTGGCGATTGGCACGGCGGCGGCGATTTCCGGCACGCTGGTTAACCTCGCAGCGGGCGGTGTGGAGCGCAATGCAGTGCGGTTCGGACATCCGTCCGGCACGTTGCGCGTGGGCGCCGAGGCCAGCCAGGTCGACGGTGAGTGGGTCGTGAAAAAAGCCATCATGAGCCGCAGTGCGCGAGTGTTGATGGAAGGTTTTGTGCGCGTGCCCGGCGACTCTTTCTAACGATCACAGGCAGGCGCCAAGACCTGCCTTTTATAAAACTTCAACCCTGACCCTGAGGATGGAACAACCCCTAACTTTTGGAGTACTGCCATGAGCGCCAACGTCGACCAGAACAACCGCCCCGACTATGACCGGGTCCTGCAGGACATCGCCGACTATGTCCTGGACTTCAGGATCGAATCCCGCGACGCCCTGGACACCGCCCGCAACTGCCTGATGGATACCCTCGGTTGCGGCCTGCTGGCCCTGCGTTTTCCGGAGTGCACCAAGCACCTGGGGCCGATCGTCGAAGGCACGGTGGTGCCGTTCGGCGCACGGGTGCCGGGCACCTCGTTCCGCCTGGACCCGGTCAAGGCCGCGTGGGACATCGGCTGCATCGTGCGCTGGCTCGACTACAACGACACCTGGCTCGCCGCGGAATGGGGCCATCCCTCGGATAACCTCGGCGGTATCCTCGCAGTCGCCGACCATCTCTCGCAAAAGCGCGTGGCCAATGGCGATGCGCCGCTGCCCGTGCGGGCGGTGCTGGACGCGATGATCATGGCTCACGAAATCCAGGGCGTGATTGCCCTGGAAAACTCCTTCAACCGCGTCGGCCTCGACCATGTGCTGCTGGTGAAAGTCGCCTCCACCGCCGTCACCGCCAAACTGATGGGCGCCAACCGTGAGCAACTGCTGTCGGCCCTGTCCCAGGCGTTTGTCGATGGCCAGGCGCTGCGTACTTATCGCCATGCGCCGAACGCCGGTTCGCGCAAGTCGTGGGCGGCGGGGGATGCGTCGAGTCGCGGAGTGCGCCTGGCCGATATCGCCATGCGTGGCGAGATGGGTATTCCCGGTGTGTTGAGCGCGCCGCAGTGGGGCTTTTATGACGTGCTGTTCAGCCACACCAACAAGGACCTGGCGCTCAAGCCTGAAGACAAGCGCGCCTTCAGCCTGTCCCAGCCCTACGGCACTTATGTGATGGAAAACGTGCTGTTCAAGATCAGTTTCCCGGCCGAGTTCCATGCGCAAACCGCCTGCGAAGCAGCAGTGACCCTGCACCCGCAGGTGAAGCACCGTCTGCATGAGATCGACAGGATTGTGATAACCACCCACGAGTCGGCAATCCGGATCATTTCCAAAGTCGGGCAGTTGGCCAATGCGGCGGACCGTGATCATTGCCTTCAGTACATGACGGCTGTGCCGCTGGCGTTTGGCAACCTGGTGGCCGAGCAATACGAAGATGAGTTCCATGCGGCCCATCCGATCATTGATGAGCTGCGGGAGAAGATGGTCATCGTCGAAGAGCCGCGCTACAGCCGCGAATACCTGGAGGCCGACAAACGCTCCATTGCCAACGCGGTGCAGGTGTTCTTCAAGGATGGTTCCAGCACCGAACAGGTGGCCGTGGAATACCCGATTGGCCACCGCCGCCGCCGGGTGGATGGCATTCCGTTGCTGGAGGACAAGTTCAAGGCCAACCTGGCGACCCGGTTTACCGCACAGCGCAGTGCCGAGATTTTTGCGCTGTGCAAGGATCAGGAAAAGCTTTTGGCCACCCCGGTAAACCGCTTTATTGAGCTGTTCGTGATCTGAAAAACACCACGGCACTCACTATGTAAACCACAATCAATGTGGGAGCTGGCTTGCCTGCGATGCAGGCACCTCGGTCTTCCAGATACACCGAGGTGATGCCATCGCAGCCAAGCCAGCTCCCACATTTGTTCTGTGTTGTTCAATGGAAAGTGGTCGGCATCATGTCGCTACATGCTGCCTTCCACATCATCCAGGCTGAACGTCTCGGTATGGTCGTCATAGGAGAAAATCTCCGCATACCGCCCCCACGCCACCACGCTTTCCAGGGTTTTCTCCACAAACGCCTCGGTCAGCGAATCTTCCAGTTCCTGCTCGAAGCGCACCCGCGGCGCCCGATGGCCGCTGCGCTCCAGCAACACCTGGTGAATGCGTGCGGCCAACGGCACGTGGCGGATCAGATGTTCGGCGAACAGGGTTTTACGCTCTTGGGTGCCGTAGTCGGCGAACAGTTTGCCGGCGTCGGTGAGGGTGATGTCGGCGCCCTTGAGTTCGGCGAAGCCCAGATGCTCAAGCATCTCCGCTACCGGGAACAGATCGTCGACTTCCAGCAAGCGCCGCTCGGCCACGGTCGGCAGGCCGGCGTGGCCGTTGTAGGGCTCGGCGGCCAGGGTTTCGATCAGGCCGGCCATCAGGTTGGTGGAGACTTCGGGCAGCAGGCTGCCCATTTTCAGCTCAGGCAAACCTCTGCTCGCGTCAGCGCTGCGGCGGTCGGTCATCAGGGCGTAGATGTCATCGACCATCTGCCTGAAGGTCGGGTCCAGGCGGTTGCGCGGGTGTGCAAACGGCACCTTGATCTCGGCCACCACCCGGCCAGGGTTGGACGACAGCACCAGGATGCGGTCGCACATCAGCACCGCTTCTTCGATGTTGTGGGTCACGATCAGGATCGATTTGATCGGCAGCTGCTTGCCGCTCCACAGGTCCAGCAGGTCGGTGCGCAGGGTTTCAGCGGTGAGCACGTCCAGCGCCGAGAAAGGCTCGTCCATCAGCAGCAAGGTCGGGTTGACCACTAGCCCGCGGGCAAAGCCCACACGCTGGCGCATGCCGCCGGACAGTTCCCGTGGGTAGGCGTTTTCAAAACCGTCCAGGCCGATCAGGTCGATGGCCGCCAGTGCGCGCCTGCGGGTTTCCTTGCGCTCGACCTGCAAGGCCTGCAGGCCGGCCTCGACGTTTTCCAGCACGGTCAGCCACGGGAACAGCGCAAAGGTCTGGAACACCATGGCCACGCCCTCGGCCGGGCCGGTCAGTGGCTTGCCGTTGTACAGGACTTCACCCGACGAGGGCTGGATCAGCCCTGCGATGATCCGCAGCAAGGTCGACTTGCCTGAGCCAGAGCGGCCGAGCATGCCGACAATCTCGCCTTCGTGCAGGCTCAAATCCACGCCGCTGAGGACTTGCAGCTCGTCTTTACCTTTGCCGAACACCCGGTTCACGTTTTTCAACGAATAGATTTCCGGGGTGTCGGCGGCATGCTCGGTATAGGTAGTCATCTCAGCGAATCCCATCAATTCAGACGAAGTTTGTTTTCAGCGATGGCGTACATCGGCCGCCAGACCGCGCGGTTGAACGCCACCACGAAGATCGACATCACCACCACGCCCAGGGCAATTTTCGGGAAGTCGCCGGCAGCGGTGGTCTGTGCGATGTAGGCGCCCAGCCCGTGGGCGACCACGTTGTCCTGGCCCCAGGACACGTACTCGGACACGATACTGGCGTTCCAGGCACCGCCCGAGGCGGTAATGGCGCCAGTGACGTAGTACGGGAAAATCCCCGGCAGCATCACTTTGCGCCACCACAACCAGCCACGAATGCGGAAGTTGGCGGCGGCTTCCTTGAAGTCATTGGGAAACGCGCTGGCGCCGGCGATCACGTTGAACAGGATGTACCACTGGGTGCCCAGCACAATCAGCGGGCTCAGCCAGATATCCGGGTTGAGGTTGTAGTGCAGGATCACGATGACGAACACCGGGAACAGCAGGTTCGCCGGGAACGCCGCGAGAAACTGCGCCAGTGGCTGGATTTTTTCCGCCAGGGCCGGGCGCAAGCCGATCATCACGCCTAGAGGTACCCAGATCAGCGAGGCGATCAGGATCAGGCCGGCCACCCGCAACAGGGTGATCAGGCCCATCAAAAATACATGGCCGACTTCGGCCAAGGTCACCTCGGTGCCGACGTACTGCACGATGTGATACAGCGCATAAGCGGCCAGCAACGCGATGAGTGTGCCCCACACCCAGTCGATCACTTTTGATGCTTGCGGGGTTTCTGCCGGCAGCGCCTTGAGTGCACCGCCCGCCAGGCTGAAGCGTTTGTTGCCCAGGCGGCTGACGGTGCGGGTAACAGGCCGCAGGATGCGCTGGACGATGCGCGTGCGCTGGATCAGGTTCAACAGCCAGGATTGCGGCGCCGCGCCTTGGGAGGCGGTGGTTTCCATGCGGAACTTGTCGGCCCAGGCCACCAATGGGCGGAACAGGAACTGGTCGTACATCAGGATGACCACAATCATCGCCAGGATCACGTAGCCCACGGCGTGCAGGTCTTTCTGGGCAATCGCCAGGGCCAGGTACGAACCCACGCCCGGCAAGGTGATGGTCTTGTCGCCGACGGTAATGGCCTCGGAGGCGACCACGAAAAACCAGCCGCCGGACATGCTCATCATCATGTTCCACACCAGCCCTGGCATGGCGAAGGGCACGTCGAGCTTCCAGAATCGTTGCCAGCCGGAAAGCCGCAGGTTGGTCGATACTTCCACCAGGTCATGGGGCAGCATGCGCAGCGACTGGTAGAAGCTGAACGTCATGTTCCAGGCCTGGCTGGTGAAAATCGCAAAGATGGCCGCCAGCTCCGCGCCGAGCACGCGCCCGGGGAACAGCAGCAGGAAGAACGTCACGGTAAACGAGATATAACCCAGCACCGGTACCGATTGCAGGATGTCGAGCACGGGCACCAGTAGCTTCTCGGCGCGCCGGCTTTTGGCGGCCAGGGTGCCGTACAACAGGGTGAACACCAGCGCCGCAACCATCGCCGCCAGCATGCGCATCGTGGTGCGCATCGCGTATTCCGGCAGGTTGGCCGGGTCCAGCGAGATGACTTCACTTTGCAAGGTAGCGATGGGCGCCCAGGTTTCCCGGGCCGTGATGGAGAAAAACAGTAAAAAGCCGATCACCAGGGGCAGGGCGACCAAGTCCCAGCGGTTGGGCAGCAAGCGCAACGTGGACGCAGGTATGTAGTGACGGAGCACTCTTTTCATAGGCAGTCATTCCTGCAGCGTTCAGGTTCAGGGCGTATTGGGAGTGAGCTTAGCTGCTGCACGAATGACCCATCGGGAAGGAAGGGCGCTGTTTTCGCGAGTCAGGGCAACGAGGCGTTGTTGGCGGGATTGTACGTTTCTGAATGTTACAAGCACATAAATTTGCTGTCAGTTTGCTGTACGAACTGCGGCTAGGTCGTTGGCGCCCCAGCCGCTGCCCGGCGGCTATTCAAACCGCAGGATCACCCGGCGGTTGTGTTTGCTTTTCTTCTCGATTTTTTCGCAGAACACCCGGCCGATTTCCTCGGTATTGGTCACATGGGTGCCGCCGCAAGGCTGGATGTCGATCCCGGTAATTTCGATCACCCGTACCGAACCCTGGATCACCGGCGGTGCCACCGCCTGGGTGCGGGTGATCTGCAGCAGGGTGGAATACTCCGAGGCGGGCATCGACAGGGTTTTCACCGCGTGTGCCTGTTCGATCAAGGCGTTGAGGTCGCGGGTGATGGTCTCTTTGTCGAGGGTCATTTCCGGCAGGTCGAAATCCAGCCGGCCCTTGTCGAAGCTGATGCTGCACCCGGTCACAGGGGCATCAATGATTGAGCACAGCAGGTGCAGGCAGGTGTGCATTTTCATGTGCTGGTAGCGGCGCTCCCAGTCCAGGCTTGCGTCCACCTGCATCCCGGCGGCCAGTTGTTCGGGGCAGTGTTCCACTTGATGCCAGATGATCGAGCGCAGCACCGGGTCGCGCACGGTGCCGGTGATGTCGACGCGGCTGCCGTCGGGCAGTATGAAGTGGCCGGTGTCGCCTGGTTGCCCGCCGCCGGTGGGATAGAACAGCGTGTGCTCCAGGGCGATCCCCTGTTCACTGACGGCAATCACCCGCGCACTGAAAGCGTTCTGGTAAGGCGCGCTGTCGAACAGCGCGAGGGTTTCCATGGTGTGCACGGACATGTTCAACCTCCGACGATCAGTGGGCTGGCTTGCAGCAGGCGACGAACCATCGCGCTTAAGCCAGGGGGAGAGAGCAGGGTGATTTCAAATTCGGGCCCGGTCACTTTCAGGTTCAGCGGCAGGCGCGGCGGGTAACTGTTGGTTTCTATGTGCCGCAGGCGGAACTGCAGGTGATGGCGTTCCTTGACCGTGGGTTCCAGCAGCAGGCCGGGCAGGGGATGGAAGTCGGCGTCCAGCACCGTCACCTTGTGGCTGGCGTTGACCTCGCCCACCACGTGCAGGCGTTCGTCGAGGGCGAACGCGCCGAGGTAGTTGCTGTGGTCCGACTCGTCGTTTTTCTGCAGCTGGATCTGGTTGACCACCTTGACCTTGGTACCGGCCGGCACGTCCTGGGTGATCACGCAGGAAGGGCTGATGAACACGTTGTCGCCGATCAGCACATAGCCCAGCACCCGCGCGCCGGAACCGACTTCCACGTTGTTGCCCAGGCGTGGATGGCGCTTGCCGTCCGGGTTGTTGGCGATGCCCCGGGCGCCGAGGGTCACGCCGCAGAGGATGTAGCAGTCGTTGCCGATCTCGCAGGTTTCGCCGATGACCGTGCCGTAGCCGTGGTCCAGCACAAAGCGCCGGCCGATGCGGGCGGCGGGGTGAATTTCGGCGCCGGACAGAATCTTGCCCTGGTTGCTCAGTTTCAGGGCGATGGCACAAAACGCGCCGTCGCCCTTGTCCGGGAAATTCCATACCTGGTGCGCCAGCCGGTAGTACAGCACCGCCTTGAACGAGGCATAGGATTCCAGGATCAGCTCCCCGCGCCCACGGGAGGCCGGGTCGCGCCAGGCATAGGCGATCAGGTCTTCGGCCACCGCCTGGGCCGCTGTCTGGACCAGCGTGCCAAGGTGCTCCTCCAGTTGCTTCAACTGCGCGGGCGCCAGCGTGGTGATGAGGTGGGTGAGCAACTCATCGTGCAGTTGTTGCATGTCGATAAAGCCCCCCATGGAGGCACCCCCGCAATAGTTGTTATTCAAAACAGGGCAAATAGCTGTCGGCACTGTCGTAGACCATGGTCAGCACGACGGTGTCGGTGCGCAGTTCCGGTGCCAGCTTGGCGATGGCCACCATGTTGGCGGCCGACGACAGCCCGAGGCTGATGGCGTCGGTGCGCATGATGCGTTTGATCATGTCGAGGCATTCCTGGCGCGATACCTTGAGCATCCCGTCAATGATCGCGACGTTGAGGATGCTCGGGATCAAGCCGATGGACAGGCCCTGGATATGGTGCGGCGCGTGGCGGTCGCTGAGCAGGTCGCATTCTTCCGGCTCCACGCCCATCACGCGGATCGTCGGCCAGGCGCTCTTGAGGGTTTCGCCGATGCCGGTGATGTGGCCGCCGGTGCCGATGCCGCTGACGAAGTAGTCCACACGCTTGTCGCCGAAGGCGCGGATGATTTCCCGGGCGGTGGTGTCGCGGTGGGTTTGCGGGTTGGCGCCGTTGCGCTGCTGGTTGAGCATCACGTAGCTGGGGTTTTCCAGCTGCAGCTCCATGCACTTTTCGCCGTGGGAATTGTTGCCCAGGCGGCTGTCCGACAGCACCACCCTGGCGCCGTACAGGCGCAGCAGTTTCTGCTTCTCGGGGCTGTAGTTGTCGGGAATCACCAGCACCACTTTGTAGCCCAGCACATTACCGGCCATCACCAGGCCGATGCCGGTGTTGCCGCCGCTGGGCTCGATGATGGTTTGCCCGGAACCACGGATCAGAATGCCCCGGCGCTCGGCGTCGAGGATCATGCCCAGGGCGATGCGCGCCTTGTGGCTGCCGCCGGGATTGAGGGATTCCAGCTTGGCGTAGACCTCGATGCCGAGGTCTTCGGAAAACTGTTCCAGGCGCACGATAGGCGTTTGGCCAATGGCGTCGAGTATCGAGTTATGCAACATCAAGTAAGAACCCATGGCCGCTGATCAGTACAAAGGCATGTCGGGTTCGACGTCGCGAACCCAGTGTTTCATGCCACCTTGCAGTACTTTGGTGTTGGCGAAGCCGGCGGCCAGCAAGGTGCTGGCGGCTTGCTCCGCGCGGGTCCCGGCGTAGCAGATCAGGTAGTGGGTGTTGTCGCGGCTGAGGTTGGCGAGTTGCCCGTCGAGTTCGGCCAGGGGGATGTGCACCACCCCCGGCAACTTGCACACTTCCAGCTCGCTGGCATCGCGCACGTCCAGCAGCACGTCGGCCTTGCTGTGTTGTTCGAGCAGTTGCTTGAGTACCCGTGGCTTGATGTAGCGCTCTTCGGCGAGCGACGGCTGGCTTGGCATGGCATCGGCGCAGACGGCGGGTGCGATGGTTTGGCTGTGGCGCAGTTCCGAGCAGCAAGGGCAGTCGGCGCGGCGCTTGAAGCGGATCTCGCTGAATTTCATCGCCAGTGCATCAAAGCGCATCAGCCGGCCCGACAGCGGTTCGCCAATACCGATCAACAGCTTGATGGCCTCGGTGGCCTGGATCATCCCGACCACGCCCGGCAATACGCCGATGACGCCACCGGCGCTGCAATTGGGCGCCAGTTCCGCCGGCGGGGCCTGGGGAAACAGGCAGCGGTAGCACGGCCCGCCTTTATAGTTGAGCACGCTGATCTGCCCGTCGAAGCGGTAGATGGCGCCGTACACCAACGGCTTGCCCAGTTGTACGCAGGCGTCGTTGACGAGGTAGCGGGTTTCGAAATTGTCGGTGCCGTCGATCACCAGGTCATAGGCGCCCACCAGTTCCAGGGCGTTGTCGGTGTTGAAGGCGGTGTCGTAGGTGTTGATCTGGATGTGGCTGTTCAGGTCCTGCAAGCGCTGCTTGGCGGACTCGACCTTGGGCAGGCCCAGGGTGCTGTTGCCGTGGACGACCTGGCGTTGCAGGTTGCTGCTTTCCACCACGTCGAAATCCACCAGCCCCAGGGTGCCGATGCCGGCCGCCGCCAGGTACAGGCTGATGGGCGAACCGAGGCCGCCGGTGCCGATGATCAGCACGCGGGCTTTCTTCAGGTTCAACTGGCCTTCGCGGCCGACGCCGGGCAGGGTGATGTGGCGCACGTAGCGCTGCACTTCCTCGTTGCTCAGTTGATCCACATCCATGCCGCCGGAGGTGGCCAGCAGGACCTCGATTTTTGCCTTCTCAGGCAATGTGTCGTTGGCGTCGATCAGCTCTTCCTCGGCGGTAAACAGGAAGTGCTCCTTGAGCTGGTTGTTCTCGTAGAGCAGGTGCGCCCGCAATTGCGGGTGCTCGGTGCACAGGTTTTCAATGACTTCGCGCAATGTCGATCCGGCACCCTCGAGGGTCGATGCTGGCAGCTTGGCCACGCGGACCAGGATGTCGGGGAAAGAGACAGCGTTCATGCACAACTCCGTTTGCAGGTCGTTGAAGGGGTTTTGGGCGAAGCGCTTGCCATCCCAGGCAAACAGCTTGGAACCTTGGGTCTGGCCCTGGCGAACATCCACCACCAGGTAGCTCACGGGGTAGATCGGCTCGCCCATGAAGAGGGCCTTGTCCTGGTCTTCGTCGCTGAAATACGCGCCGACGTCAGGGTGGGAGTGGTAGATCACCACCACCGGGTTATCACTGCGAAACGCCTTGTTCATCATCAGCGTGTCGGCCACCGAAAAGGTGTAGCCGTTGGCAGCGCTGCGTGAATACATCTCGGGGTTCTTGCGGTGTAACTCGTTCTGGATATTGCTGCCCAGGTACACGCTGCCATCGGCGAAAACAAAGCCGCAGCATTCCTCGGGATAGCTGCGGTCGGCGTGGGCGTAAATCTGCTCCAGGGCGCTTGGGCTCAGGACCTTCATCTCAGTTTTTCTTCGCCAGGAGCTTTTCGATGGGCAGCTTGGTAATCGCAAAACCGGCCAGCAGGATCGCCGAATACATCATCAGGTCCTTGGAAATCTGCACGCCTTCGTACCAACTGCCGATGATCACGGCGAACACCGGGAAGATGATGAACACGAAGGACAAAATGATCGGGCTCAGGCGCTTGAGCAGCATGAAATACACGATAAAACCACCCACCGAGGCCACCAGGCCGAGGTAGAACAGCGCACTCCAGGAACGCAGGGTGATGTCTTCGAAGGTCGGGGTTTCAAACCAAAGCCCGGCGACAAACAGCATCAGCCCGGCGATGCCGATGGGCAGGGTGTTGTAGGTGATCACGCTGATGGCGCTGCCTTGTTTCTTGGTAATCACGTAGCACAAGGCATGCATGATCGCGGCGGCCAGGATCGCCAGCACTCCGAAGAACTCGGCATGGTCCAGGTGCAGGCCCTGGCTCTTGATGATCATGTACAGGCTGCCGAAACCGATGGCGATACCGACCACCTGGGAAAAGTAGATGCGCTCACGCAGGAACAACGCGGAGAAAATCAGGATAAACACCGGCATGCAACTGAACAGCAGGGCGGTGAGGCCGGACGAGACATGCATCTCGCCGTAGTTGAGCAGGTAATACGGAACGCTGAAGTAGGACAGCGTCACGAACACGAAGAACCAGCGGCTCTCCCGGGGAAACAGGATCGGCTCGCGGCGCACCCAGGCAAAACACAGGAACAGCGGGAACGCGATCAGAAAGCGCAGCCCGGCGGAGGTCAGCGGCGGCACGCTTTCCACGGCGATCTTGATCCCAAGCCAGGTGGTGCCCCAGCTCAGGCACACAATCAGGAACATCACACTGGTAATCAGCCCAGCCAACCACTGCTTGTGAGTTTTTGTTTTTTCAGCGTTTTCGAGAACGGCGGACATTGGCATCGTGACATTGCTTCCATGAGACCGAATTGACCTCTATATTGAGTGCCTTGATTCGGTGATTGAACCCGTAAAAGCACACTATTAGGGCGAATGATGGCTGTCAAAACAAATATTGACATGGTGTCAATTATGCGAGAAGGACTCTCCAGCGGGCAGGGCGTGAAGTACAAACGCCTGTCCGATGTCATGGAGCGGGGCATTCTTGAAGGCTTGATTGAACCGGGAAGAAAACTGCCACCTCACCGGGTGCTTTCCGACAATCTGGGGGTAACCATTGGCACCATCAGCCGCGCCTACGGTGAGCTGGAACGGCTGGGGTTGGTGGTGGCGCGCGTGGGTGACGGCACCTTCGTGCGCAAGCGTGGGATGGAGCGCCAGCGGGATGAAGGCTTTCGCAACTTCAGCGATGAGCCGCGGCAATACTTTGATATGAGCCGCAACATGCATATCCCGGGGCAGGAGACCACGTTCCTGGCCCAGAGCTTCCAGACCCTGGCCACCAACGCCAAGTTCTTGCAGGACATCAGTGCCTACACCCCGGACGCCGGGCTACCGCGTTACCGTGCGGCGGGCGCACAGTGGCTGGTGCAGCGGGACTTCCACCCGATTCCCGAGCAGGTGATTTGCGTGAACGGCGGCCAGCACGGGCTGCTGTGCGCACTGATGGCGCTGCTGCGGGCCGGCGATACGGTGGTCACCGAGCAACTGACCTATCCGGGGCTGATCACCGCCGCGCGGATGCTGGGAATCCGCCTCATCGGCCTGGAAATGGATGAAGAAGGCCTGCTGCCGGGGGCGCTGGATGAAGTCTGTCGCAATCACCGGGTGTCGGCGTTGTACTGCACGCCGACCATCCAGAATCCTACGACTGCGGTGCTGTCGGTCGCGCGTCGGGAGGCGTTGGTCAAGGTGTGCCGTGAGCACAATCTGCTGATTCTTGAGGACGAGGCCCACGGTGTGCTGGTGGAAGATCGTCCGCCGCCCCTGAGCTATTTCGCCCCGGAACGTACGATTCTGATCAGCAGCCTGAGCAAGGCGGTGTCGGCCGGGTTGCGCGTCGGGTACGTGCATGCGCCGCCGGCGCTGGTCAGCCGGATTTCCGCGGCCCTGCGCTCAACCTGCTGGATGGCCACCCCGGTGACCCTGGAACTGGCGACCCAATGGATCGAAAACGGTACGGCTGAGCACCTGTTGCATCAGCAGATCCAGGAGATCAGCCGGCGCAAGGCGTTGGTTGAAGGGTTGCTGATCGGGCTGGAGTACCGCACCCACCTCAATAGCCCGCACTTCTGGATCGAAGTCCCGGAGCCTTGGCGCGCGTCGGAAATCGAGGCGGAGCTGAAGCAGAATAATTACCTGATTGCCACCGCCGAGGCGTTTGCGGTGGGGCAGACGGCGGTGCCGCAGTTTATCCGGGCGAGCATCTGCAATACGTCGGGGGATGATCAGTTGCTGCTGGATGGGTTTGATGCGCTGGCGACGGCGTTGGGGCAGGGTGGGGGGCGGTTTCACCTATAGGCAGGTTGACCGCGTTATCGTTCATCGCGGGCAAGCCCGGCTCCCACAGGGGAATGCATTCCAATGTGGGAGCTGGGCTTGCCTGCGATAGCGCTGGTTCAGGCCATGAAGATTACTTGAACCGCCGCTCCACCCCTTTCTCCACCAGAATCTTCGCCGAAATCTCTTCCACCGAAAAATGCGTGGAATTGATGTGCGCAATATTCTCCCGGCGGAACAGATTTTCTACTTCCCGCACTTCAAATTCGCACTGCGCATAGCTGGAGTATCGGCTATTGGGCTTGCGTTCATTGCGAATCGCCGTCAGCCGGTCCGGGTCAATGGTCAGCCCGAACAGCTTGTGCTGGTGCGCGCGCAGGGCGGCAGGCAGCGTCAAGTGTTCCATGTCGTCTTCGGTCAGCGGGTAGTTGGCCGCGCGAATCCCGAATTGCATGGCCATATAGAGGCAGGTCGGCGTCTTGCCGCAGCGGGACACGCCCACCAGGATCAAATCAGCCTTGTCGTAATAGTGGGTGCGGGCGCCGTCGTCGTTGTCGAGGGCGAAGTTCACCGCCTCGATCCGCTCCATATAGTTGGAGTTGTGGCCAATGGAGTGAGATTTTCCGACGGAGTATGACGAATGTTCACTTAACTCTTGTTCCAGCGGCGCCAGGAAGGTAGAGAAGATGTCGATCATGAAACCATTGGAGGTCGCGAGGATCTCACGAATGTCCTGATTGACGATGGTGTCGAAAATGATCGGACGAAATCCGTCTTTTTCGGCCGCCAGATTGATTTGTTGTACCATGGCTCGCGCTTTATCCACGCTGTCTATATACGGTCGCGTGAATTTGCTGAAGGTAATGTTTTCGAACTGCGCCAACAGGCTTTGACCCAGGGTTTCGGCTGTGATGCCGGTGCCGTCGGAGATAAAGAAAGCAGATCGTTTCATTTGAGCCTTGGGCCTTAAGCTGATGACGAATCTTGGATATGATAGGCGCGATTTTGCCGTCCCGCAGTGGGCCGCATTCTCACTTATTTTCCAGGTCCAGGCCACAAACGCCGGTAACTGCTCCTACTGAGCCGCCGGCGTCCTGAGCTTTTCCAACACAGAAAGTGGAGAGATCACCTTGGTAGAGTACGTAGTTTCCCTCGATAAGCTCGGCGTCCATGATGTAGAGCACGTAGGGGGCAAGAACGCATCCCTGGGCGAGATGATCAGTAATCTTGCGGGCGCCGGTGTATCGGTGCCAGGTGGTTTTGCCACCACCGCCCAGGCTTACCGTGATTTCCTCGAGTTGAGCGGCCTCAACGATCAGATCCATGCCGCGCTCGATGCGCTGGACGTCGATGACGTCAACGCCCTGGCCAAGACCGGTGCCCAGATCCGTCAATGGATCATGGAAGCCGAGTTCCCCGAGAAGCTCAACGCCGAGATCCGCACCGCGTTTGCCACGCTGTCGGCCGGTAACCCTGACATGGCCGTCGCCGTGCGCTCCTCGGCCACCGCCGAAGACCTGCCGGACGCCTCCTTTGCCGGTCAGCAAGAAACCTTCCTGAACATCCGCGGCGTGGAAAACGTGATCCGCGCGGCCAAGGAAGTGTTTGCCTCGCTGTTCAACGACCGCGCCATTTCCTACCGTGTACACCAGGGTTTCGACCACAAGCTGGTGGCTCTGTCTGCCGGTGTGCAGCGCATGGTGCGTTCGGAAACCGGCACGGCCGGCGTGATGTTCACCCTGGACACCGAATCGGGCTTTCGCGACGTAGTCTTCATCACCGGCGCCTACGGCCTCGGCGAAACCGTCGTACAAGGCGCGGTGAACCCGGACGAATTCTACGTCCACAAACACACCCTTGAAGCCGGCCGTCCGGCCATCCTGCGCCGCAACCTGGGTAGCAAGGCGATCAAGATGATCTACGGCGACGAGGCCAAGGCCGGTCGCTCGGTAAAAACCGTTGATGTCGACAAGGCCGAACGCGCGCGTTTCTGCCTGACCGACGCCGAAGTCAGCGAGCTGGCCAAGCAGGCGATGATCATCGAGAAGCACTACAAGTGCCCGATGGACATCGAATGGGCCAAGGACGGTGACGACGGCAAGCTGTACATCGTTCAGGCCCGCCCTGAGACCGTGAAGAGCCGCACCTCGGCCAACGTCATGGAACGCTACCTGTTGAAAGAAACCGGCACCGTGCTGGTGGAAGGCCGTGCCATCGGCCAGCGCATCGGCGCCGGCAAGGTGCGGATCATCAAGGACGTGTCCGAGATGGACAAGGTCCAGCCAGGCGACGTGCTGGTCTCCGACATGACCGACCCGGACTGGGAACCGGTGATGAAACGCGCCAGCGCCATCGTCACCAACCGTGGCGGGCGTACCTGCCACGCGGCGATCATCGCCCGTGAACTGGGGATCCCGGCAGTTGTGGGTTGCGGCAACGCCACCCAACTGTTGAAAGACGGCCAGGGCGTGACCGTGTCCTGCGCCGAAGGCGACACCGGCTTCATCTTCGAAGGCGAGCTGGGCTTCGACATCAAGCAAAACTCCATCGACGCCATGCCGGACCTGCCGTTCAAGATCATGATGAACGTCGGCAACCCGGACCGCGCCTTCGACTTCGCGCAGTTGCCGAACGCCGGTGTGGGCCTGGCCCGCCTGGAGTTCATCATCAACCGCATGATCGGCGTGCACCCCAAGGCCCTGCTGAACTACGACGGCCTGCCGCCGGACATCAAGGAAAGCGTCGACAAGCGCATCGCCGGCTACAGCGACCCGGTGGGCTTCTACGTCGAGAAACTGGTGGAAGGCATCAGCACCCTGGCGGCGGCGTTCTACCCGAAAAAGGTCATCGTGCGCCTGTCGGACTTCAAGTCCAACGAATACGCCAACCTGATCGGCGGCAAGCTCTACGAGCCGGAAGAAGAAAACCCGATGCTGGGTTTCCGTGGTGCCTCGCGTTACATCAGCGAAGCCTTCCGCGATTGCTTCGAGCTGGAATGCCGTGCCCTCAAGCGCGTGCGCAACGAAATGGGCCTGACCAACGTCGAAATCATGGTGCCGTTCGTGCGCACCCTGGGCGAGGCGAGCCAGGTGGTGGACCTGCTGGCTGAAAACGGCCTGTCCCGTGGCGAGAACGGCCTGCGCGTCATCATGATGTGCGAGCTGCCGTCCAACGCCATCCTGGCCGAAGAGTTCCTGGAATTTTTCGACGGCTTCTCCATCGGCTCCAACGACCTGACCCAACTGACCCTGGGCCTGGACCGTGACTCGGGGATCATCGCCCACCTGTTCGACGAGCGTAACCCTGCGGTCAAGAAGCTGCTGGCCAACGCCATCCAGGCGTGCAACAAGGCTGGCAAGTACATCGGGATCTGCGGCCAAGGCCCTTCCGATCACCCGGACCTGGCCAAATGGCTGATGGAACAGGGCATCGAAAGCGTTTCGCTGAACCCCGATTCCGTACTGGAAACCTGGTTCTTCCTGGCTGAAGGCCAAGCCCAGGCGTAATACGTAACACCCCCAAGTGCCGGTCAACCTTGCGGTTGGCCGGCATTTCTCATTCTGTACAGGGCGGAACTCCATCCGGACGCCGCCCTTTTTTGTGCAAGAGCATTATGCAAAGCAGCAGCAACCTGTTTCCCGTCGCCTTGATCAGCGCTGAGCGTCGTGGCGACCTGAGTGAAGATGTGTATCGCCTCAAGCCCGCCAACAGCCCTGACGGCACCGTCGAGCTGGCCGTGACCCGCCTTGGCCTGGCTGATGTCCCGGAAAACCGGGGCGTGCCGGTGGTTTTGGTGCATGGCAGTTTCTCCAACCGACGCTTCTGGTATTCGCCCAAGGGCATCGGCCTGGGCGCTTACCTGGCCCGCGAGGGGTTCGACGTGTGGATCCCGGAAATGCGCGGCCACGGGCTGTCCCGACGTAACCACGACTACGCCAAAAACCGCGTTGCCGACTATGCTCGCTACGACTTGCCGGCCATTGCCGCCTTTGTGCGTGAGCAAAGTGGGCAGATCCCCCACTGGCTCGGACATTCCCTGGGTGGCACGACCCTGGCCGCGGCCCTGGGCGGGCAGCACCTTGGCGCGCCGGCGGTAGCCTCGGTGGCGCTGTTTGGCTGCCAGGTCAGTCGCACCCATTGGCCGTTGAAACTACCGCCAGTGGAATGGACCGGTCGCCTGCTCTTGAAGCGCTTTGGCCAATTGTCTGGCTCGCGATTGAAACGCGGCCCGGAGGACGAGCCGGCAGGCGTGCTGATTGAAGCGATGCGCTGGAATGGCCTGTTCGGCCGCTTTGGCGAGGGCAAGCAGGATTGGTGGAAGGGCCTGGCTGAGGTCGACGTTCCGCTGCTGGCGGTGAGCGCTGCCGGCGATCACCAGGACCCGGACTGGGCCTGTCGCAAGCTCTTCGAGCAAGTCGGCTCCGAGCATCGCCAGTACTTGTGCCTGGGGCGCCAGCAAGGGTTCAGCGGGGATTTCGGGCATGTCGAGATGCTCGTCAGCAAGGCCGCTCAGGCAGAAGTGTGGCCGTTGGTGAAGCGTTGGTTGAAAGATCCGCTCACACCTTTGGCGGGCGCGCAGACGCAGGAACTGGCACAGGTTTGAGCGGGAGGCTCTATCAGGGGCGTTTCGCTTGCTTCTCGTAGCGGCTAAGATATGACGCATCGGATGGTTCTGGTCATATTCAGTCGCGTAGTGGGTCTTGCGTCGCTGTCCTATGGGCCCGACTATTCGGCCCGGATTAAAGAACCTTCATGGCAAAGCGTTTCCAGATGTAAGTAAACAGTGGGATGTTTGACACCTTCTTTCACCTACAGGAGTTTCTCGATGAACCATTACCTTACCCCCGACCTGTGTGACGCCTACCCGGAGCTGGTGCAGGTGGTTGAGCCGATGTTCAGCAATTTCGGCGGCCGAGACTCCTTTGGTGGCGAGATCGTGACCATCAAGTGCTTTGAAGACAATTCCCTGGTCAAGGAACAAGCCGAACTCAATGGCGCCGGCAAGGTGCTGGTGGTCGACGGTGGTGGTTCCCTGCGCCGCGCATTGCTGGGCGACATGATTGCCGAGAAAGCCGCGAAAAACGGCTGGGAAGGGCTGGTGATCTACGGCTGCATCCGCGATGTCGACGTGATTGCCCAGACCGATTTGGGTGTACAGGCCCTGGCCAGCCACCCGATGAAGACTGACAAACGCGGCATTGGCGATTTGAACGTGGCGGTGACCTTCGCTGGCGTGACCTTCCGCCCGGGTGAGTACGTGTACGCCGACAATAACGGTGTGATCGTCTCTCCCAGCCCGCTGAAAATGCCTGAATAAACAGCAGTAGCCGACAGGGGTGAGGATGTTCGAGGAAGAAAACGCGCAGTGGGGGCTGGTGCATGCCCTGGTGCTGGACGGTAAAGGTGGCGCGCGTTCGATTGCCCGGACAGAGCTTGATGCGCTGCAACTGCAGCCTCAGGAAAGCCTGTGGCTGCATTGGGACCGTAGCCATCCCCAGACCCAGACCTGGTTGCGCAAATCCAGCGGCTTGAGCGAGTTCGCGTGTGACCTGCTGCTGGAGGAAAACACCCGCCCACGCCTGTTGCCGTTGCCGGACGCCGAACTGCTGCTGTTTTTACGCGGGGTCAACCTGAACCCAGGCGCCGAACCGGAAGACATGGTCTCGGTGCGCATCTTTGCCTCGGCGGCGCGGGTGATCTCCCTGCGCTTGCGCCCGTTACGCGCCACCGATGAGTTGCTGGTGCAGTTGGCGGATGGCAAGGGGCCCAAGACTGCCTCGGAACTGGTCCTTTATATGGCGCAGTACCTGACCAACAAGGTCCAGGATCTGGTCAGTGATCTGTCCGAAATCGTCGATATCGAAGAAGAAAAACTGGATGCCGACGAACGGTATACCCCGGAGCATGGCAGCGTTTTGCAGATCCGTCGGCGCGCCGCCGGGCTGAAACGTTTCCTGTCGCCACAACGGGATATTTTCGCGCAGTTGACCCGGATCAAGTTGCCCTGGTTCTGCGATGACGATGCTGACTACTGGAACGAATTGAACAACAGCCTGACCCGTTACCTGGAAGAGCTGGAATTGGCCCGGGAGCGCGTGGGGCTTGTGCTTGAGACCGAAGACCGGCGTTTGAGCCTGCGCATGAACCGCACCATGTACCGCTTCGGGATCATCACCGGGATCTTCCTGCCGATGAGTTTTCTGACCGGTTTGCTGGGGATCAACGTGGGGGGGATTCCGTTCTCTTCCAGCCCTTACGGGTTCCTGATTGCCTGCCTGATGATGGTCTCGGTGGCGGTCGGGCAATGGTGGTTGTTTCGACGTTTACGCTGGGTCTGACCTGAATGTGACCTGAACGTGGAAAGAGGTCATGTGACCCGAAGAATTTTACCCTCGTCTTTTAAATCACTTGCGAGAGGTCTTTATGCACGATCCGTTCGAACAGTCTTTGCGTGACATGCTTAACGCTTCGCCGTCCAACCGGGACGACGATGCTTGCCTGGGTCGCGTTTTGAAAACCGCCAACCGCCAGGTCGGGGCGGGGGACCTGTTCGGTCTGCTCGGCCGCTGGTTGCCGGCATTGATGATGGCCCTGAACAACGGTTCGGCCCATGTTTCACCGATTTCCCGTCGTAAACCTCTTGCTCGCACTGCTGATAAGGCTGAATGAATATGGAACTCGATCTCTGGACCCAGAGTCTGGTAACTGCAATGACTGCGCTGTGGACCAAGGTGGCGAATTTCATTCCCAACCTGTTTGGTGCCCTGGTGGTGGTACTGCTGGGTTTTGTCGTGGCCAAGCTGCTCGACACTCTGCTCTCCAAATTGCTGGCTAAGCTGGGTCTTGATCGACTGATGGGCGGTACCGGCCTGACCAAGATTCTGGGGCGTGCCGGGCTGCAGGTGCCGATCTCGACATTGATCGGCAAGATCGTTTATTGGTTTGTTTTGCTGATTTTTCTGGTTTCTGCGGCTGAATCCCTTGGACTTGAGCGAGTTTCAGCTACGCTCGACATGCTGGCGCTGTATTTGCCGAAGGTATTCGGTGGCGCGCTGGTGTTGCTGGTAGGGGTTTTGCTGGCGCAATTGGCCAATGGCCTGGTGCGCGGAGCGGCAGAAGGTGTGGGTTTGGATTACGCCAGTGGCTTGGGGCGAATCGCTCAAGGCCTGGTGATTATCATCAGTATTTCGGTCGCGATCAGCCAGTTGGAGGTCAAGACTGACCTGCTGAACCATGTGATTGTGATTGTTTTGATTACCGTTGGTCTGGCCGTTGCGCTGGCCATGGGTCTGGGAAGCCGGGAAATTGCCGGGCAGATTCTTGCGGGAATCTATGTGCGTGAGCTGTATCAGGTTGGGCAACAAGTGCGTGTGGGCGAGGTCGAAGGGCAGATCGAAGAGATCGGCACGGTCAAGACAACAGTGCTGACGGATGATGGCGAGCTGGTGTCGCTTTCGAATCGGATCCTGCTGGAACAGCATGTGACTAGCCGCTAACCCGGCAAACCCTGCTAATGTACGCCGCCGCAATCCTGGGTATCCAGGCTGAGGCGGACATTGACCTGACTGTCGGCACGACTTGTTTTGAATAAAGCCCAAACGCTGTCCACGCGCTATGACCCCCGTGAGCTCTCTGATGAGGAGTTGGTCGCGCGCTCGCACACGGAGCTGTTTCACGTAACACGCGCGTATGAAGAATTGATGCGCAGGTATCAACGCACTCTGTTCAACGTTTGTTCAAGGTATTTAGGGAACGATAGAGATGCGGATGATGTCTGTCAGGAAGTGATGCTCAAGGTGCTCTACGGCCTGAAGAACTTTGAGGGCAAATCGAAGTTCAAGACATGGCTCTATAGCATCACGTACAACGAGTGCATCACGCAGTATCGGAAGGAACGGCGAAAGCGTCGCTTGATGGATGCTTTGAGTCTGGACCCCCTTGAGGAAGCGTCTGAAGAGAAGGCGCCAACCCCGGAAGAAAAGGGCGGACTCGATCGCTGGCTGGTGCATGTGAATCCGATTGACCGGGAAATTCTGGTGCTACGATTTGTCGCAGAGCTGGAATTTCAGGAAATTGCTGACATCATGCATATGGGTTTGAGTGCTACAAAAATGCGTTACAAACGCGCTCTTGATAAATTACGTGAGAAATTTGCGGGCAGTACTGAAACTTAGTGCGTGGCAAATATCTCTTACGTGTAGGCAAGTTCTGTTAGACTTGTCGCCGAGTTGTCCCCCGGTATGTGGGACTGCTTTACAATCACCAGATGGGGATTTAACGGATGAAACTGAAAAACACCTTGGGCTTGGCCATTGGTACTCTTATTGCTGCTACTTCCTTCGGCGCTCTGGCACAAGGTCAAGGCGCAGTTGAAGGCCAGCTGTTCTACAAAAAGCAGTTCAACGATAGCGTCAAGCATATCGAAGACGGCTTCAATCCTGGCGCAAGCATCGGTTACTTCCTGACCGACGACGTGTCGATCAACCTGAACTACGACACTACCAACCACACCCGTTCGAACGACGGTACCGGTAGCCAGAAGATCAAGGGTGATACCGGCAGCGTTACTGCCCAGTACCACTTCGGTCAAGCTGGTGTCGACTCCCTGCGTCCATACGTAGAGGGCGGTTTCGGCCACCAGAGCCGTACCAACGTAGAAGCTGATGGTCACAAAGGTCGCGATCAATCGACCCTGGCTATCGCTGGCGCTGGTGTGAAGTACTACTTCACCGACAACCTGTTCGCACGTGCTGGTGTTGAAGCTGACTACGCACTGGACAACGGCAAGTGGGATTACTCCGCACTGGTTGGTCTGGGCGTAAACTTCGGCGGCAACGCTGGCAAAACTGCTCCAGCTCCTACCCCAGCACCAGCTCCAGAGCCAGTTCCAGAGCCAGAAGCTCCGGTTGCTCAGGTTGTTCGTGTTGAGCTGGACGTGAAGTTCGACTTCGACAAGTCGGTTGTTAAGCCTAACAGCTACGGCGACGTGAAAAACCTCGCTGACTTCATGAAACAGTACCCACAAACCACCACCGTTGTTGAAGGTCACACTGACTCCGTCGGTCCTGACGCTTACAACCAGAAGCTGTCCCAGCGTCGTGCTGACGCTGTTAAGCAAGTCCTGGTCAAAGACGGTATTGCTCCTAACCGCGTAAGCTCGGTTGGTTATGGCAAATCCCGCCCAGTTGCTGACAACGCAACTGAAGCTGGCCGTGCTATCAACCGTCGCGTAGAAGCCTCGGTAGAAGCACAAGCAGCTCAGTAATTACTGAGTTGTAGAAAAAAGCCCGGCTTAGGCCGGGCTTTTTTTCGCCTGTCATTTGTCTCAGGCGCTAACGCTGGCCAAGGCTTCAACCGCTTGCGTCGCCTGGATAACCTGGCCAATCACCAGAATCGCCGGGCTCTTCAGGGCGAAGTCCTGGGCATCCTCCTGCATCCGGGAAAGGCTGCTGCGACACTCGCGTTGCTGTGGCAACGAGGCGTTTTCAATCATCGCCACCGGCATATCATCGCTCATGCCACCTTCCAGCAGCTGCTGCCGAATCTCCCCCAGCTTCGCCACTCCCATATAGATCACCAACGTCGTGCCGCCCTCGGCCAGTGCCCGCCAATTGAGACTGCTGTCGTCCTGGGTGTGGGCCGTAACCAACGTGACGCCACGGCTGACACCGCGCAAGGTGAGCGGAATATCACAGTTCGTTGCCCCGGCCAGCCCCGCCGTAATGCCATTGACCAACTCCACTTCCACCCCATGCTGCCTGAGCCAGGCCGCCTCTTCGCCGCCGCGACCAAAAATGCACGGATCGCCACCCTTGAGCCGCACCACGCATTTGCCTTGCCGGGCATAACGCAACATCAGGCGGTGGATAAAGGCCTGGGGCGTGGACCGACAGCCGCCGCGTTTACCCACGGTGATCAGCCGGGCAGCGGGGCAATGCTCCAGCAGCGCCGGGTTGACCAGATCATCGATCAGCACCACGTCGGCTTCCCGCAGGGCTCTCACTGCCTTGAGTGTCAGCAGCTCCGGATCACCGGGGCCTGCACCCACCAGCCAGACTTTTGCGCTCATATGCATCCTCACACCGTGATCGCGATTGGCTGTGTGCCGCTCGCCAATAGTCGTTTGATTTCCGGTACACAGGAGCCGCATTGCGTGCCGCAACCCAGTTCCTGCTTCAGCCCATTCAGGTCCAGGCCCCGGGCAATGCCGGCGCACACCGCGCTTTCGCTGACGTTCTTGCAGTTGCATAGCGTCTTGTTGCTGGTCGAACCGCCCCCCGGTGGCGCACTCAATGGCGCCAGCAGCCAGCGTCGTAACTGGTCATCGGTACGACCTTCCAGCCACAGGCTTTGCAACCAATGGCGAGCCAGGGTTTCGCCGGCCAGGCGGATCGCAGTGATGCGACCTTTTTCGATTTTTACCCGCTTGCCAATCGAGCGCCGCGGGTCGTCGTAGGCCATGACTGGGCCGTCATTGAGGCCCAGCAACTGGTCAATCTGCTTCAGAAGCTCAAGCGCCGGCGCCTCGTGATGCGCGGCGCGAATCAGCAGGGCGGGCCGCTCACGCCCGGTCAGGCTCAGGCTGACGTAGGCAAAACCCTCACACAGCGGTCTCAAGGCTTCAAAGTGTTGCTGCACATCGCCTTCAATCAGTGCAAATAAATGCCAGGGCAGTTGCACCGCCTCCAGGCGCACGCCGCTGTGTTTGAGTTCCGGCTGTTTGGACAGCGGGTCGAACGCCGGCTGTGTGAGCGCATTGACACCGCCTTTGAGAAACCGGTCGCCCCAGTGCATTGGCAGAAACGCCTGGCCGGGACGCACGCTGTCATCACTGCCGACGGCCACAATAACGCTGCCGCGCCGGCTTTTCAGGCTGACCAGGTCGCCTTCCTTCAAGCGATGTCGACGCAGCTCATCCGGGTGCAGGCTGAGCAAGGCCTCGCTGACATGGCCGAACAACTGCGCTGCGGTGCCGGTGCGGCTCATGCCGTGCCATTGGTCCCGCAGGCGCCCGGTGATCAGGGTGAGCGGGAAACGCGCGTCACGCTGCTCCTTGGCGGCGCGATAAGGGTCGGCCACAAAGTGCGCGCGGCCCGTCTCGGTAGGAAAAATCCCATCTGTATACAAGCGTGTGGTGCCGCTCACCGCGCTGGTCGGGAATGGCCATTGTTGCGGGCCGATCCGGTCCAGCAGGGCGTGACTGATGCCCGAAAGGTCGAGGTCGCGCCCGCGGGTCAGCAGTTTGTATTCATCAAAGATCTGCGCGGGTTGCTCAAAGGCAAAAAGCCCCGGTTTTCCGGGACAAAGACGCTGCTCCAGGCGCTGGGCAAAATCCACGGTGATTGCCCAGTCCGGCCGGGCTTCGCCAGGTGGGACGATGGCTTGGCGGACATGGGAAATGCGCCGTTCAGAGTTGGTAACTGTGCCTTCTTTCTCGCCCCAACTCGCCGCCGGCAACAACAGGTCGGCGAAACGCGCCGTCTCGGTTGTACGAAAGGCTTCCTGTAGCACCACGAACGGACATGCCTCCAGCGCCTGGCGCACGGTGTTCTGATCGGGCAGGGATTGTGCGGGGTTGGTGCAGGCAATCCACAGGGCCTTGATCTTGCCGGCCTGTATCTGTTCAAACAGCTCGATGGCGGTCAGCCCGGTGTTGGCTGGCAGTTGTTCAACCCCCCAATACGCGGCCACCTCTGCCCGGTGTTCAGGGTTGGCCGCCTCGCGGTGCCCCGGCAGCAGATTCGACAAACTGCCGGTTTCCCGCCCACCCATGGCATTCGGCTGACCGGTCAGGGAGAACGGTCCGCAGCCGGTGCGGCCAATGGTGCCGGTGGCCAGGTGCAGGTTGATCAAGGCGCTGTTCTTCGCACTGCCCGCGGTGGATTGGTTAAGCCCCATGC
Source organism: Pseudomonas sp. BIGb0558 (assembly GCF_024807515.1). Classification (NCBI taxonomy): domain Bacteria; kingdom Pseudomonadati; phylum Pseudomonadota; class Gammaproteobacteria; order Pseudomonadales; family Pseudomonadaceae; genus Pseudomonas; species Pseudomonas sp. BIGb0558. Next base: position 136,092 of record NZ_JANUEW010000003.1, read on the forward strand.
ACCACAGCGACAGAAAACTCGCCGAGGTGCCGACCCATTCCGCGCACAGGCGCAGTTGCTCGACACTGATCCCGCACAGTTGCGTAACCATTTGCGGCGTGTAGTCGTGAACCAGGCGTTTGAGTTCCACCAGGCCGTCGGTATGGGCCTGGATAAAGTCGCGGTCGATCCAGTCTTCCCACAGCAACAAATGCAAGATCCCATGGAACAACGCGACATCCGTACCCGGCAAAATCGCCAGATGCAGGTCTGCCAGGTCGCAGGTGTCGGTACGCCGGGGATCGATCACCACCACCTTCATCTGTGGCCGCCGGGCTTTGGCCTCCTCCAAGCGTCGGAACAAAACCGGATGCGCGTAGGCCATGTTGCTGCCGACGATCATCACGCAGTCGCTCGACTCCAGGTCCTCGTAGCTGCACGGCGGCGCATCGGCCCCCAGGCTGCGCTTGTAGCCGACCACTGCCGACGACATGCACAGCCGCGAGTTGCTATCGATATTGTTGGTACCCACCAGCGCCCGCGCCAGTTTGTTGAAGCTGTAGTAGTCCTCGGTCAGCAACTGCCCGGAGATGTAGAACGCGACGCTGTCGGGCCCGTGTTCGGCGATGGTCTCGGCGAACACATTCGCCGCGTGTTCCAGGGCGGTGTCCCAATCGGTGCGGCTGCGGGCCAGGCCCTTGCCCAGCCGCAGTTCCGGGTACAGCGCACGTGCCGCCAGGTCGCCGGTCAGGTGCAGGCTCGAACCCTTGCTGCACAGCTTGCCGAAGTTGGCCGGGTGGCTTGGATCGCCGCTGACGCCGAGGATCTGCGAGCCATCATGCTCGATCAGCACGCCGCAACCGACCCCGCAGTAGCAGCAGGTGGACGCGGTGGTCTGGCGGTTCATCAACCGGCGTCCCGCAGTGCCAGCATCACCCGGCCGTTTTCCACACGGGCCGGATGGTGATGGGCACAGCCGATGTCCGGTGCCTGGGCCTCACCGGACTCCAGGTCGATCTGCCAGTTATGCAGCGGGCAGGCCACGCGTTTACCGTAGATCAAGCCCTGAGACAGCGGCCCGCCCTTGTGCGGACAGCGGTCGTCGAGGGCGAACACTTCGTCGTCACTGGTACGAAAAATCGCGATGTCGCCTTTTGGCCCGGTGATGATGCGCGAGCCCAGGGCGTTGATTTCTTCGAGGGCGCAGATATCCAGCCAGTTCATGCCGGCACCTCCAGCAGTTTGACGGGGATGGTGTCGAATTCCTTTTTCAGCAGCGGCTGTTCCAGGCGTTCTTTCCACGGGTCCTGTTCGAACGACAGGGAGAATTGCAGGCGTTCATTGAGCGCCTGGCGCCGTGCCGGGTCTTCCAGCACGGCCTTCTTGATGTGCTCCATGCCCACCCGTTGCAGGTAGTGCACGGTACGCTCCAGGTAGAAGGCTTCTTCCCGGTAAAGCTGTAGGAAAGCGCCGTTGTATTCGCGCACTTCTTCGGCGGTTTTCAGCTTGACGAAGAACTCCGCGACCTCGGTCTTGATCCCGCCGTTACCGCCGATATACATCTCCCAACCGGAATCGACGCCGATAATTCCCACGTCCTTGATCCCCGCTTCCGAGCAGTTGCGCGGGCAACCGGACACCGCCAGCTTGACCTTGTGAGGCGACCACATATTGAACAGGTCATGCTCCAGCTCGATCCCCAGTTGCGTGGAGTTCTGCGTACCAAAGCGGCAGAACTCACTGCCGACGCAGGTCTTCACGGTACGGATGGATTTGCCGTAGGCGTGGCCGGACGGCATGTCGAGGTCTTTCCACACACCGGGCAAGTCCTGCTTCTTGATGCCCAGCAAGTCGATGCGCTGCCCGCCGGTGACCTTGACCATCGGCACGTTGTACTTGTCGGCCACATCGGCGATGCGCCGCAGCTCCGACGGATTGGTCACGCCGCCCCACATCCTTGGGACTACCGAGTAGGTGCCGTCTTTCTGAATGTTGGCGTGGGCCCGCTCGTTGATCAGGCGCGATTGCGGGTCGTCTTTCGCTTCGCCGGGCCAGGTGGAAATCAGGTAATAGTTGAGTGCCGGGCGGCAAGTGGCGCAGCCGTTCGGGGTGCGCCAGTTCAGGTAGCTCATGGTGCCGGCGATGGTCAGCAAATGCTGGTCGCGGATGGCCTGGCGGATCTGCCCGTGGTTGAGGTCGCTGCAGCCGCAGATGGCTTTTTCGCTTTTCGGTTTGACGTCCGCCGCGCCGCCTACGGTGTTGATCAGGATCTGTTCCACCAAGCCTGCGCAGGACCCGCAGGAACTGGCGGCCTTGGTATGCTTTTTCACATCGTCGACGCTGAACAGCCCGTGTTCCTGAATTGCCTTGACGATGGTGCCCTTGCACACGCCGTTGCAGCCGCAGACTTCAGCGGTGTCGGCCATGCTCATGGCTTTGTCCTGGCCTTGATGGCCTACATCGCCGATGGCGTTTTCGCCGAACATCAGGTGATCGCGGATCTCGCCAATGGCGTGGTTCTCACGGATCTGCCGGAAATACCAACCGCCGTCAGCGGTGTCGCCGTACAGGCACGCGCCGACGAGGATGTCGTCCTTGATCACCAGCTTCTTGTAGACGCCGCCAATCGGGTCGGAAAGGGTGATGGTCTCGGTGCCTTCGCCGCCCATGAAGTCCCCGGCGGAAAACAGGTCGATGCCGGTGACTTTCAGTTTGGTCGAGGTCACCGAGCCCTGATAGCGTGCGAAACCCAGCTGGGCGAGGTGATTGGCGCAGACCTTGGCCTGCTCGAACAGCGGTGCCACCAGGCCGTAGGCGATCCCGCGGTGGCTGGCGCATTCGCCGATGGCATAGATGCGCGGGTCGTAGGTTTGCAGGGTGTCGTTGACCAGAATCCCACGGTTGCACGGGATGCCGGATTTTTCCGCCAGTTCAGTGTTGGGGCGGATGCCGGCCGCCATCACCACCAGGTCCGCCGGGATCACGTCGCCATTCTTGAATTGCACCGAACCCACGCGACCGTTGCCGGCGTCATGCAGGGCCTGGGTTTGCTCTTGCAAGCGAAAAACCAGGCCGCGGCTTTCCAGTTCAGTTTGCAGCAGCTGGCCGCTGGTCTTGTCCAGTTGCCGCTCCAGCAGCCACTCGCCGATATGCACCACGGTCACGTGCATGCCACGCAGCATCAGGCCGTTGGCGGCCTCCAGGCCCAGCAGGCCGCCGCCGATGACCACAGCGTGCCTGTGGGTCTTGGCGGTGTCGATCATGGCCTGGGTGTCGGCGATGTCGCGGTAGCCGATCACACCCTGCAACGTATTGCCGGGGATCGGCAGGATAAACGGCGTGGAGCCGGTGGCGATCAGCAGGCGATCGTATTCGGCCTCGCTGCCGTCTTCGGCGATGACTTTGCGTTTGACCCGGTCGATCTGCACCACTTTGCGGTTGAGCAACAGTTTGATGTTGTTGTCGAGGTACCAGCTCAGGTCATTGAGCACGATCTCTTCGAAGGTCTGCTCACCGGCCAGTACCGGCGACAGCAGGATGCGGTTGTAGTTGGTGTGGGGCTCGGCGCCGAAGACGGTGATGTCGTACAGGTCGCTGCTCAGCTTGAGCAATTCTTCAAGGGTGCGAACCCCGGCCATGCCGTTGCCGATCATCACCAGTTTGAGTTTCTTCATGTCGTTCTCCGCAGTGGCTCGACAAATCGTGCGCAACAAAAAAAGGCGTCCCCGCTACGCAAGTAGCGAGGACGCCTTTGTCCTGGTCCCGTTCTCTCGGGAAGCTCGACCTTCGACGTTGAAGGTGCGGCTATATGTGTGTTGATGGGAAAGCTAATGCAGTGGTTGTGCCAAGTAGCGGTTTGGCCGGATTTGTTCAGCCTGGCGCCGAGGTATCGAGAAATTTCGCCTCTTAGTGGTGCAACAGCCAGTACAACAGCACCAGATTGATCAGCAACGACAGCGCGGCCAACGTTTGCCAGACCTTCAGCGGTTCGCGCTCCAGCAGCGGTTTTGGCCGCATGCTCAACTCCCGGCGGTCTGCCTGTTCCAGCACCAGCAACCATTCTTCGGCGGTTTCATACCGTTGCTCCGGTTGCGCGGCGACTGCGCGTTCCAGGCTTTGTTGCAGCCAGTCGGGCAGGTCGGGGCGGTAACGGCTGGCGCTGACCGGCGTGGTGAACCTGGGGCGTTGGAAAGCTTCGATTTCGCCGTAGGGATAATGCCCTGTCAGCAGGTAATACAAGGTCACGCCGACGCTATACAGATCCTGCTGCGGGGTAGGGCGTTCGCCATTGAAGGCTTCCGGGGCGATAAAGCTCGGCGTGCCTGGCAGCAGGTGCGCGCGGTCCTCCGAGAGCCCTGGGCAGTAGGCCAGGCCGAAGTCCAGCACGCGCAATTCGCCATCTTCGCCCAGCAGCAGGTTTTCCGGCTTGATGTCGCGGTGCAGGATCTGCCGGCGGTGCAGCAGCCCGACCGCACGCAACAGGCGCTCGGCCAGGGATTGCCATTGTGCCAGGGGGAGCGGGCCCTGGTGCTTGAACAGCTCGGCGAGGGTTTGCCCGGCGTATTCACGCATCACGTAGTACAAATGCTGACGGCCGCTGGCGGGATGGACTTCAGGAAACGCCCGGCCAGCGACCCGGCGCAGGAACCATTCCTCCGACAGCAGTGCCTGGGCGGCGAACACATCGTCGTCATGGCTGATCGGCAAGGTTTTCAGCAACCAGGCCTGTTGCTGGGCGTCGCGTACCCGATAGAGCAGGGACTGACGACTTTGCCCCAGCAGCGCTTCCACCTGCCAGCCTTCGAAGTGTTGCCCGATTTTGAGGGGCGGCGGCATTGGCCATTGCTGCAACTGCACCAATGCATCCCCGAGGGTGGCGGCGCCGAGCTGGTCAACGCGCACCAGCAGGGCGCTGGCATTGTCCTGGCTGCCCGCCAGGTGCGCGGCACTGACCAAGGTGTTCACGGCGAGGTCCAGGTTTGACTGTTCCCGCAGGATCGCGCCAATGGCGTGATCCCCCAGGGTTGCCCAAACGCCGTCGCTGAGCAGCAGGAAACATTCCCCCGCCCGCAACTCACCGTCGAGGAAATCCAGCACCAGGTGTTGGTCCAGGCCCATGGCGCGCTTGAGCACATGTTGCATGCCCGGTTGCACCCAGACGTGCTCTTCGCTGAGGCGTTGCAACTCGCCGTCGAGCCAGCGGTACACCCGACAATCACCCACATGGGCCAGGGTGAAGCGCCGCCCGCGAAACACCAGGGCACTGAGGGTGGTCAGTAGCGGCAGGCCGCCACCGTTGGCCTGCAACCAGCGATTCTGTGCCACCAGCAAACGCTCCAGCGCCTGGGCCACGCCCCAGGTTTGCGGCGTGGCGTAGTAGTCCAGGGCCAGGGCCTGCAAGGTCGAGCGGGCGGCCAGTCCGCCATCTGCACACTGGCTGACGCCGTCGGCGATGGCGCACAGGTAGCCCTTGCTGGCGGCCAGCTCCGGGGCAGGTGTGACCAGGCGCAAGGCGTCCTGGTTTTCCTGCCGTGGGCCGGTGGCACTGGCTTGGGCGAAGCTCAGTTGCAGACTCATCAGACCCGTGCAGCCGTCACTGCCGCTGAGCCCCAAGTGGTTCTCCAGCGACGCTTGACGCCGTACAGGCCGAACCAGGCCAGCACGCCCAGGCTGGCGAACAACCACAACGCCAACTGATAACTGCCGGTGCTTTGCTTGATCGCGCCCATGCCCGCCGCGAGGGCGAAACCGCCGATGCCGCCAGCCATGCCGATCAGGCCGGTCATTACACCGATCTCCCGATGAAAGCGCTGGGGCACCAATTGGAAGACTGCACCGTTACCCGCACCCAAACCGAGCATGGTGCACACGAAAAGCGCCAGTGCTGCGTAGGAACTTGGCAGGTTGAACCCCACCGCCGCGATGCAGATTGCGGCCACGCCGTACATGCCGAGCAGGGTGCGGATCCCGCCAAAACGGTCGGCCAGGGCGCCACCCAACGGCCGCATCAGGCTGCCACCAAACACGCAGGCGGCGGTGTAGTAGCCGGCGGTGACCGGGCTCAGGCCGTACTGGTCGTTGAAATAGCCGGGCAGGGCGCTGGCCAGGCCGATAAAGCCGCCGAAGGTCACGCTGTAGAAGAACATGAACCACCAGCTGTCGCGGTCACCCAGGGCTTTGAAATAGTCGGCCATGGATTTGGCCTTGGGCCGTTGCGGGGCATTGCGGGCGAGCCAGGCGAAGACGATCAGGGTCAGCACCAGCGGGATCAGCGCAAAGCCGAACACATTGCTCCAGCCGAACGCGGCGGCGAGTACCGGTGCCAGCAGGGCTGCAAACACCGTCCCGGAGTTGCCGGCACCGGCGATGCCCATGGCCTTGCCCTGGTGTTCGGCGGGGTACCACTGGGATGCCAGGGGCAAGGCTACAGCGAACGAGGCGCCGGCCATGCCGAGGAACATGCCCAGCAGCAGGGCTTGTTCGTAGCTGTGGATTCCGAGTTTCCAGGCGCCGAAGAGGGCGCAGATGACAATCACCTGGCCAATCAGGCCGGCGGTCTTGGGGGAGAGTTTGTCGGCGAGCATGCCCATCAGGAAGCGCAGCACGGCGCCGGCCAGGATCGGGGTGGCTACCACCAGGCCGCGTTGTTGGGTGGTGAGGTGCAGGTCGGCGGCGATTTGCACGGCCAGGGGGCCCAGCAGGTACCAGACCATGAAACTCAGGTCGAAATACAGGAACGCGGCGAACAGGGTCGGGGTGTGACCGGATTTCCAGAAGCTTGATTTCATCACGCACCTCAGCGGTAGGGGTCTTATGAGAAGGCCTGGTGATGGAGCGGCTGTTGCCGCCCCATCGGCCCCGGGCTATGGGGCCAAAACGAAAAAACGCCGCCACCGGGTTTGCCAGGGCAAACCGGATGTGCGACGTCTTTGTCGTGGATGGGGCAACCGCCGTTGGCTACCTGTGGGGATTCTTTAGCAAGAGGTGGGCCAACAGGGGTTGGGTTGTGTACATATCCGTTGCTGCGGTAACGGCCGCCTATGGTTCCGCTCTTACAGCGGGTCACTTTTGGCAAACGCCCGGAATGCCGGCCCAGCCAAAAGTAACCAAAAGGTCTTTGCCCCACCACTCGGTGCCTCGCTTAGGCTCGGCATGCCGGAACGAAGGCCCGGTTCCGCGGGCCGCCGGGACGGGCCATCCATGGCCCGGCGCGGCTAAATCGGCATCCCTGCCGATTTACCCGCTCCACCGTGCCTGCTTGCGGCCATCTTGGTTGACGGGGCCCGCAGATCAAGATCAAAAGCAGATCAACATCAAAAGCACGCAGCCTCGCTGGCGCTCGACAGCTGCTACGGGGTGGCTTTGTTTTTCTGTAGGAGCTGGCTTGCCGGCGATGCAGGCGACTCGGTCTTTCAGATACACCGAGGTGATGCCATCGCAGGCAAGCCAGCTCCTACAGTGGACCGTGCCCGCTTTGGCTTTTGATTTGGCTTTTGCTTCACCACACTCAAGCCGGCCTGTAGGCCGCTGTGCTGTTGATCTGCTTTTGATCTTGATCTTAGGCGCCCCGTTAAACCACGCTGGCCGAACGCAGGTAGTACGGAGCGGGTAAACCGGCAGGACGCCGGTTTAGCCGCGACGGGGCAGGGACGCCCCGTCGCGGCGGCCCGCTTCGTGCTGCCTGCGTTCGGGCACACCGAGCATTAGCGAGGTGCCGAGTGGTGGGGCAAGAGCGTTTTGCTTACTTTTGCGCTTTTCAAAAGTGAGCCGCTGTAAGAGCGGAACCAATAGTGGCCGTTACCTAAATAACGGATATACACCCCTCACCCCAACAACTCACTCATCGCAATAATCTGCTCCGCCACCTGAATCAGCTTCTGCTGCCGACTCATCGCCTGACGCCGCATCAGCGTGTAGGCCTCTTCCTCATTACACCCCTTCATTTTCATCAACAATCCCTTGGCCGTTTCGATCCGCTTACGCTCCGCCAACTGCTGATCCCGAGCCTGCAACTGCGCGCGCATCGCCTGGTCACTCTCAAACCGCGCCATCGCCACATCCAGGATCGGCTGCAACCGCTGCGCCTGAATCCCCTCGACGATGTAGGCACTCACCCCAGACTTGATCGCCTGCCGCATCACCCCCGGATCATGCTCATCGGTAAACATCACAATCGGCCGCGGCTGGTCGCGACTCACCAACACCACCTGCTCCATCACATCGCGCCCCGGCGACTCGGTATCGATCAAGATCACATCCGGGCGCACCGCCTCAACCCGCGCGGGCAAGTCGATCGTCAGCCCCGACTCATCAATCACTTCAAACCCAGCCTCGGTCAGCGCAGCCTTGAGCCGCCCAACCTTGCGCGGTGTGTCATTGATCAACAGGATTCGCAACATAAGGTCCTCCTGTCAGCGCAAGGCTTGGCGGCTGGCAACATCTGCCATGGCGTGCAGGCGAAAGCTGCGGGCATACCCGGCCGGGTCGGAACCGTCCCAGACCTTGCCGTCGATCAGTTGGCTGCTGCGCATCGCCTCGCCACCGGCCGGCACACCCACCGCACTGGCCGCCTGCCGATAGATGTCCAGTTGCTGCACACGCCGGGCGATACCGAGGTAGTCCGGATCTTCGCGCAGCAGGCCCCAGCGACGGAATTGGGTCATGAACCACATGCCATCCGACAGGTACGGCAGGTTCACCTCGCCATCCCCATAAAAACGCAGTGCGTGGGGATCCTGCCAGTGGTTGCCGAGGCCGTCGTCATAGCTGCCCAGCAAGCGCGGTTCGATGCAATCGAGCGGTGCGTCGAGGTACTGCGGGGCGCTCAGCAATTGCGCGGTGGAGCGACGGTTTTCCGTGCTCTCTTCGATAAACCGGCTGGCCTGCAGGATCGCCATCACCAGCACCCGGGCAGTGTTGGGATACTGCTCGACAAACGCCTGGGTGCAGCCGAGGACTTTTTCCGGATGGTCGGGCCAGAGCGCCTGGGTGGTGGCCAGGGTGAAGCCCTGGTTCTGCTTCACTGCACTGGCGCACCACGGCTCGCCCACACAAAACCCGTCGATGCGCCCGGCTTGCAGGTGCGCCACCATTTGCGGCGGCGGCACCACCACACTGTCCACATCCTGTAGCGGATGGATGCCCTGGCTGGCCAGCCAGTAATACAACCACATGGCGTGGGTGCCTGTGGGAAAGGTCTGGGCGAAGGTGAGTTTTGTTCGGCTTTGGTGCACGTGGCGGTCCAGCGCCTCAGGACTGGTCACTCCCAGCTGTTGCAGGCCGCGGGACAGGTTGATGCTCTGGCCGTTCTGGTTCAGGCCCATCAGCACTGCCATGTCGGTGGGCGCCACGCCGCCGATGCCCAGGTGCACGGCGTAGATCAGGCCGTACAGACTGTGGGCCGCGTCCAGTTCGCCGCTGACCAGGTTGTCCCGCAGGCTGGCCCATGACGACTGGCGCTTGAGGTTCAGTTTCAGGCCATAGGGTTGGGCGAAACCCTGGGTGGCGGCGACCACCACCGAGGCGCAATCGCTCAGGGCCATGAACCCCAGGTTGAGGCTGCTCTTTTCCGGGGCATCACTGCCGTTGACCCAAGCCAGGGGATCATTCATCTACACGTACCTTTCATAAAAAAACGTCGCTCCGTCGGGCCGCTCACAAGGGCGGCCCGGGGTAACGACGTCTTTGTCCTGAACCCGTTCCGCCGTTGGCGCGGGCTGCGATAGACAAGGCAAAGCAAGGCACATGCCACGGGTCGGGAAAGCTCGGTCGGCCGTCAGCTTCCCGTCAGGATTGAAACCGGCGTGGCTCGCAGTATGGCCGCTCCTTGGTCCCGGGCTTTGCAGGCATGTTCATCAATCGTCATCGTTTTGCGACTGCGTTCATCTGGCTGTTGATGCTGGGCAGTTCCAGCGTGTTCGGGGAGCCCTACCAGGCCCGTGATGAAAGCCTGCATACCTTTTTTACGGCGCTGTCCTTGCCGTTGGGGCTGCCGATCGTTGTCAGCCAGGCAGCGGCCCGCAAGCGCATCAGCGGGGCGTTCGATTTCGATTCGGCACAACCGCTGCTGGAGTCGGTCGCCCGCCAGCATGGCTTGATCTGGTACAGCGACGGGCAAGTGCTTTACCTCTATGACGCCGACGAGGCGAAAAGCTCGGTGGTGACACTGCGGCATATTTCGGTCGATATCCTGCGCGGGTTCATGCGGCGCTCGGGGCTCGACGAAGCACGCTATCCGCTAAGGGCGAGCGGGGCGCGGGTGTTCTATGTGTCCGGGCCACCGAACTATGTCGACCATGTGCTGCGTCTGGCCCAACTGATGGACCGCCAGCGTGCGGAGCTGCGCATGGGGCCGCAGCGGATCGGGGTGGTGCAGGTGCTCAACACCCACGTCGCCGACCGCGAGTACAGCATGGGCGACAGAACCGTCACGGTATCGGGCATGGCGTCGATGATCGAAAAACTCCTGGAGGTAGAACAGAAGGGGGCCTCCCCACGGCAACCCGGGTTACTCGCCGACAAGAATATTTCGGTGCTGGCGTATCCCGACACCAATAGCTTGTTGATCAAGGGCAAGCCGGCGCAGGTGAGCTTTATCGAAAACCTGGTGGCAGAACTGGACGTGCCCAAGCGTGGGGTGGAGGTTTCGTTGTGGCTGGTGGATGTGGATCGTGATGAGCTCAAGCAGATGGGTTTTGCCGCGGCCGGCAAGTCTTCTGCAACGCGGGTAATGACGCCTGTCGAGGACGATGCATTCATGAAGCGGATCACGGCACTGGAGCAGCGTCGGCGAGCGAAGGTCACGACGTTGCCGGTGATCCTTGGCCAGGAAAATGTGCCGGCCGTTTTCAACGATAACCAGACGTTCTATCTGCCCCGGCCGGGTGAGGACCGTGATGAATGGCAGCCGGTGGTCTATGGCACGCAGGTGAGTGTGCTGCCGCGCTTCGCCGAAGCGAATGAAATCGAGATGCTGCTCACCATCGAGGATGGCCGCCAGATGGGCAAGGCCGGCAGTCGCGACAAGCGCTCGGAGGCGGTGGAGCGCACGGGGGTCAACACCGTGGTGCGCATGGCTCCGGGTAGGCGGCTGCTGGTGGGGGACTTTCAGCGCGATACCAGCCCGGCCTTGGCCGGGCGCTACTACGGACCTATGGCCAATAGCGTACGGCTGTTTGTCATTCAGGCCACGGCAGCGGGTGATGCCGTGCCTACGGGCGCCGAGCCGGGGCAGGCGCCGCCGTTGACGCCCTCCCAGCATGAACGGGTGAAGCGTGCATTTACGCGGGAGTCGGAGGGAGGGCCGCATTGAAAAGTCTTACACCAGCAATCCGAAAAAAAACAAGCCTGTGGGCTTTTGCCTCTCCTGTGCAGCGGTTGAGCTTCTTATAGTCGCCACTTTTCTGGAGAACCTGCGTGGGCATGAGGGGGAGTTGGATGCAGAGGTACCAATGGCCGTTGTGATAGAGCGGGACCTGGCTGGCCCGATGGTCTTTGATCAATGGACATTGCACGGCGACGGCAGGTTGACCGGTGAAGGCTCGGATATCCAGCTACCGCCCAAGGAGTGGCAGGTGCTGCGCCTGTTATTGGTTTCGGCCGGCGCGCTGGTAACCAAGGACCGCTTGCTGGAAAAGGCCTGGCCCCATAACGAGGCCACGGAAGAGTCCCTCACCCGTTGCATCTGTTCGCTGCGCAAATATCTGAAGGCCGGCAGGGGGCTGATCAAGACGGTGTATGGCAAGGGGTATCGCATGACCTGCTCGGTCAAGCGGGTCAGTGACGTCTGTGCAGCCTGTGGTCGGGGCCAGGTATGAAGGGAGCCATGGCGATGTTGGTGTTTGCGTTGTGTTTCCCTGATGACGCCAGGGCGTATTGCTGGGCCGAGGCTGCCCGCCGCTATGACATCGAGCCGGAGCTGTTGCAGGCCATCGCTGCGGTGGAGTCGGGGTATCGCGCCGAGGCCATGAATTACGCCAACAACAACGGTACCCGTGATATCGGGCTGATGCAGATCAACAGCATCCACCTGCCGCGCCTGCTCAAGGACGGTATTACCGAACAGCGGTTGCTCAATGAACCCTGCCTGTCCGTGGAGGTAGGCGCGTCAATCCTGGCCGACTTCATCAAACAGTTCGGCTACAACTGGACGGCGATCGGTTCCTATAATGTTGGTGCTGGCCCTGGGCCTCGTCGTGAGGAGCTGCGCCTTCGTTACGCGCAGAAAATCTGGACGCGCTACGAGGAACTGATGGCGCACCGTCACTGACGATTGCTCGGCACGCCTCGCATGCAGCCCTCCACCCCGGCTATAATCGCCGCCACCTTTCGCCGCCATCCGAGTCAATCCCGCCCATGTATACCCTGGCCCGCCAGCTGTTGTTCAAACTCTCTCCGGAAACCTCCCACGATCTGTCCCTGGATTTGATCGGGGCCGGTGGCCGCCTGGGGCTCAATGGCCTGGTGTGCAAGGCTCCGGCGAAAATGCCGGTGTCGGTGATGGGGCTCGACTTCCCCAACCCGGTCGGCTTGGCTGCCGGCCTGGACAAGAACGGCGCAGCCATCGACGGTTTTGCGCAGTTGGGTTTTGGCTTTGTCGAAATCGGCACCGTGACCCCACGGCCGCAACCGGGCAACCCCAAGCCGCGGATCTTCCGCCTGCCGGAAGCCGAGGCGATCATTAATCGCATGGGCTTCAACAACCTGGGGGTGGATAACCTGCTGTCGCGGGTCCAGGCGGCGAAGTACAAGGGCATCCTGGGGATCAACATCGGCAAGAACTTCGACACGCCGGTGGAGCGTGCGGTGGATGACTACCTGATTTGCCTGGACAAGGTCTACGCCCACGCCAGCTATGTCACGGTCAATGTCAGCTCACCGAACACCCCGGGCCTGCGCAGCCTGCAGTTTGGCGACTCCCTCAAGCAATTGCTCGAGGCCCTGCGCCAGCGCCAGGAAGACCTGGCGGTGCGTCATGGCAAGCGTGTGCCATTGGCGATCAAGATTGCCCCGGACATGAGCGACGAAGAAACCGTGCTGGTGGCCCAGGCCCTGGTGGATTCGGGCATGGACGCGGTGATCGCCACCAACACCACCCTGAGCCGCGTCGGTGTCGAAGGCCTGGCCTTTGGTGACGAGGCGGGTGGCTTGTCCGGCGCGCCGGTGCGCGACCAGAGCACCCACATCGTCAAGGTGCTGGCGGCCGAGCTGGCCGGGCGCTTGCCGATCATTGCGGTGGGCGGTATTACCGAAGGCAGGCACGCGGCCGAGAAAATCGCCGCCGGCGCCAGCCTGGTGCAGTTGTATTCCGGCTTTATCTACAAGGGCCCGGCACTGATTCGCCAGTCGGTGGATGCGATCGCGGCGCTGCCACGAGGCTCAGAGCAGGCAATAAAAAGGGCTCCTTGAAGGAGCCCCTGGGCCGAAGCCCGCCGCCCGGATAGGGCGTGCGTGGTTAAGGTGTTGCGTATTCGTGGTGGTGTCGGAATTAAATGCCCTTGATTAGCCGACGGCGTGAAGTTCGTTGAGTCTGTGGATTCCCGCAGTGCCAGTCATACCGTCCCAGTTGTCGCCGCGTCCTTCTCGCCAGCCGTTGATCCAGGCTTGGCGTACCGACGGTAGAGTAAATGGGCAAAGCTCACGGGATTTGCCATGAACGCCATATTGATATCCGCGTAAAAATGCTCTTTCCAACGGATCACGCTTAAGTCTTCTCATAGGGTGTTTCCCTCACTTGTTGACTGTCTTGATATCCTTCGGCCTCGTCCGAGGCCGGGCAGAGTTTTTCTGCCGTTGGTGGGCTCGCTGCCGGCGTGGCGAGCCTATGTGTCGGCGTCGTTACGGCGCCAACCTGTGTTGAGTTCTAACCAATAGGTCACATGGATTCAATGATCGTTTTGTCATAAGCACGTAACGATAATGATGCTATAGCCATAAGCTGGGATGGCTTTTCGCCCCTTTTATTGGGCAAACCCAGCTATGATGTGCCCTTCAAAGAGGATGGGTTTAATCCTTTAGTGAGAATGCCCGCCTGTTGCAGTCGGTTATTATTCGACGAAGGGTCAGAATATTTCTTTTTGTTGCACCCAATACATGAACTGCCCCGTCAATAAAGGCCCATAAGGCCTGTAGCCGGGGTGGAACGGCACATTCGTGCCACACGAGCGCTCTTCAAGAAAAGCGCTTGATTGAAAACCGAACGCGCGATGCGTCGCCCGTTCACTTATTGCTGAAAAGCCTGGAATGCCCCATGTCGGACCGTTTTGAACTCTTCCTCACTTGCCCCAAGGGCCTCGAAGGCCTGCTGATCGAGGAAGCCGTCGGGCTTGGCCTTGAGGAAGCCCGCGAGCACACCTCGGCCGTGCGCGGCATGGCCGACATGGAGACCGCCTACCGCCTGTGCCTCTGGTCGCGCCTGGCCAACCGCGTGTTGCTGGTGCTCAAGCGCTTCCCGATGAAGGACGCCGAAGACCTCTACCACGGCGTGCTGGACATCGAGTGGGAAGACCACATGCTCGCCGATGGCACCCTCGCCGTTGAATTCAGCGGCCATGGCTCGGGCATCGACAACACCCACTTCGGCGCGCTGAAGGTCAAGGATGCGATTGTCGACAAGCTGCGCACCCCGACCGGCGAACGCCCGTCCATCGACAAGATCAACCCGGACCTGCGCATTCACCTGCGCCTGGACCGTGGCGAAGCGATCCTGTCCCTCGACCTGTCCGGCCACAGCCTGCACCAGCGCGGTTACCGCCTGCAGCAGGGTGCCGCGCCGTTGAAAGAGAACCTGGCGGCGGCGATCCTGATTCGTTCCGGCTGGCCGCGCATTGCTGCCGAAGGCGGCGCGCTGACTGACCCGATGTGTGGCGTCGGTACCTTCCTGGTGGAAGGCGCGATGATCGCCGCCGACATGGCCCCCAACCTGAACCGTGAGCTGTGGGGCTTCACCGCCTGGCTCGGCCACGTTCCTGCGCTGTGGAAGAAACTTCATACAGAAGCCAGCGAACGTGCCGCCATCGGCATGGCCAAGCCACCGCTGTGGATCCGCGGCTACGAAGCGGACCCACGCCTGATCCAGCCGGCCCGCAACAACATCGAACGTGCTGGCCTGAGCCACTGGATCAAGATTTACCAGGGCGAAGTCGGCACCTTCGAGCCGCGCCCGGACCAGAACCAGAAAGGCCTGGTGATCTGCAACCCGCCCTACGGCGAGCGTCTGGGTGATGAAGCCAGCCTGTTGTACCTCTACCAGAACCTCGGCGAGCGTCTGCGCCAGGCGTGCCTGGGCTGGGAAGCGGCGGTGTTCACCGGTGCGCCGGACCTGGGCAAGCGCATGGGCATCCGTAGCCACAAACAGTATTCGTTCTGGAACGGCGCCTTGCCGTGCAAATTGCTGCTGATCAAGGTCACCCCCGACCAGTTCGTCACCGGTGAGCGCCGTACTCCGGAGCAACGCCAGGCCGAACGCGAGCAGGCCGCCTACGACCAGGCACCGACCGAGCCGCAAGAGCGTCAGTACAACAAGAACGGTAACCCGATCAAACCCGCCCCGGCCCCTGTGGTCGAGCAGGCGCGCTTGAGCGAAGGCGGGCAGATGTTTGCCAACCGCCTGCAAAAGAACCTGAAGCTGCTGGGCAAGTGGGCCAAGCGCGAAGGCGTCGATTGCTACCGTGTGTACGATGCCGACATGCCGGAATACTCCATGGCCATCGACCTGTACCACGACTGGGTGCACGTCCAGGAATACGTGGCGCCCAAGTCAATTGACCCGGAAAAAGCCTCGGCGCGTATGTTCGATGCGCTGGCGGCCATTCCCCAGGCGCTGGGCATCGACAAGAACCGCGTGGTGGTCAAGCGTCGCGAGCGTCAGAGCGGCACCAAGCAGTACGAGCGCCAGAGTGCCCAGGGCAAGTTCACCGAGGTCAGCGAAGGCGGCGTCAAGCTGCTGGTCAACCTGACGGATTACCTGGACACCGGCCTGTTCCTCGACCACCGCCCAATGCGCATGCGCATCCAGAAAGAGGCGGCCGGCAAGCGCTTCCTCAACCTGTATTGCTACACCGCCACTGCGAGTGTGCACGCTGCCAAAGGCGGCGCGCGCAGCACCACCAGCGTCGACCTGTCGAAAACCTACCTGGACTGGGCGCGCCGCAACTTCTCCCTCAACGGCTTCTCCGACAAGAACCGCCTGGAGCAGGGCGACGTCATGGCCTGGCTGGAAGCCAGCCGCGATGAGTTCGACATGATCTTCATCGACCCGCCGACCTTCTCCAACTCCAAGCGCATGGAAGGCATCTTCGACGTGCAACGTGACCACGTGCAGTTGCTGGACCTGGCCATGGCGCGCCTGGCACCGGGCGGCGTGTTGTACTTCTCGAACAACTTCCGCAAGTTCCAGCTGGAAGACAACCTCGTCGAGCGGTACGCCGTCGAAGAGATCAGCGACAAGACCATCGACCCGGATTTTGCGCGCAACGCCAAGATTCATCGGGCGTGGAAAATCACCGCTCGCTGATCGGCCCCTCTAAAGCCGCAAGCCGGGATTATTCCGGGCTTGCGGCTTTTTTTTGTGCTGGTCAAACCCAAGTCCTGTGGCTATAACTTAAGGCCTGGCCAAAGTGACGCACCTGCACGCTGGCGTTTTGAGTCTTGTCTATGCCGCTGCATGCCGTCCGCCCGAAAATCCTAGGCTTCATCAGTGAGCAGGTGTCGGCGTGGCTGGTGGCGGTGGTGGTGTTTCTGTCCGGTATCGCGCTGACGGTCATCGTCGCCTGGGCCGCCTCCGATCTCTATCAGCAGCAGCTGCGCCAGCGTTTTCAGTTGCTGGTCAACGAGCGTTACAGTCGCCTCCAGGAGCGTTTCGAGGACCAGGAGCAACGCCTGGGCAGCCTGCGGCGGTTCTTCGTCAACTCCAATACGGTCTCCCGCGCAGAGTTCGACGGTTTCGCGCAGCCCTTGCTGTTGCGTGCCCGCGCCTATGCCTGGGCGCCCCGGGTTTCGCGTGACCAGCGCAGTGCGTTTGAGCAAGAGGTGACGGCCGAGCGCCGCGCGAGCTTCTCCATTCGCGAATTGAACGCGGCAGGTGAACTGACCCCGGCCAGCCAGCGTGATGAATATGTGCCGGTGCTGTACAGCCAGACCCAGAGCCTGCTTGGCTCGCCACTGGGGTTTGACCTGCTGGCCCAGCCACTGCGGCGCTCGACGGTGGAGCGTGCGCAACAGTCAGGCAAAATGGCGGTGTCCCAGCCCATGCAACTGGTGGGTGTGGAGCCGGCCTACGCCATGGGCGTGCTGCTGGTGGCACCGGTCAGCCGGGCACCGACGACACAAACGCCCGTCAGCGAACCTTACGGCTACGTCATGGCGGTGATCAGCATGCGCCAGCTGGTGGCCGATGGCTTGCCCAAGGTCGCCCGGGACAACCTGGTGACACAGATCGTCGACACCTCCGACGCAGAAAAACGCGTGTTGTACGAATCCGGCAACGCCGTGGCAGACAGCGACCTGGTCGCCGCGCGCCGGTTGACCCTGGGTGATCACATCTATGCCTTGAGCCTGCGCCCCAGCCAGGTGTTCCAGCAGGGCAATCATTCTTCGCTGGCCAGTATCCTGGTGATGGGCGGCCTGCTGAGCCTGTTGCTCAGCGCCTTGCTCTACGTGCTGGTCAGCCAGCGCCAGCGTGCATTGAAGCTGGTGGAGCAGCGCACCGCGCAATTGCGTCAGCGTGAACAGGAGCTGCGGGGCACCCACGGGCAACTGCGCAGCGTGCTGAATGCGGCGACCCAGGTGGCGATCATTGCCACCGACTTGCGCGGGGTGATCACCACTTTCAATGCCGGTGCCGAGAAGATGCTGGGTTATGAAGTGGAGGAGGTTCTGGGCCACCTGACCCTCGAAAGCCTGCACCGGGCGCCCGAGCTGGAAAACCGTGCCGCGCAGTTGAGTGCGGCCCTGGGCAAGCGCATCGGGCCAGGCCAGGCGATGTTGGTGGACAGTGCCGACACCGTTCACGAAGCCCGGGAATGGACGCTGGTGCGCAAGGATGGCAGCCAACTGACGGTGAACATGCTCGCCACCGTGTTGCTGGATGAACATGGCCTGTGGGTCGGGCACCTGGCGATCTGCCTGGATGTCACCGAGCAAAAGCGCGTCTATGAGGCGCTGGCCGCGCGGGATCGCCTGCTGAAGAAGCTCAGTGCCCATGTACCCGGCGGCATTTTTCAGTTCGTTCTGGAGCCGAACGATATCTCGCGTTTCATTTATGTCAGCGACGGCATTCGCGATATCTACGAAATCGAGCCGGGGCTGCTGCAGCAGGATGCGCGAAAGGTGTTCGAGCGTATTCATCCGCTGGACGTCGAACGGGTACGCGAGTCCATTCGCCTGTCTGCCCTGCAGCTGAGCCATTGGCGTGAAGAGTACCGGGTGCAATTGCCGCGTCGCGGGCTGCGCTGGATTCGCGGTGAAGCGACGCCGGAAGAACTGCCCGGCGGCGGTACCTTATGGTACGGCTACGTGTCGGATATTTCCGACCTCAAGCGGGTCGAGGAAGAGCTGCGGGCGTTGTCGATTACCGACTCGCTGACGGGTATCCATAACCGACGCTATTTCCAGGATCGTCTGAAAGCCGAGATGATCCGGGTCAAGCGTGCTTCGGGGGCGTTGTCGGTGATCATGTTCGACATCGACCACTTCAAGCGCATCAATGACCAGCATGGTCATGGGGTGGGCGATGAGGTGCTCAAGGAGTTGTGCCAGCGTATCAGCCAGCGGTTGCGACGCACGGATGTGTTTTGCCGGTTGGGGGGCGAGGAGTTCGTAGTGCTGTGCCCCAATACCGACGGCGGTCAGGCCTTCAGTGTGGCCCTGGAGTTATGGCAGGCGTTGCGCAGTGCGCCGATGGAGGGTGTGGGGACCGTGACGGCGAGCTTCGGGGTGGCCAGTTGGCGAGTCGAGGAGGGCGTTGACGGCTTGTTGCTGCGGGCGGACTCGGGGGTGTATGCGGCGAAGCAGGCGGGCCGGGACAGAGTTGAGGCAGAGCGGGCGCTTGCCTGAAGCCTGCAGATCACTGTAGGAGCTGGCTTGCCTGCGATGGCATCACCTCGGTATCCCTGATAGACCGCGGCGCCTGCATCGCAGGCAAGCCAGCTCCCACATTTGATTTTCGTCGGCAGTTAGAGGACCGGAGCAGCCGCCGCCAGCTTGGGCTGGCGATACAGGTCCAGCAGCACCTGGTCCAGCACCGAGGACGCTCCCCACGGTTTCGGGTCGTTGAGAATCGCCACCACCGCCCAGGTATTGCCATTGTTGTCGCGGCTGAAGCCGGCGATCGCCCGCACGGTGTTCAGAGTGCCGGTCTTGACGTGGGCTTCACCGCGCATGGCGGTGGTCTTCAGGCGTTTACGCATGGTGCCGTCGGTGCCGGCAATCGGCAGCGAGCTGATGTATTCCGCCGCGTACGGGCTTCTCCACGCCGCTTGCAGCATGGTCGCCATCTCGCGGGCGCTGACCCGTTCGGCGCGGGACAGGCCGGAGCCATTCTCCATCACAAGGTGGGGCGCGGTGATGCCTTTTTTCGCCAGCCACTGGCGCACTACGCGTTGGGCGGCCTTGGCGTCGTCGCCGTCGGCATCGGTGCGGAACTGCGCGCCCAGGCTCAGGAACAGCTGCTGGGCCATGGTGTTGTTACTGTATTTGTTGATGTCGCGGATGATCTCCGCCAGGTCCGGCGAGAACGCCCGGGCCAGCACCTTGGCGTTCTTCGGTACCGGTGCCTGGATGTCGCGACCCTGGATGCTGCCGCCCAGTTCCTTCCAGATCGCCCGAACGGCGCCGGCGGTGTAAGTGGCGTGGTCCAGCAACGACAGATAAGTCTGCGAGCTGCAGCCATCCGCCAACTGGCCGCTGACGGTCACGGTGACGCTGCCATCGGCGGCGGTCATCGGGCTGTAGCGCACATCGCCCGTGCATTGCTTGGCGTTGGAGACCTTGACCTGATTGTCGATGCGAATGCTCGCAATCGGCGGTTCCACCGATACCAGCACTTTGCCCGAATCATTGCGGGTGACGAAGCGCAGCGCCTTGAGGTTGACCATCAGGGCATCGGGCTTGACCAGGAACGGCTTGTTCTCGTCGTTGCCGTCGTCATTGAACTCCGGCAGTTGCGGCGGGATGAAGAAGCCGCGGTCCAGCACCAGGTCGCCGGTCACTTGCTGCACGCCATTGGCCCGCAGGTCGCGCATCAGCAGCCAGAGTTTTTCCATGTTCAGCTTGGGGTCGCCGCCGCCCTTGAGGTACAGGTTGCCGTTGAGGATGCCGCCGCTCAGGGTGCCGTCGGTGTAGAACTCGGTTTTCCACTGATGGTTGGGGCCGAGCATTTCCAGGGCCGCGTAGGTGGTGACCAGCTTCATGGTCGAGGCCGGGTTGACCGATACGTCGGCGTTGAACACGGTCGGGGTGCCCGGGCCATTGAGAGGAATCATCACCAGGGACAAGGCGTTGTTTTGCAGCTTGGCTTTCTGGAGGGCTTCCTGGACCTTGGGCGGCAGGGAAGTGTTGACGGGGGCGGCGGTAACGGAAAAGGCCAGGGGCAGAAGAAATCCGGCAAGTAACAATGGACGCAAAGATTTGATCATAAGAATTAAAACCCTACTGCTGAGGGGGTGAAAAAGGCGAGGGGTATGTAAGAAAAATCCCTCAATGGTCATGAAAGTGTCGGCATTATGCCCCAAGGCAGTCGCACTTGTGCCTGAACGATAGCTGCTATTCGCGGTTTTTTTTACTGGCACTCTGCCGCCTGTCCCAGAGAGTCGGGCAAAGGCCGGCTTAAACTGCTAAAGTGCCGCCCGTTATTACTTAAGAGGATTGTTCCAATGGCGACTAACCGTTCCCGGCGTCTGCGCAAAAAACTGTGCGTTGATGAATTTCAAGAGCTGGGTTTCGAACTGAACCTGGACTTCAAAGAAGGTTTGGACGATGAAGCGGTTGACGCTTTCCTCGAAGCATTCCTGACTGAAGCAATGGACGGCAACGGCCTGGACTACGTTGGCGGTGATGACTTCGGTCTGGTTTGCAAAGCCACCCGTGGTTCGGTCAACGAAGAACAGCGTGCCGCTGTTGAAGCGTGGCTGAAGGCTCGTCCAGAGCTGACCCGCGTTGAAGTCAGCGCCCTGTTGGACGCTTGGCATCCAGAAAAGCCGATCAACCCGGCAGTCTGATGTCATGAAAAAGCGACCCATTCGGGTCGCTTTTTCGTTACTGGGTCTTAAAGATTCAGGCCTTGCGCCAGTTCAGAATCACCAGCGTCAACACCCCCGCCACAATCCCCCAGAACGCCGAACCGATGGAAAACAACGTCAACCCCGACGCTGTGACCATAAAGGTGATCAACGCTGCCTCCCGTTCCTTCGGCTCATTCATGGCGATACTCAGGCCATTGATGATCGAGCCAAACAACGCCAGTGCCGCAATCGACAGCACCAGTTCCTTGGGCAGGGCGGCGAACAGCGCGGCCAGCGTTGCGCCAAACACCCCGGCAATCCCGTAGAAAATTCCGCACCAGACAGCAGCGGTATAGCGCTTGTTGCGATCTTCATGGGCATGGGGCCCGGTGCAGATTGCCGCGCTGATGGCCGCCAGGTTGATGCCGTGGGAGCCGAAGGGTGCCAGCACCAGCGAGGCCAGGCCGGTGGTGGTGATCAGGGGCGAGGCCGGCACGTTATAGCCATCGGCCCGCAGCACCGCGACCCCCGGCATGTTTTGTGAGGTCATGGCCACCACGAACAGCGGGATGCCGATGCTGATGGTCGCCGCCAGGGAGAAGTGCGGCGTGGTCCACACCGGCGTCGCCACTTCCAGGTGGAAACCGCTGAAATCCAGCAATCCCATCAACCCGGACAGCGCCGTGCCGATCAGCAAGGCTGCGAGCACCGCATAACGCGGCGACAGGCGTTTGATGATCAGGTAAGTGAAGAACATCCCCAGCACCAGCCCGGTACGGTGCTGGGCGGCGACGAAAATCTCGCTGCCGATCTTGAACAGGATCCCCGCCAGCAAGGCTGCGGCCAGGGAGGCCGGGATGCGCTTGACGAGTTTTTCGAAGCTGCCGGTCAGCCCGCAGATCGTCACCAGCACCGCGCAGGTGATATAGGCGCCGATGGCTTCGCCGTAACTCACGCCGCCCAGGCTGGTGATCAACAGCGCTGCGCCCGGCGTAGACCAGGCAATAGTGATCGGCGTGCGGTAGCGCAACGACAGGCCAATGCTGCACACCGCCATGCCGATGGAGATTGCCCAGATCCACGAGGAAATCTGCGCCGTGGTCAGGCCGGCGGCCTGGCCGGCTTGAAACATCAGCACCAGGGAGCTGGTGTAGCCGGTCATCATGGCAATGAAACCGGCGACGATGGCCGAAGGCGAAGTGTCGGCCAGTGGGCGTAATCGCGCTTGGGGGACGTCGGACATGGGGCGGTGTTCCTTATACCGGGCTGTCTGTAGGAGCGAGCTTGCTCGCGAAAAACCTGAGGGCGCCGTTGGGTGTCAGTAAACCAACGTCATCGTTAACGACCTTCGCGAGCAAGCTCGCTCCTACAAAGAAAGGAGAAAACGTGGAATCAAGCCTAAACTCAAACGTAACGATTCATTGCAATACAGCCGGCGCCGCAAACAGCCGTACAGTGTGTTGGCGCAATGGGTTGTGTACAATGTGCGCTGATTTTACGCGATACTTGCCAGCGACCCTCTGTGCCGTATTACAGTCAACGTCAATTCGCCGCCGTTCTCCCGACCCGAGTGCCCATGAACGAACAGTTGCAGCCCCTCAAGAAACAACCGCGAGCCGGTAAGGCCGGTCGCAGTGGAACCCAGGACGATATCGTCTACGCGCATATCTTCGAGGCCATCCTCGAGCAACGCCTGGCGCCCGGTACCAAATTGAGTGAAGAAGCGCTGGGCGAAATCTTCGGCGTCAGCCGCACTATCATTCGCCGTGCGCTGTCGCGCCTGGCCCATGAAGGCGTGGTACTGCTGCGGCCCAATCGCGGCGCGGTAGTGGCCAGCCCGAGTGTCGAGGAAGCCCGCCAGGTGTTCCTCGCCCGGCGCCTGGTGGAGCGTGCGATCACTGAATTGGCGGTGCAGCATGCCACGGCCGAGCAACTGGCCGAGCTGCGGCAGATGGTCAACGACGAGCGCGACAGCTTTTCCCGGGGTGATCGCGGCGCGGGCATCCGGCTTTCCGGCGAATTCCACCTGAAGCTGGCTGAAGCGGCGAAGAACGCGCCGCTGATCAGCTTCCAGCGCAGCCTGGTGTCCCAGACCTCGTTGATCATCGCCCAGTACGAAAGCGGCAACCGCTCGCACTGCTCGTACGATGAGCACACCCAGTTGATCGACGCGATCGAAGCGCGGGATGCGGATTTGGCTGTGAACCTGATGATGCACCACATGGATCACATCGACAGCAAGCTCAACCTCGACGAGGAAAGTGCGTCGGATGACCTGCATGCGGTGTTCTCGCATTTGTTGCAGACCAAGAAGCCGGGGCGCTCGTCCGTAAAACTGTAAACCCCGATCAAAAATGTGGGAGCTGGCTTGCCTGCGATAGCATCACCTCGGTTCAACTGAATGATCGAGGTGTCTGCATCGCAGGCAAGCCAGCTCCCACATTTGTTTTGTGGTGCCTGTTAAATCAGCGTTGGTGCACGAGTTGCCCCGCTGCATATGTCTGCAACACCGCCCGGTCATCCCCCAGCGTCATCAACACAAACAACGTCTCGGCAATGTTATTGGCCTGCTTCAGGCGATAGCTGAGCAGTGGCGTGGCGTTGTAATCCAGCACCAAAAAGTCCGCATCAGTGCCCGGTTGCAGCGTGCCGATCTTGTCTTCCAGGCGCAGCGCTCGCGCACCGCCCAAGGTGGCCAGGTACAACGACTTGAACGGGCTCAACCGCGCGCCTTGCAACTGCATCACCTTGTACGCCTCGTTCAAGGTTTGCAGCAGCGAGAAGCTGGTACCGCCACCGACATCCGTACCCAAGCCGACATTCAGCTTGTGCTTCTCGGCCATCGGCAGGTTGAACAACCCGCTACCCAGGAAGAAGTTCGACGTCGGGCAGAACGCGACTGCCGAGCCGGCTTCTGCCAGCCGCGCGCATTCGTCGTCGCACAGGTGCACGCCGTGGGCGAACACCGAGCGCTCACCCAGCAATTTGTAATGGTCGTACACGTCCAGGTAGCCCTTGCGCTCCGGGAACAGTTCTTTCACCCATTCCACTTCCTGCAGGTTTTCACTGATGTGAGTCTGCATGTACAGGTCCGGGTATTCCCCCAGCAACTGCCCGGCGAGGGTCAGTTGTTCGGGTGTACTGGTTGGTGCGAAACGTGGCGTTACCGCGTAGTGCAAACGGCCCTTGCCATGCCAGCGCTCGATCAACGCTTTGCTCTCTGCGTAGCCGGATTGCGCGGTGTCGGTCAGATAGTCTGGCGCGTTGCGGTCCATCATCACCTTGCCGGCGATCATCCGCAGGTCGAGTTTCTCGGCCGCTTCAAAAAACGAGTTCACTGACTGCGGGTGCACGCTGCCGAATACCAGCGCGGTGGTGGTGCCGTTACGCAGCAGTTCCTTGATGAAAATATCCGCGACTTCTTCGGCGTGGGCCTTATCGGCGAACTGGCTTTCGCACGGGAAGGTGTAGGTGTTGAGCCAGTCCAGCAACTGTTCGCCATAGGCGCCGACCATGCCGGTTTGCGGCAGGTGAATGTGCGTGTCGATCAGGCCGGGGGTGATCAGCGCGTCCTGATAATGAGTGACTTCGATATCGGCGGGCAGGCTGGCGAGCAAGTCGCTGGCGTGGCCCAGGGCGCTGATCTGGCCGTTGTCGATCACCAGCAGGCCGTCTTCGAAATACTCGTAGGAGGCTTCGATCCCAACTTCGGCAGGGTCGGCGATGCTGTGCAAAATGGCGGCACGGTAGGCTTTGCGTGTCAAAGGCATGGTCGTCTCAGTTAGTCGCTTGGCTGCGGCGTGATACCGGCAGCAGTTTGGCAATGGGTTCGGCGCTCGCAGTGTGCTGGCCGAAGTTGGCGTTATAGGTGGCGATGATTTCGCCGGCGATGGAGATGGCGATTTCCACAGGCAGTTTGCCTTTGACTTCGGTCAGCCCCATCGGGCAATGCATGCGTTGCAGTTGCGCGGTGTCGAAACCGCGATCCCGCAGGCGGTGTTCAAACTTGACGCGCTTGGTCTTCGAACCGATCAGGCCGAAGTAGGTGAAGTCATTGCGCTTGAGCAGGGCGGCGGTCAGCTCCAGGTCCAGCGCGTGGTTGTGGGTCATGACGATGCAGTAACTGCCCACAGGCAAGTTGTCGATTTCATCCACCGGCTCTTCGCTGACGATTTTACGCACGCCTTGGGGGATGTGTTCCGGGAATTCCTGTTCGCGGGAATCGATCCAGCGCACCCGGCACGGCAGGCTGGCCAGCAGCGGCACCAGCGCACGGCCCACGTGGCCGGCGCCGAACACCGCGATCTGCGCCTGCACCTGGCCCATCGGTTCGAACAACAGCACCGTCACGCCGCCGCAGCACTGGCCCAGGCTGGCGCCGAGGCTGAAGCGCTCCAGATGGGTGTTCTGCTGGCCGCGCACGAGCATGTCCCGGGCGATCTGCATCGCCTTGTATTCCAGGTGCCCGCCACCGATGGTGTCGAAGGTGTGGGCGGAGCTGATGACCATCTTCGAACCGGCATTGCGCGGCGTGGAGCCGAGCTCTTCGATGATAGTCACCAGCACGCAGGGTTCACCCTGGTTCTGCAGGTCGGCGAGGGCGCTGATCCAGTTGTTCATGTTTACCTCAGCATCTCTGTTGTCAGTTCGACCGCTATCGCAGGCAAGCCAGCTCCCACATTTGATCGGGTTCACACATCCAAATGTGGGAGCCGGGCTTGCCCGCGATGGCAGCGCCTCGGTCTAAAGCGAAGCCAACTCGGTTTCGGTTTCCACAGCTTTTGCGGCGTTCAACTGGCGCATCTGCTCACACCCCCACAACACCCGCTCCGGCGTCGCCGGTGCATCAATCTTCGGCTGATGACGGTAGTCACCCAGGCTCGCCACCGCATCCTTGATCGCACACCACGAGGCGATGCCGAGCATGAACGGCGGCTCACCCACGGCCTTGGAATGGAACACCGTGTCTTCCGGGTTCTTGCGGTTTTCCACCAGCTTCACCCGCAGGTCCAGCGGCATGTCGGCCACGGCGGGGATCTTGTAGCTGGCCGGGCCGTTGGTCATCAGCTTGCCCTTGTTGTTCCAGACCAGCTCTTCCATGGTCAGCCAGCCCATGCCCTGGATGAAGCCGCCTTCGACCTGGCCGATGTCGATGGCCGGGTTCAGCGAGGCGCCCACGTCGTGGAGGATGTCGGTACGCAGCATCTTGTATTCGCCGGTCAGCGTATCGACGATCACCTCGCAACAGGCCGCGCCGAACGCGAAGTAGTAGAACGGCCGGCCGCGCGCCTGGCTGCGGTCGTAGAAGATTTTCGGCGTCTTGTAGAAGCCCGTGCTGGACAGCGACACCTGGGCGAAATACGCCTGCTGGATCAGCGCCTCAAACGTCAGGATATGATCGCGAACCCGCACATGCCCGTTGTGGAATTCAACGTCGGCCTCGCTGACTTCATACTTGCGCGCGGCAAATTCCACCAGGCGTTGCTTGATGGTTTCGGCAGCATTCTGCGCGGCCTTGCCGTTCAGGTCGGCACCGCTGGAAGCCGCGGTCGGCGAGGTGTTCGGCACCTTGTCGGTGTTGGTGGCGGTGATCTGCACGCGGTCGATTTCCACCTGGAAAATCTCGGCCACCACTTGCGCCACCTTGATGTTCAACCCCTGGCCCATCTCGGTGCCGCCGTGGTTCAGGTGGATGCTGCCGTCGGTGTAGATGTGGATCAGCGCGCCGGCCTGGTTGAGGAAGCTGGCGGTGAAGGAAATGCCGAATTTCACCGGCGTCAGCGCCAGGCCTTTTTTCAGGATCGGGCTGTTGGCGTTGTAGCGACGGATCGCTTCGCGGCGCTCGAAATACTGGCTGCTGTGTTCGAGTTCGGCGGTCATCTCTTCGAGCATGTTGTGCTCGACGGTCTGGTAGTAGTGGGTGACGTTGCGCTCGGTCTTGCCGTAGTAGTTGGCCTTGCGCACGGCCAGCGGGTCGAGGGCCAGATGCCGGGCAATGGCGTCCATCACTTCTTCGATGGCGACCATGCCTTGTGGCCCGCCGAAGCCACGGTAAGCGGTATTGGACGCGGTGTTGGTCTTGCAGCGGTGGCCGTTGACGGTGGCGTCGCCCAGGTAATAGGAGTTGTCGGAGTGGAACATGGCGCGGTCGACAATCGAGTTCGACAGGTCCGGTGAGCAGCCGCAGTTGCCCGCCAGGTCCAGATTGATACCGTGCAGGCGGCCGGTGTCATCGAAGCCCACGTCGTACTCGATATAGAACGGGTGGCGTTTGCCGGTCATCAGCATGTCTTCGACCCGCGGCAGGCGCATTTTGGTCGGCTGGCCGGTGAGGCGTGCGACCACCGCGCACAGGCATGCGGGGCTTGCGGCCTGGGTTTCCTTGCCGCCGAAACCACCGCCCATGCGGCGCATGTCCACCACGATTTTGTTCATAGAGACGTCGAGTACTTCGGCCACCAGCTTCTGCACTTCGGTGGGGTTTTGCGTGGAGCAGTAGACGATCATGCCGCCGTCTTCGGTGGGCATCACCGAGGAGATCTGGGTTTCCAGGTAAAAGTGTTCCTGGCCGCCGATGTGCAGCGTGCCCTGGATGCGGTTTTTGGCGGTCGCCAGCGCACCGGCGGAATCTCCGCGCTGGTGCGTATGGCTGTCCAGCACGAAATGCTTTTTGCGAAACGCCTCGACCACGTCCAGCACCGGCTCCAGGTCTTCGTATTCGATCACGGCGGCCATGGCGGCCTTGCGTGCGGTTTCCAGGTCGCGGGCGGCGACGGCCAGCACCACCTGGCCGACAAACTGCACGGTGTCGATGGCCAGCAACGGGTCGCCGGGCATCAGCGGGCCGATGTCTTTCAGGCCCGGCACGTCTTCGTGGGTAATGACGATGCGCACGCCGTCGAAGGCGTAGCACGGCGCGGTGTCGATGCTGATGATCTTCGCGTGGGCGCGGTCCGACATGCGGGCATACAGGTGCAACTGGTTGGGGAATTCCAGGCGGTCATCGATGTACTGCGCCTCGCCCGAGACGTGCTTGACGGCGCTGTCGTGCTTGACGCTGCGACCGACTCCGCTGGTCAGGTCCTGGGCAAACAGTTCGGCGAGTTCGGCCTGGGATTTTTCCACGGCGTGATGGTTAGACATAAGCGGTCACCCGAGTCTCGATGTGCGGCGTTTGCAGTTCGATGAAATACTTGCGCAGCAGGTTTTGCGCGCTGAGCAGGCGGTATTCCTTGCTGGCGCGGAAGTCCGACAGCGGCGTGAAATCTTCGGCCAGCGCAGCGCAGGCTTTTTCCACGGTGGCGGAATTCCAGGTGGCGCCGTTCAGCACCGCTTCGCAGTTTTTCGCGCGTTTGGGGGTGGCGGCCATGCCACCGAAGGCAACCCGCGCGTCGCTGATAACGCCGTTATCGATCTTCAGGTTGAAGGCGGCGCAGACGGCAGAGATGTCATCGTCCAGGCGCTTGGAAACCTTGTAGGCGCGAAACAGCGGCACGCCTTTGGGCACGATGATTTTTTCGATGAATTCGCTGTCCTGGCGGGCAGTGACGCGATAGTCGATAAAGTAATCTTCCAAGGCCAGGGTGCGGCGGGTGTTGCCCTTGCACAGCACGATCTGCGCACCGAGGGCGATCAGCAGCGGCGGCGAATCACCGATGGGCGAGGCGTTGCCGATATTGCCGCCCAGGGTGCCCTGGTTACGAATCTGCAACGAGGCGAAGCGGTGGAGCAATTCGCCGAAGTCCGGGTATTCGTGGTTGAGAGCGGTGTAGCAGTCGGACAGCGAAGTCGCGGCGCCGATTTCCAGGCGATCGTCGAAGCTTTCGATGCGCTTCATCTCTTCGATATTGCCGACGTAGATCATCACCGGCAGCGTGCGGTGGAACTGGGTGACTTCCAGCGCCAGGTCGGTGCCGCCCGCCAACAGCCGGGCTTGTGGGTACGCGTCGTAAAGGTCGGCCAGGTCGGCGACGGTCAGCGGCACCAGGCAGCGTTTGTCGCCACTGTTCAGTTCACCGGTTTGCGTCGGTGCGATGGCTTTCAGGCGGGCGATGGTTTCGGCCTGGCGGCTGTCGAACTGGTCCTGGGGCTTGTTGCAGCAGGCCTGTTCAGCGGCGGCGAGAATCGGACGATAGCCGGTGCAGCGGCAGAGGTTGCCGGCCAGGGCTTCGTGGGCTTTCTGGCTGTCGGGGGCATCACTGTTCTTTTGCAGGGCGAACAGTGACATCACAAAACCCGGGGTGCAGAAGCCGCACTGCGAACCGTGGCACTCCACCATGGCTTGTTGCACGCTGTGGAGCTGGCCCTGGTGCTTGAGGTCTTCGACGCTGATCAGTTGTTTGCCGTGCAGGGACGAGACAAACGTCAGGCACGAATTGAGGCTGCGATAGCGAATCTGCTCGGCGCCCTGATCGTCGGTGTGCAGCTCGCCGACCACCACGGTGCAGGCGCCACAGTCGCCGCTGGCGCAGCCTTCCTTGGTGCCGGATTTGCCCAGGTGCTCACGCAAATAGTTGAGCACGGTCAGGTTCGGGTCCAGGGCGTGCTCGCTACGGAGCTCCTGGTTTAGTAAAAACTGGATCACGGAAGGCCTCGCAGACTCATTATTGTTGTTAACCGCTTTGCGCCGAATCTAGTCATGTCTGACTTTTCGGTCAACGATTTTCTGACCGAAAGGTCAAGAAAGTGCGATCTCAACATCTTTAATTATGGTCCAGTTCTCTGGAACCGCCGTTTTTGGGGGCTTCTGGACTTTAACGGCTGCTTATTTCATGCCAAATTCCGCTCTGTGGGCCGTACGCCATCAACCGGCAAGTGCGCTACACTGCCGCGCTTGTACCGATAGAAGATTTTGAAGGGAAAACATGACGTTCAAGGCGCCGGATAGTCTTGCCGAGCAAATCGCTCACCACCTCGCCGAACGTATCATTCGCGGCGAGCTCAAGCCTGGGGAGCGGATCCAGGAGCAGAAGGTCACACTGGCGCTCAATGTCAGCCGTGGCTCCGTGCGCGAAGCCTTGCTGATCCTCGAGCGCCGGCACCTGATCGCGATCCTGCCGCGCCGTGGCGCCCATGTCACCGAGCTCTCCGCCCACAAGGTGCAGAGCCTGTGCACGCTGATGGGCGAGCTGTACATCCTGCTGGGCAACGCGGTCGCCGCCGGCTGGCAGACTCAGGCCGACATGGCGCCGTTCGTGCAGATCCAGCAGCGCCTGATCGCCAGCTTCGAACGCCAGGACATCCGGGCCTTCGTCGAAGAGAGCTTCAACGTGATGCGCGCCGCCTATCCGTTCGCCAACAACCCGTATCTGCAGGAAACCGTCGAGAACCTGCAGCCGGCGATGAACCGTGCCTATTACCTGGCGCTGGATCAACGCAAGGCGTCCATGAGCGAGTACCTGGTGCTGTTCGAGCAATTGCTCGCCGCCGTGCTGGCCCGTGACCTGCCGCAGATTCGCCAGGTGCTCTCGGCCTACGGTGAGCGCAGTTGCTCGCTGGTCATCGCTGCGTTGGCGGAAGCCTAAGCGTGCGGCTCAAGTGCATCAAACTGGCGGGGTTCAAATCCTTCGTCGACCCGACCACGGTGAACTTCCCCAGTAACATGGCGGCAGTGGTGGGGCCCAATGGTTGCGGCAAGTCGAACATCATCGACGCCGTACGCTGGGTGATGGGCGAGAGCTCCGCGAAAAACCTGCGTGGCGAGTCGATGACCGACGTCATCTTCAACGGCTCCACCAGCCGCAAGCCGGTGAGCCAGGCCAGCATCGAACTGGTATTTGATAACTCCGACGGCACCCTGGTGGGCGAGTACGCGGCCTACGCGGAAATTTCCATCCGTCGCAAGGTGACCCGCGACAGCCAGAACAGCTACTTCCTCAACGGCACCAAGTGCCGCCGCCGGGACATCACCGACATTTTCCTCGGCACCGGCCTGGGCCCGCGCAGCTACTCGATCATCGAGCAGGGCATGATCTCCAAGCTGATCGAAGCCAAGCCGGAAGACCTGCGTAACTTTATCGAAGAAGCGGCCGGCATCTCCAAGTACAAGGAACGCCGCCGCGAGACCGAAAACCGCATCCGTCGCACCCATGAAAACCTCGCCCGCCTGACCGACCTGCGTGAAGAGCTGGAGCGCCAGTTGGAGCGCCTGCACCGCCAGGCCCAGGCCGCCGAGAAATATCAGGAATACAAGGGCGAGGAGCGTCAGCTCAAGGCGCAACTGTCGGCCCTGCGCTGGCAAGCATTGAATGACCAGGTGGGCCAGCGCGAAGCAATCATCGGCACCCAGGAAATCAGCTTTGAAGCCCTGGTGGCCGAACAGCGCAATGCCGACGCCAGCATCGAGCGCCTGCGGGACGGTCACCATGACCTGTCCGAGCGCTTCAATCTGGTGCAGGGGCGCTTCTATTCGGTGGGCGGTGATATCGCTCGGGTCGAGCAGAGCATCCAGCACGGTCAACAACGTTTGCGCCAATTGCAGGATGACCTGAAAGAAGCCGAACGTGCGCGCCTGGAAACCGAATCCCACCTGGGCCACGACCGCACCTTGCTGCTGACCCTTGGGGAAGAGCTGGACATGCTCACCCCCGAGCAGGAAGTCACCAGCGCCGCCGCTGAAGAAGCCGCTGCGGCCCTGGAAGAATCCGAAACCACCATGCATGGCTGGCAGGAGCAGTGGGACAATTTCAACCTGCAATCCGCCGAGCCGCGCCGCCAGGCTGAGGTGCAGCAGTCGCGCATCCAGCAACTGGAAACCAGCATGGAGCGCCTGGCCGAGCGCCAGCGGCGTTTGGTGGAAGAGCGCGTGCTGCTCGCCGCCGACCCGGAAGATGCAGCGATCATGCAGTTGAGCGAGCAGCTGGCTGAAAGCGAAATGACGCTGGAAGAGCTGGAAGCCAGTGAAGAACAACAAGTGGAGCGCCTGGAGCAATTGCGTCAGCAACTGCAACAGGCGACCCAAGCCCAGCAAACCGCTCAAGGTGATTTGCAGCGGCTCAACGGCCGGTTGGCGTCCCTGGAGGCCTTGCAGCAAGCGGCGCTCGACCCGGGCACCGGCACGGCCGAATGGCTGCGCGATCAACACCTGGCCGAACGCCCGCGCCTGGCCGAAGGCTTGAAGGTTGAAGCCGGTTGGGAGCTGGCGGTGGAAACCGTGCTCGGCGCCGATCTGCAAGCGGTGCTGGTGGATGATTTTGGCGGCTTTGACCTGGCGGGTTTTGCCCAGGGCGACCTGCGTTTGCTCAGCCCGGCGGCGGACGGCACTCGCGTGCCGGGCAGTTTGCTGGACAAGGTCGAGGCGGCGATTGACCTGTCGCCTTGGCTGGGCCAGGTCAAACCGGTGGACAGTCTTGAGCAGGCCCTGGCCCAGCGCGGCCAATTGGCTGCCGGGCAAAGCCTGATCAGCCGCGACGGCTTTTGGGTTGGCCGGCACTTTTTGCGGGTGCGTCGCGCCAGCGAAGCGGAAAGCGGCGTTCTGGCCCGTGGCCAGGAAATCGTCAACCTGACCGCCGAGCGCGAAGAGCGCGAAGCCACCCTCGAGTCCCTGGAAAACCAGCTGCAAACCCTGCGCGCCACCCAACGCCAGCAAGAGACCGGCCGCGAACATCTGCGCCGCCTGTTGCAGGACGAAGCGCGCCAGCAAGGCGAATTGAAAGCCCAACTCTCGGCGAGCAAGGCCAAGGTCGAGCAACTGACCCTGCGCCGTACCCGTCTCGACGAAGAAGTGGCCGAGATGGGCGAGCAACGCGCCCTCGAACACGAACAAGTCGGTGAAGCCCGTCTGCAACTGCAGGAAGCCCTCGACAGCATGGCCCTGGACACCGAGCAGCGCGAGTTGCTGCTGGCCCAGCGCGACAGCCTGCGTGAACGCCTCGACCGCGTACGCCAGGAAGCCCGTCAGCACAAGGACCACGCCCACCAGTTAGCCGTGCGCCTCGGCTCCCTGCGTGCGCAACACGACTCCACCCGCCAGGCCCTTGAACGCCTGGAAATGCAGTCCGAACGCCTGACCGAAAAGCGCGAGCAACTGAGCCTCAACCTGGAGGAGGGCGAAGCTCCGCTGGAAGAGCTGCGCCTGAAGCTCGAAGAGTTGCTCGACAAGCGCATGACCGTCGACGAAGAACTCAAGACCGCACAGATCGCCCTGGAAGACGCCGACCGTGAACTGCGCGACGCGGAAAAACGCCGGACCCAGGCCGAGCAACAGTCGCAACTGATCCGTGGTCAGCTCGAACAGCAGCGCATGGAATGGCAAGCCCTCACGGTGCGCCGCAAAACCCTGCAAGACCAGTTGCTGGAAGACGGCTACGACCTGCATGGCGTACTCAATACCTTGACCGCCGAGGCCAACGAGAAAGAAGCCGAAGAAGAACTTGAGCGGATTGCCGCGCGTATTCAACGACTCGGCGCGATCAACCTCGCCGCCATCGACGAGTACCAGCAGCAGTCCGAGCGCAAGCGTTATCTGGACGCGCAGAACGCCGATCTGGTCGAAGCCCTGGACACCCTGGAAAACGTGATCCGCAAGATCGACAAGGAAACCCGCAATCGCTTCAAAGATACCTTTGATCAGATTAATGGTGGTTTACAGGCGTTATTCCCGAAAGTTTTCGGTGGTGGCAGCGCTTACTTGGAACTGACGGGCGAAGATCTACTCGATACAGGGGTAACGATCATGGCGCGGCCTCCGGGCAAGAAGAACAGCACCATCCATTTGTTGTCCGGTGGCGAGAAGGCACTGACGGCGTTGGCCCTGGTATTTGCGATCTTCAAGTTGAACCCGGCGCCGTTCTGCATGCTCGACGAAGTTGACGCCCCGCTGGATGACGCTAACGTTGGACGGTACGCCCGACTGGTTAAAGAGATGTCCCAGACGGTGCAGTTCATCTATATCACCCACAACAAGATCGCCATGGAAATGGCTGACCAGTTGATGGGTGTGACGATGCACGAGCCTGGCTGTTCGCGATTGGTGGCGGTGGATGTCGAAGAGGCGATGGCGTTGGTGGAATCCTGAGCCCACTTCGAAGGAGGATTTTCAGCAGGATGTAAGGTGATTTACCGGTCTGGGAAAAGTGGCAAATGGACATATTTGTTCAAGGCATTTTGACAGACGGTGTAAAGTTATCTTTGGTCGTGCTAGTTTAATGTCAAATTTTCGTATGCGTGGGCAAAACGTCATTCAGAACATAGAGTTGGCGCCACGTTTTAAAGCGGTTTGCACGGTGCTAAACCCCTTATTTTTCAGCATTTTTTATTAGAGGCACGGGATTACATGGAAATCGGTCTGCGCGAGTGGCTGATCGTCATCGGCATTATTGTCATTGCCGGTATTCTTTTTGATGGCTGGCGCCGGATGCGCGGCGGCAAGGGCAAGTTGAAATTCCGCCTGGACCGCAACCTGTCCAATCTGCCGGATGACGACGGCAGCGCCGAGCTGCTGGGGCCACCGCGTGTCCTGGATAACCATAAAGAGCCGCAGCTGGACGAGCACGACCTGCCGTCGATGAGCGCACCGGTGCGTGAAGCCCGCGAGCCAAAGCGCGGCAAGCGCGCGGCTGCCAGCGAACCGGCCCAGGGCGACCTGAACCTGGACCTGGACGAAGGCCCGAGCTTCAGCAGCCGTGACGATGACTTCCCGGATGAGGCACCGACCAGGAGCGCCCATAAAGAATCCGTCAAGGACCAACCGGCCGCCGAAGAGGTGCTGGTGATCAGCGTGATCTGCCGTGACGCCGCCGGCTTCAAGGGCCCGGCCTTGCTGCAGAATATTTTGGAAAGCGGCCTGCGTTTCGGCGAGATGGATATTTTCCACCGCCACGAAAGCATGGCTGGCAACGGTGAAGTGCTGTTCTCCATGGCCAACGCGGTCAAGCCGGGCATCTTTGATCTGGACGACATCGACCATTTCAGCACCCCGGCCGTGAGCTTCTTCCTCGGTCTGCCAGGCCCGCGTCACCCGAAACAAGCATTCGACGTGATGGTGGCCGCTGCCCGCAAGCTGTCCCAGGAACTCAACGGCGAGCTCAAGGACGATCAACGCAGCGTCCTGACCGCCCAGACCATCGAGCATTACCGTCAGCGCATCGTCGAGTTCGAGCGTCGCGCCCTGACACAGAAGCGCTGAGGTCCAAGCTTAAGCGTTGCCTGTAGAATCCATGCACTAACATATTGAGCAGCTTCGGCTGCTCTTTTGCTTTATGAGAGAACACCCATGACCGCCGCCCACACCCGCATCCTCGAACTGCGCGCTGAACTGGATCAGCACAACTACCGTTACCACGTCCTCGACGAACCGAGCATCCCGGACGCCGAGTACGACCGGCTGTTCCACGAGCTCAAGGCCCTGGAAGCCGAGCACCCGGACCTGGTCACCCGTGATTCACCGACGCAGCGGGTCGGCAGTGCGGCATTGTCTGCATTCACTCAGGTACGCCACGAAATCCCGATGCTCAGCCTGGGCAACGCCTTCGATGAAAGCACCATGCTGGAATTCGATCGCCGGGTGACCGAGGGCCTGGACCTGCCGGTAGGCGACCTGTTTGGCGGTGGCGCGGCGGTGGAATACAGCTGCGAGCCGAAGCTTGATGGCCTGGCGGTCAGCCTGCTGTATCAGGATGGCGAACTGGTGCGTGGCGCCACCCGCGGCGACGGCACCACCGGTGAAGACATCAGCGTCAACGTGCGCACCGTGCGCAATATTCCTCTGAAACTGCAGGGCAGCGGCTGGCCGGCGACCCTGGAAGTGCGCGGCGAAGTGTTCATGTCCAAGGCCGGTTTCGAGCGGCTGAACGCCACGCAGCTGGAAGTCGGCGGCAAGACCTTCGCCAACCCTCGCAATGCGGCGGCGGGTAGCCTGCGCCAGCTGGATTCGAAGATTACCGCCAGCCGTCCGCTGGAATTCTGCTGCTACGGCGTGACCACGGATATCAGCGACACCCACATCGGCAATCTGCAACAGCTGAAGCAGTGGGGCATGCCCATCAGCCATGAGTTGAAGCTGGCCAAGGGGATTCAGGATTGCCTCGACTACTACCGTGATATCGGCGAGCGCCGCAATGCCTTGCCGTATGAAATCGACGGCGTGGTGTTCAAAGTCAATAGCATTGCCTATCAGCGGGAACTGGGCTTCCGTGCCCGCGAGCCACGCTGGGCGATTGCCCATAAATTCCCGGCCATGGAAGAGCTGACCGAACTGCTGGACGTTGAATTCCAGGTCGGCCGCACCGGGGCTGTAACGCCTGTGGCACGCTTGAAGCCGGTCAAGGTTGCCGGTGTGACCGTGTCCAACGCCACCCTGCACAACATGGACGAAGTGGCACGCCTGGGCTTGATGATCGGCGACACCGTGATCATCCGCCGTGCGGGTGATGTGATCCCCCAGGTGGTGTCGGTGGTCACCGAGCGTCGCCCGGAAAACGCCCGTGCGGTGCAGATCCCCGAGAGTTGCCCAGTGTGCGGTTCCCACGTGGAGCGCACGCAGTTGGTCAAGCGCAGCAAGGGCAAGGAAACCGTCAGCGAAGGCGCGGTGTATCGTTGCGTCGGGCGCCTGGCCTGCGGTGCGCAGCTCAAGCAGGCGATCATCCATTTCGTCTCGCGCCGGGCCATGGACATTGACGGCCTGGGCGACAAGACCATCGAGCAACTGGTGGACGAGAAGCTGATCGGCTCGCCGGCTGACCTCTACAAGCTCAAGTACGAACAGATCATCGACCTGGAAGGCTTTGCCGACGTTTCCAGCAAGAAGCTGATCACCGCCATCGAAAACAGCAAGACGCCAACCCTCGCACGGTTTATCTACGCCCTCGGCATTCCCGATGTAGGCGAGGAGACCGCCAAGGTGCTGGCGCGCTCCCTGGCGTCCCTGGAGCGCGTGCAGCAGGCCTTGCCGGAAGTGCTGACGTACTTGCCGGACGTCGGCCTGGAAGTGGCCCACGAGATTCACAGCTTCTTTGAAGACAGCCATAACCAGGAAGTGATCGGCGCCTTGGTCTCCAAGGAGGAGTGCGGCCTGGAGTTGCAGGAGCAGGGTGAGCTGAGCGCCGAGTTCGCGGCCAGTACCACGTTGGGTGGTTTGCTCGACAAGCTGCACGTGCCGTCTGTTGGTCCGGGTGCTGCGCAGAAACTGGCGGACAAGTTTGGCTCCCTCGAAGGCGTGATCAAGGCCGACTGGCTCGACATGCGCCAGGCGTTGCCGGAGAAGCAGGCCAAGGCCGTACGGGATTTCTTCGACGTTGAAGAAAACGCCCATCGCGCGCTGGCCATCGAGCAGCAGCTCAAGGACTTCGGCATGCACTGGCAGAGCGAGAAGAAGGTCGTCGAAGGCCTGCCCGAGGCCGGTCACACCTGGGTGCTCACCGGCTCCCTGGAACTGATGAGCCGCGACGTCGCCAAGGAAAAACTTGAAAGCCTGGGCGCCAAGGTGGCGGGTTCTGTGTCGGCGAAAACCCATTGCGTGGTGGCCGGGCCGGGCGCGGGTTCGAAGCTGGCCAAGGCCAGTGAGTTGGGCTTGAAGGTGCTGGATGAAGAAGCATTCGTCGCGTTCCTCACCCAGCACGGCATAACCGTTGCCTGACGCTCATCCTGTAGGAGCCGGCTTGCCGGCGATGGCGTTTTCAAGATCGCCATCGCCGGCAAGCTGGCTCCTACAATTCGTGGGAACGATCATCGGCAGGAAATGATCTAGTCTTGGGCAGCCCAGGGAGAGATCGCCATGTACCGCTTCTTCGAACAACTCAGTTCGCGCATTGCCGCACCGTTCATGGCCGAGACCTCGCGCAACAGCAAGGTCTGGCAGTGCCGCTGTGGGCAGTCGCTGTTCTTTCGCAACAGCCAGTGCCTGGCCTGTTCGGCGCTGCTGGGCTATCAGCCGGAGCAGAGTCGCCTGTCCTCACTGCAGCCCGGCCCGTACGCCGATACGTGGCTGCTGGACGCCGACCCCGAAGGCGTTGCCTTTCGCCGCTGCGCCAACCTCGACACGCCGGCCGCCTGCAACTGGTTGCTGCCCGCCAACAACGGCCAGACCTTGTGCATAGCCTGCAGTCTGAATCGCACCATCCCCGACCTGTCGATCCCCGAAAACCCGGAACGCTGGCGCAAGGTCGAAACCGCCAAGCGCCGCCTGGTGGCGCAACTGATCAGCCTGGGTTTGCAGGTCATCCCCAAGACCGTCGATGAAGACACCGGCCTGGCCTTTGATTTCGTCGGCATCGACCTGGAAGGCAACGCACCGACCACCGGCCACGCCAACGGCCTCGTCACCCTTGATATCAAGGAAGCAGACGACGCCCACCGCGAAAAAATCCGTGTGCAGATGCGCGAGCCTTATCGCACCTTGCTCGGGCATTTTCGCCATGAAGTCGGCCACTACTACTGGGACCGCCTGATCGCCAACAGCCACTGGCAGGAAGCGTTTCGCACGCTGTTCGGCGACGAGCGCGCCAGCTACGCCGACGCCCTTGAGCACCACTACCAGAACGGCCCGCGCCCGGACTGGCAGCAAACCTGCGTCAGCGCCTACGCCACCATGCACCCTTGGGAAGACTGGGCGGAAACCTGGGCGCATTACCTGCACATGATGGACGCCGTCGACACCGCGCTGGGCTTCGGCATGAGCGCCCGGGAGATGGACCTGGATTACCAGCCATTCCCTCTGAGCACCCTCTACGACCCTGAGCATCCCGGTGGCGCGGCATTCCTGTCATTCGTCAATGCCTGGATCGAGCTGGCCGGCATGCTCAACGAACTGTCCCGCAGCATGGGCCAGCCGGATTTCTATCCGTTCGTCCTGCCGCCGGCGGTGATTGCCAAGCTGCACTTCATTCACCTGGTGATCCAGCAAGAGGGCGGCAGGGCAGATGAGGTCGTGCTTTTGTAGGAGCAAGCTTGCTCGCGATGGTCGTCAACGATGACGTGCCTATGCTGAATGAACGCGGCGTGTTTGCGGTCTTCGCGGGCAAGCTCACTCCTACAGGCAAGTACTTGAACCATCAGATATTTTTAATCCCGCACCAACGGTTGTAACTTCCGATGAGATCGGTACAATGGCGCGGCTTGCCGAGAGGCGAGCGTCGTTATGGTGACCCCATCGGTCCCCCCGCAACGATTACCCGTGAACCTGGTCAGAGCCGGAAGGCAGCAGCCACAGCGGGAACATTGTGTGCCGGGGTGTGGCTGGTGGGGTTGCCTCCATAACGCCCCTTCTGCAGTAATTCTTTCTCCATATTCCGACTCAAAGCGCCAGATTCAGATCAGCGTTTGATTTTCTCGTGCCTGAATTTCAAGTTTCTCCCTTGATCATTTGGCGGAAAGTCTCATGTCTGAAGGAAATTAGGTGTGATATCGTTGCGCCACTAATCGCGTTGTGTAACCAGTGTTATAGGGAGATGGCATGAAAAAAATAATAGTTTTGTCCGTTTTAGCTGTGGCAGTAGCCTTTTCATCCAGCAGTGTTTTCGCTCGTGGCAGCAGCTTTGGTGGGCACTCGTCATCCCACTCCGGTTACTCCTCGTCCAGTCGCTCCGATCACACTATTCGAGCGTACACCAAAAGCAATGGTACCCACGTAGGCTCCTCTCATGCGACGAACCCGGATGCTACTCGCAACAATAACTACAGCACCAAGGGCAACGTGAATCCCTACACCGGAAAGCTCGGGACCAAAAGCCGTGATGGCTTCAAATAGTCGGGTGCTTCACAACGAGTGAAAGTCCTTCTGGACAACCCAAATTCGCCTTGTTAGTTTGCGCCAGCGACATATTTCTAAATATGTCGACGGCACATGGATGATATTAAAGTGATGGCGCTTTATGGCTCATCTACTCCAACTAACAAGGATGTCGGTAATGAAAAGCCTGCAAGGGTTGCCTACTCTCATCAGCGCTTCCGTCGGTGCGCCGGGCAAAGCCCGCAACTTGCCCGCCGACGTTCAGTGCGTCCAGTACTTGTTCAACTTGATCATTCCCAAGTTGGGTTTTCCCCTCGCCGAAAACGGCAAGTGCGACGGTCAGTTGGTGCAGTGCATCAGCCAGTATCAGTTCCGCTATCTCAAGTACGCTCATCCTGATGGCGTGATCGACCCCACCGGGCGCACGTTCAATAGCCTGATCGAAGAGGCGGTGAAGGTGCCGGTCAAGCCGCACCCGACCCTGCGCATTCCGACCTTCCTGAATGTGTTCGGCAATACCAGTTCCGACATGGTCCAGGCGACCGTCAACCATTACCTGGACCGCATGCGGGCAATGATCGAGGCCGAGCGGCGCAACCGGCAGATGATGCTCCAGGCCACGTGCGACGGCGGTACGACGCTGACGGATACGGACTTTCAGAACGCCGCCACGCAGTTGGGTAACGGTATTTCCGTCAATATCATCAAGGCCTTCGCCACGGTGGAGTCGGGCGGGCGCTCAGGGTTCGGGCCCGCCAAGTTGCCGGTAATCGCTTTTGAAGGGCACCACTTTCGCAAGTACACCCATCATAAATACGATCAGACCCACCCGCTGTTGTCGTACCCCTACGTGAAAAAAGCCGGCCCCCAGTGGAAGGCCAACAACAAGGACCAGACCAAGGCCTGGGAAACCATGGCCACCGCCTTTGCACTGGATCAGGAAGCAGCCTTGAAATCGGCCTCCTGGGGCATGTTTCAGATAATGGGCTCCAACTTCACGGCATGCGGTTATAAAACGGTGTTTGAATTTGTGGTGGCCATGAAGATTAATGCCGGGCAGCAACTAAAGGCCTTCCTCGGTTTTTGCAGCCAGAGCCCGGCCCTGGTCAAGGCCATGAAGAACAAGGATTACGCCGCCATGGCGCTGAACTATAACGGCAAGGATTATGGCGACTATGACCAGCGCATCAAAAAAGCCTACGAAGCACTTGAAGGGAAAAAATAGTATGCCGTTCAAACATTGCCTGTCTCGTTTGTGGGTTGCCTCTTTCGTGTGTGTGGTGGGAGCGCCCGCGTTTGCCGCCACGTTGCACTCGGGCAAGTACGAAGGGCTGATGCTGGCCGTGACGCCTGAGCATCAGGTGGAAGGTTTTTATTCTGAGGAGATGGGCGAGGGCGTGACCCGCACGTGCACGTTCTTCCTGCAGGGCAAGGTCGACGGTGCGAAGGCGTCGGTGTCCACCTGGCTGGATGCGACTTATCCGGGAACCGTGGCTGCCTCCTCGGACGGCGTGACGCTGACCGTGGAGAAGGGCCGCGAACATCCCGGTTGCGTCAGTGTGTTGATGCCTGAAATTGCCACCGGCCTGGACCTGAGCCAGACGGCTGCCAAGAAGTGGATTGGCCTGGTGACCGTTTCGTCCGACAAGGCCTTCCTGCAGAAAACCCCGGACGCCAAGGCCAGTCATCGTGCCTACGTGGTCAAGGATGATGTGGTCGCGGTGCTGGCGTTCAAGGATGGCTGGGCCCAGGTGGAGTACATCAACGGCGAGGGCCGCTCTTCCAAGGGCTGGATCAGCCAGGACCAATACGCCAGGCTGGCTCCTGCGAAAAGCTGAAGCTGTTCTGTGAGCCGCGGTGTGCCAGGCACGCCGCGGCTTTTTTATGCCTGCAACTCAGGCCTTGTTGCGATTGAACAGCTTGCGGATGACGGCGAACAGCGCCACGACGCCAATCACCAGGAACTTCTTCGCTGCCAGCAGGAAGATGCCGATCTTGGCGAACAATCCGGCCTTGGCGGCGATCCCGCCGGCGACCAATGCGGCGAGGCCGTAGGTCGCGAGTTTGTCAGTCTTCGGGTTGAAGTCGGTGTACAGGTTGCCATCCGTGAAGTTGGTAAAGGCCAGGACCTTGGGCAACTCCTGCTTGATGGTGGCCAGGTCGGACATCCCGGCGACGGCGTTGAGTTCCAGCACGCCTTCACGGCCCAGCACGCGGATGCTGTAGTTGAGGGTGGTCTGCTTGGCGTCGTCGGCTTTCAGTTCACGGGCCCAGTACATCTTGTGGGTGGTGTCGTCGTAGTGCGGCGGCTCAGCCCAGCCCAGCAGGTGCAGGCCGGCGTAGCCTTGCTTCTGGCGTTGCTTGTTGTCTTCGACGTCTTCTTCCTGCATTTGCTTGAGCAGTTCGGCGTAGTCGATTTTCGCCG
Source organism: Pseudomonas sp. BIGb0558 (assembly GCF_024807515.1). Classification (NCBI taxonomy): domain Bacteria; kingdom Pseudomonadati; phylum Pseudomonadota; class Gammaproteobacteria; order Pseudomonadales; family Pseudomonadaceae; genus Pseudomonas; species Pseudomonas sp. BIGb0558. Next base: position 178,378 of record NZ_JANUEW010000003.1, read on the forward strand.
CGTCCTCGTCGGAGATGTGCCCGTCGGCCTTGTAGCTGACGATCACGCCCCAGCCGCGTTCCGACAATGGGCTGCCGGCTTTCGGCACGATCATGCCCAGCGTCTTGAAGCCTGGCGGGTTGCCCCAGCCATCGGTCAGCAGGCGCTCGGTGTCTGCGGGGTCGAGGTAGTAGAACTCGTCGTTGAGCTTGAGGGTGGCGATGCCGCCGGGCAGGGTGACCGTACCGGTCTTCTGCTTGAGGGAGCCGAGAAAATGTTCTGCGGTTTCGGGGGCTTCGGCGGGTGCAGTGGCTTCAACAGGCGCCGGCTTGGCGGCGGCAAAAGCGGGTGCGACAGGCAGGCTCAGAGCGGCCGCCGCCAACAACAGGCGGAAGTAATTCATGGTAGTCCCTTACAATTTGAATTAATTTCGCGGCAGGATAACTGAAACATGTTGCAACGGGTTAGCCGAATGTCTCTCGCAGCAGCCCCGCAAATGCGTCCCGCGCCAGGTGGCGTTGGGTGTCTTTGTGCCAGAACAGCAGGTTATCCACTGCCGCCAACTCGTCGAAGCGGTAGGACGTCAGCTGGTTGGCCTGTTCGTAGCGCGCCAGGATGCCTTCCGGCGCCAGCGCCACGCCAATCCCCGCGCTGACGCAGCCAATGATCGTGCCCCAGCTGGCGTAGCTGGCGATGGCCGGTTTGATGTCGTGGGGCTTGAGCCAGTTTTCCAGGGCGGCGCGGTACGGGCAGCCGGGCGGCCAGACCAGCAGGGTGCGGCCGGCCAGGTCCCGGGCATCTTCGATGGGCGCGCTGGAAGCGCTGGTGATCAGCACCAGGCGCTCGCTGTAGACCACACTTTGTTCAAGCTTCGCGCGTTTGCCGCCGGCGGCCACCAGCGCGGCATCGATGCGGTGGTGCTGCAGGTCATCGAGTAGCTGGGCCCAGGCGCCGGTCACCAGTTCCAGCTCCACTTGTGGATAGCGTCGATGGTATTCGGCCAACAATGGCGGCAGCCGGCCGCTGGCGCTGGATTCCACCGCGCCGATGCGCAGTTTGCCGCGGGGAATCGCATTGCTGTCGACGGCGCGCTTGGACTCTTCCACCAGCGCCAGGATGCGCTCGCAGTAGTCGAGAAACACCTCACCGGCCGCACTGATCGCCAACCCGCGCCCGGCGCGAATGAACAGCGGGGTGCCCAACTCGCTTTCCAGCTGCTTGATGCGCGTGGTGATGTTGGACGGCACGCAGTGCAATTGCAGGGCGGCCTGGGCCACGCTGCCGGTTTGCGCCACGGCTTTCACCATTTTCAGTTGGGCCAGTTCCATCGCTCAGTTCCAGTGATTACAGAAGTCAGAAACGGTTAATTGTCCTGCACCTTGGCGGGGCCAAGACTGACGGCATTCCCACTGCTGGACGCCGTTCATGAATACCCCGTCACCTGTAAAGCTTACGCTAGTCACTGCCAGCGTCATCCTCTGTTGGGCGTATTCGCCAATCGGTATTCATATGGCCTTGCACAGCTACAGTCCGGGGCAGTTGGCCCTGGGGCGGTTTCTGATTGCGTCGGTGTTGATGGCCGGCGTGGCATTGGTCATGAGGATCGAGCGGCCGCGTCTGCGGGACTTGCCATGGCTGCTGGTGCTGGGGTTCTTCGGGATTTTCCTGCATCACCTGACCATCAACTTCGGCCAGCAATTTGTTACGGCGGCCGCCTCCAGTGTGCTGGCGCAGTCGGTTCCGCTGTTTACAGTGTTGGTGGCGTTTTTCGCCTTGAAGGAGCGCGTCACCAGCTGGCGCTGGGGTTGCGTGCTGTTGGGGTTGAGCGGGGTGCTGGTGGTGATCTGGGGCGAGCATGGCCTGGGCGAGATTGATCCGCGTGGCTTGATGATCCTGGTGGCGGCGCTGTCGTGGAGCCTGTACTTCACGATCCAGAAACACTATTCGCGGCGCTACAGCCCGCTGACTACCGTGTGCTACACCGTGTGGTCGGGCACGTTGCTCTTGTGTGTCTATTTGCCGGGTTTGCCGGCAGTGGTGTGGCAGGCATCAACGCAAGCCAACCTGGCGGTGTTGTTGCTCGGCGCCTTTCCCAGCGCCCTGGCGTACCTGGCCTGGGCCTATGTGTTGCGGCATGTGGAGGTCAGCCGCGCTTCGGTGGCGTTGTACCTGGTGCCACCCGTGGCGATGGTGATGGCCGCCACGTTGCTGGGCGAGCAGGTTTCGCTGCGGGTGGTGTTGGGTGGCCTGATCGTGCTGGCCAGTGTCGGCGCCATCAGCCTGGAAGGGCGCTGGCGCCGCAAGCCGTTAAGGGTTCACGGTGAAGACCCGCAGGCGGTGGCCGTCGGGGTCCTGGGCGACAAAGGTGTAGCCGAAATCCGCCTCGACCGGTGACTGGATGATGCTCATCCCCAGGTCAACCCAGCGCGCGTGCAGCTCATCGACCGTTGCCACGTCGGCGACGCAGAATCCCACCTCGCCACCGCCAACCGTAGCCTGGGCCGCGGGCTCTACGGTGTGGCGCGACCACAGGCCGAGTTTCACCCCGTTGTCGAGAATGAACAGGGCGAAAGTTGGCCCCAGTTCCACGGGAGGCTTGTCCAGCAACCGGCTATAGAGGTTGGCGCTGGTGGCCGGGCTGTCGACGTACAACAAAAAGTAATGGGCAATGCTATTCATGATGACTCCCTGATAATGCGCAGCAATGGCGCGGCTCAGTCCCTAGTCTAAGGGGCTGTCCTGTCAGTTCATGTCAGGAGTCATCCAGCAAAGAGCAGACAGTCGCGCTGCCTGCTCTTTTTATTGCGTGCACTTGTGTTACGAGCTCTAAGGCTTGGACAAGGCCTGGTCTACCGCTGCGATCAGCTTTCCCAGATCCTTCGGGGTGGCTTTATGAATGACACCGAACAGATAAGCGCGCTGTTCCTCTTCGTCGACCAAATCTGCGAAAAAGACTTTCAGCTTCACTCCCAGCGCCTCTGCGAACAAGAACAGAGCCTCGACGCTGGGTGTATAGGTGCCGGTTTCGAAGCGGCTGATGGTTTTAGGGTCAAAACCGGTTTTTTCACCTAGTTCAGCCTGAGTAAGCCCTGCGACCTTGCGGTAACGTCTGATGGCTGGACCCAAACTTGAAATGTGCATCGCTCAATTCCCATTTAGAATCAAGAACTTAACGATAAATCTTAAAATTAGACAACCGCACGTACCATCACCTTTTCTTGCAAAATGTGATGTAATTCGTAGAATCGGCATCTAGGACAAGTATTTGGTGGTCTCGTTTCAGAAGGCAGGTTTATGAAACAGGAAATCATTGCTTTCTCCTTACTCTCATAAATGTGCCCACAAAACGGACGCTTGGCAGGGACTGAAATGTCGCTCGTCAGTGCCACGCATCATTGCGCCTCACGTGCCGGATACCCGAATTAAAGCCTAGTTGATCATCACTGAATGGATGGTGAATTGCTGTGCAAAATCGTGGGTTTGCGTACCTCTGCGGCCAATCAGCCGATCGACGGCGCAGCCCGACTGGAAATACGAATACGCCTGTCCCGCCTACCCGGTGGTCCAGCGAGCGATCGAATGCTGTCCATGGAGCTTTAACGTGCGTCTCAATTTGCCGGTCACTGCTGTTGAACAGACTTTTGGGGAGCAGCAACGGCTAATTTCCGCGACTGACGTCAACAGCCACATTACCTACTGCAACGCCGAGTTTGCCGCCATGAGCGGCTTTACCCAGGCGGAGCTGATCGGCAGCACCCACAACCTGGTGCGCCACCCGGACATGCCGCCCGCCGTGTTCCAACTGATGTGGAGCTACCTCAAGGCCGGGCACAGCTGGATGGGCGTGGTGAAGAACCGCTGCAAGAACGGCAACTATTACTGGGTCAGTGCCTATGTGACGCCGATTCTCGAAGACGGGCGGCTGACGGGTTACGAATCGGTGCGGGTCAAGCCCACCCGCGAACAGGTGCGCCGCGCCGAAGCGCTGTATGCACGGTTGCAGGCGGGTGGGGCGGCGGTCTCGCCGCTGCGACGCCTGGCGCCCGTGGCCCAGGCCTTGGCTTTGCCACTGGCGGCCGCCGTGGCCAGCCTTGCCGCCTTCCAATGGATCCCCGGCGCGTGGGCCCAGACGCTGACTGTCGGATTGTTTCTGGGGGTAGGCATCTGGGGCCATCAGCGACTGGGGCTACAGCTCAAGCGGATTGTGCAGAACACACCCAATGCTTTTTCCGACCCCATCAGCGCCATGACCTACAGCGACGCCCTGGGCCCCACCGCGCAGTTGGAAATGATCCTGATCAGCGAAGAGGCGCGGCTTAAAACCGCCCTGACGCGCCTCAGCGACCTGGCCAACCAGATGGCCGAAGCCGCGGCCCACTCCAGTGTGCTGTCGAGCACCACCGAGTCGGCACTGCTGGAGCAACGTGCCGAGACCGACATGACCGCCGCAGCCATGACCGAGATGGCCGCCTCCATCGCCGAAGTGGCGGTGCACGTGCAACAAACCGCCAGCGAAGCCCACACCGCCAACACCCTCGCCGAGCAGGGCAGCCAGGTGGCCGGCACTTCCCGCGAGGCAATCCAGTTGCTGGCCGGCACCGTCACCCAGATCAACCAGGCGGTGGGCAACCTGGCCGGGCAGACCCAGCAGATCCAGGTGGCTGCGAGCATGATCCAGGCGATCGCCGACCAGACCAACCTGCTGGCCCTCAACGCAGCCATTGAAGCAGCCCGCGCCGGCGAGCAAGGCCGCGGCTTTGCCGTGGTGGCCGACGAGGTGCGCGCACTGGCGGGCAAGACGCGCGAATCGACCCAGCAGATCCAGGGCATCATCCAGAACCTGCGGGCCGGCGCCGATGAGGCGGTCGAGATCGCGAGCCTGGGCATCCACGAAGCCGAGCAGGGTGTGCAGCAAGTGCTTGAGGCGCAACAGGCGCTGCAAGGCATTCGCCACGCGGTGGAGCGAATTACCGACATGAGTCAGCAAATGGCTGCTGCCTCACAGGAACAATCCCACGTCGCCGAGGAAGTTTCACAACAGATCAATAACGTCGCCGCCACGGTGCAAAAGACAGCGGGCACTGCCAACGCTGCAGTCACCCGTGGCCGGGAACTCGAAAGCATCTCTTCCGGGTTGCGCGCCCTGGTCGAGCGGTTCAACCGCTAGCCACAGTGAGCCTGACTCATGGACGAGAAATACCGCAGGGCCGTGGATGCAGCCGCCATTTTCTCCGAGACTGACCTGGCGGGCTGCATCACTTACGTCAATGACCAGTTCTGCGCCATGTCCGGCTACGGGCGTGACGAGTTGCTGGGGCAAAACCATCGGATTCTCAGCTCTGGGCTGCACCCCGCGGGGTTCTTCCAGGGCATGTGGCAAGCCATCAGCGAAGGCCGGGTGTGGCGTGGGGAAATCTGCAACCGGGCCAAGGATGGAACCCTGTATTGGGTGGACAGCACCATGGTGCCGCTGCTCGATGAGAAGACCGGGCTGGTGCAGAAGTATGTGTCGATCCGCTTTGATGTCAGCGAAAAGCGCCAATTGCTGCACACGCTGCAATGGCGGGTCGGCCACGACGTACTGACGGGCTTGCCGAACCGTGCCTACCTGTCCGAGTTGCTGAACCAGTCCCTGGAATTCTCCCGCAACGAAGACATCCCGCTGGCGCTGTGCATGCTCGACCTGGACGGCTTCAAGGCGGTCAACGACGGCTATGGGCATGCCTGTGGGGACCTGTTGTTGGTGGAGGTGGCCACGCGGCTGCGGGAGATCATTCGCGGCGAAGATGTGGTGGCCCGGCTGGCCGGTGACGAATTTGTGCTGATCCTGCGTTACGTGCGGGATATCGACGAGCTGAACGCGGCCTTGCTGCGCATCCTCAAGGCGATCTCCGAGCCGTATTCGATCCAGGGTGCGGAGCTGAACGTGTTCGCCAGCATCGGCGTCACGCTGTTCCCTCTGGATGACGAGGACGCCGACACCCTGCTGCGCCATGCCGACCAGGCGATGTACGTGGCCAAGCAGAGCGGGCGTAACCGTTACCAGTTGTTTGACGTGTCCCTGGAGCAGGAGGCCAAGGCCAGCCACCAGACCGTGGAGCAGATTCGCCAGGCCTTGGCGGCGGGGCAGTTGTGCCTGCATTACCAGCCCAAGGTCAACTTGCGCAGCGGCACGGTGGTGGGATTCGAGGCGTTATTACGCTGGCAGCACCCGGAGCGTGGGCTGGTGACGCCAGGGGATTTCCTGCCGCTGATCGAGCAGACCGACCTGATTGTCGACATCGGAGAATGGGTGATCGCCCAAGTGCTGGAGCAGATGCATCACTGGCAGGTGCAGGGGCGCTGGTGGTCGGTGAGCGTGAACATCGCGGCGCGGCATTTCCAGCGCGAGGATTTTGTCGAGCGCCTGCAAGACTTGCTGGCGCAATACCCGCAAGTGGAGCCGCAGCGGCTGGACCTGGAAATCGCCGAGTCAGTGGCCATCGACAATATCCAGCGCGTTACCCAGCACCTGGAAGCCTGCCAGGCGTTGGGCGTGCAGTTTTCCCTGGATGATTTTGGCACTGGCTATTCCTCCCTCAGCTACCTCAAGCGCCTGCCGACCCAGACCATCAAGATCGACAAGTCGTTTGTGCGCGACATCCTCCACGACAAGGACGACCTGGCGCTGACCAAGGCGGTGATCGGCCTGGCCCGGGCGTTTGGCCGCGAAGTCATCGCCGAGGGCCTGGAAACCCTGGAGCACGGGCAGTTGTTGATGCGCATGGGCTGCGAAGTGGCCCAGGGCTATTTCATCGCCCGGCCGATGCCGGCGGGGGAGGTGCCGGGTTGGGTCGAGGGATTTGCGCCGCCGCCGCAGTGGCAAAAGCTCGAGTGATGTTCACTGTGGGGAGGGAGCTCCCTCCCCACAGAGTAAATCAGATGATCTTAAGGGGCGGGGGCGCTGTCCCCGGTGTACAGCTGGATGATTTCATCAATTTCGCCGGACATTTTCATGCGCAACAAGGTGCGCAGAATCTGTTGCCCGGGCACCTGCGGATCGTTGCGCACATAGCAGCCCAGGCTTTGCTCCTCGATCACGGCCACGGTGTGCAGGCGCTGTGTGGGCGGTAGTTGCTGATTGAAACGGTCGAGTATCCATTCATTGGTCACCGCATACTTGAAGCGCCCGGCCACGAGCTTTTGCAGCACCTGCTCCTCACTGCGGCTGTCGTCGCGGGTGAACTGGCCGCTGGCGAAGCTCGGTTCCAGGGGCGGGTAGCTATAGCCGAGCACCGTGCCGATATGTTGCGGTGCAAGGCTGTCCAGCCGCACTGACAGCGGCGGCACGTGGGCAGTCGCCAGCACATTGCGTTGCACCATCAGCGGGATGCTCCAGGTGTAATCGCCCGACAGGTTGTTCAGCCACGCGGGTGTCACGTAGCAGCGCACATCAACGTCCCCACGCTCCATGGCGGTGTCGATGCGCGCACGGGGCAATACATGGAATTTTGCGGGGCGCCCGACCTGAGTTGCCAGGCTCAACATCACGTCATACAAAATACCCTGGGTCGGCTGGCCCTGGTCGAGTTGCACCATGGGCATGGTCCAGCTGTCGGAAATGGAGAAACGCAGGGGTGCGGGTGCCGCCAGGCTGACCGTGGCAATCATCCACAAGGCGCCCAGGACTGCGCGCATAAACTCTCCGGGTTCAGCCTTTTATAGGCTTGGTTAGAGCAGCTTAGTCAGATTAGACGAGCGTGCCGGATGCAATTTCCCCCTTGCTCCGCTAGCATTACCCGCTTCCGCTTCCCAGTTGCGACGGTTTTCGATGAGTTATCAGGTTCTTGCACGTAAATGGCGTCCGCGCTCGTTCCGCGAAATGGTCGGCCAGACCCATGTGCTCAAGGCTCTGATCAATGCCTTGGACAGCCAGCGGCTGCACCACGCCTACCTGTTCACCGGTACCCGCGGTGTGGGCAAGACCACCATTGCCCGCATCATCGCCAAGTGCCTGAACTGTGAAACCGGCATTACCTCGACGCCGTGCGGTACGTGCTCGGTGTGCCGGGAAATCGACGAAGGGCGCTTTGTCGACCTGATCGAGATCGACGCCGCAAGCCGCACCAAGGTCGAAGACACCCGCGAGCTGCTCGACAACGTGCAGTACGCGCCCAGCCGTGGCCGCTTCAAGGTCTACCTGATCGACGAAGTGCACATGCTTTCCAGCCACTCTTTCAACGCGCTGTTGAAAACCCTGGAAGAGCCGCCGCCCTACGTCAAATTCATCCTGGCCACCACCGACCCGCAGAAACTTCCTGCAACGATTTTGTCGCGGTGCCTGCAGTTCTCCCTGAAAAACATGACCCCGGAGCGGGTGGTCGAGCATTTGACCCACGTGCTGGGGGTCGAGAACGTACCGTTCGAAGACGACGCCCTGTGGCTGCTGGGGCGTGCCGCCGACGGTTCGATGCGTGACGCCATGAGCCTCACCGACCAGGCCATCGCCTTCGGTGAAGGCAAAGTCATGGCCGCCGACGTGCGCGCCATGCTCGGCACCCTCGACCACGGCCAGGTGTTCGATGTGCTGCACGCGCTGATCGAAGGCGACGCCAAGGCATTGCTCGAAGCCGTGCGCCACCTGTCCGAGCAAGGCCCGGATTGGAATGGAGTGCTCTCGGAAATCCTTAATGTGCTGCACCGCGTTGCCATCGCCCAGGCCTTGCCTGAGGGTGTCGACAACGGCCATGGCGACCGCGACCGCGTGCTGGCCCTGGCCCAGGCGCTGCCGGCCGAAGATGTGCAGTTCTACTACCAGATGGGCCTGATTGGCCGGCGTGACTTGCCGCTGGCACCCGACCCGCGCGGCGGCTTTGAAATGGTCCTGCTGCGGATGCTGGCCTTTAGGCCCGCCGACACGGCGGATGCGCCGAGACAGCCGCTAAAGCCAGTGGGGATCAGCCAGGCCACAGTTGATTCCGCCAAACCAGTGGCTGGCCCGGCTGTTGTCGCGCCAGTGGTTGCGCCGCCTGCGCCGGTTGCTCCGGCACCGGCCCCTGTTGTCGCCGAGCCGGTGGCGCCTGTGGTGGCGCCAACGCCTGCGGTTGAGCCCGCGCCCGTGCCGGAAGTCGATCTGCCGTGGAATGACCCGGTAGAAGCCGAGGTCGAGCTGCAGCCAGCCGTCGAGCCAGTGCTGGAAACCACCAGTGAGCAGCCTGAACTGACACCCATGCCAGCGCCGACCCCGGACAGCGTGGTGCCGGACGCCCCCGAATGGGTGTCGGCCCCGGTGCCGGAGCCGACCGTCGCTCAAGTGGACGCCGCCACTCCGGGCACCGACCTCGACGACGAGCCGCCGCTGGACGAAGACTACATCGAGCCGGACATGGACTCGGCCTACAGCTACCTGGACGACCTGGCCAGTGAGCACACCGCCGAGCCCGCCCCGGAGCCTGAGCCGGAACCGGCTGCCATGCCGGCCACCGGCCTGGCGCTGCAATGGCTGGAGCTGTTCCCGAAACTGCCGATTTCCGGCATGACCGGCAGCATCGCCGCCAACTGCACGCTGATTGCTGTCGATGGCGACCATTGGTTGCTGCACCTGGACCCGGCCCACAGCGCCCTGTTCAACGCGACCCAGCAGCGCCGGCTCAACGATGCCCTGAACCAGTTCCACGGACGCACGCTGACCATCAGCATCGAGCTGATCAAGCCCGAGCAGGAAACGCCGGCCCAGGCGGCGTCACGTCGCCGGGTCAACCGCCAGCGCGAGGCTGAAGAGTCGATCCACGGTGATCCGCTCATCCAGCAGATGATGGAGCAGTTTGGCGCGGTGGTGCGTCACGATACTATTGAACCTGTAGAAGCCCCGGTTCCCCAGGCGTCATAAGCCGGGGCCAATAATTGATCCACGTACTTTTGAGGTGATTCCCATGATGAAAGGTGGCATGGCCGGCCTGATGAAGCAGGCGCAGCAGATGCAGGAAAAGATGGCCAAGATGCAGGAAGAACTGGCCAACGCCGAAGTCACCGGTAAAGCCGGTGGCGATATGGTCAGCGTGGTGATGACCGGTCGTCACGACATCAAGCGCGTGAGCATCGACCCAAGCGTATTGCCGGGCGTGGGCGAAGACGACCTGGAAATGCTCGAGGCGCTGTTCGCCGCGGCCGTCAACGACGCCGTGCGCAAGATCGAAGCCAACAGCCAGGACAAAATGTCCGGCGTGACCGCTGGCATGCAACTGCCGCCGGGTATGAAGCTGCCGTTCTGATCGGCAAGCCCGCGACTGAAGATGCCAGGCCCCGTGCCTGGCATTTTTTTGCGCGGAATATTTTCCGCATACGCATACGCATACGCATACGCATACGCATCCGTAGCAGCTGCCGAGCGCCAGCGAGGCTGCGTCGGCGGCGACTCGGTCCCGCGTCTGGCATGAAGACGGCGGTGCGGCTAACGTAGCCTCGCTGGCGCTCGACAACTGCTACGGGAGTTTTGTCGAACCCTGGACCCTCTCTTGGGGTCTGCACCCTATACCGTTGAATTCAATCACCGATAGAAGGAGCCTCGCTGATGACCGAATCACTGACCCTCAACCAGCGCATCGTGCTGGTCTCACGCCCCCACGGCGCACCGGTGCCGGAAAACTTTCGCCTGGAACGCGTCGCGCTGCCGGAACTGGCCGACGGCCAAGTCCTGCTGAAAACCCTTTACCTGTCTCTGGACCCGTACATGCGCGGGCGCATGAGTGATGCACCGTCCTACGCCGCGCCGGTGGAAATCGACGAGGTGATGACCGGCGGCGCTGTCAGCCGTATCGAGCAATCCCGTAATCCCAAGTTCGAGGTGGGTGACCTGGTGGTCGGTTCCACCGGCTGGCAGAGCCACAGCATCTCCGATGGCCGCAACCTGATACCGGTGCCCAAGGGCCTGGCGAGTCCTTCGATGGCATTGGGCGTGCTGGGCATGCCCGGGATGACCGCCTATATGGGCCTCACGGACATCGGCCAACCCAAGTCCGGGGAAACCCTGGTGGTGGCGGCGGCTTCCGGCGCGGTGGGCTCGGTGGTCGGCCAGGTGGCGAAGATCAAGGGCCTGCGGGTGGTCGGCGTGGCGGGTGGTGCCGACAAGTGCCGCTATGTAGTGGAAGAACTGGGCTTTGATGCCTGCATCGACCACAAGGGCGACAACTTTGCCGAGGAGCTGGCCCAGGCTTGCCCGAAGGGTATCGACATCTACTTTGAAAACGTCGGTGGCAAGGTATTCGACGCGGTCGTGCCGCTGCTGAACGCCAAGGCGCGCATTCCCTTGTGCGGACTGATCGCCGGCTACAACGCCCACGAAGCCCCCAGCGGCCCCGACCGGCTGCCTGCGTTGCAACGTACCTTGCTGACCAAGCGTGTGCGGATCCAGGGCTTTATCGTGTTCGATGACTATGGCGACCGCCAGCCGGAGTTCCTCAGTGCCATGGCGCCGTGGGTGCGGGACGGCAAGATCAAGTTCCGCGAGGACGTGGTGGAAGGCCTGGAGCAGGCACCTGAAGCCTTTATCGGTTTGCTGGAGGGGCGCAACTTCGGCAAGTTGGTGGTGCGCGTCGCACAAGATTGAGCATTTGACGCTAATCCGGGGCGCGGGTATAAACCGCGTCTCGTTGTTTTGTCGGACCTTTCCCCCATGAGCTTCAGCCCCCTGATTCGTCAACTGATCGACGCCCTGCGCACTTTGCCGGGCGTGGGCCAGAAAACCGCCCAGCGCATGGCGCTGCAACTGCTGGAGCGTGATCGCAGCGGCGGCTCCCGACTGGCCCAGGCCTTGAGCCAGGCCATGGAAGGGGTAGGCCACTGCCGCCAGTGCCGCACCTTGACCGAAGAAGAACTGTGCCCGCAATGCGCCGACCCTCGCCGCGACGACACGCTGCTGTGTGTGGTCGAAGGGCCGATGGATGTGTATGCGGTGGAGCAGACCGGTTACCGCGGGCGCTACTTTGTGCTCAAGGGCCACCTGTCGCCGCTGGACGGGCTGGGGCCGGAGGCCATCGGTATTCCGCAACTGGTGACGCGGATCGAGGAGCAGGGGACCTTTGTCGAGGTGATCCTGGCCACTAACCCGACGGTGGAAGGCGAAGCGACAGCCCATTACATCGCGCAATTGCTGACCAACAAGGGCCTGATCACTTCGCGTATCGCCCATGGCGTGCCGCTGGGTGGCGAGCTGGAGCTGGTGGATGGCGGAACCCTGGCGCATTCATTTGCCGGGCGTAAGCCGATCGCCCTCTAAAAACACCGCAGAACGACATGTGGGAGCTGGGCTTGATGTGGGAGCTGGCTTGCCTGCGATGCAGACAACTCGGTCTTTCAGTTAAACCGAGGTGATGCTATCGCAGGCAAGCCAGCTCCTACATTTGATCTCTACTGTTCATCTAAGTCTTCGTCAGGCTCCGCCTTGTATCTTGATAGCCAAGCAAGCGCTTGGTAAGTTCGCTCCACCTTCCCGTGGAGCTTGCCGATGTCTGCCTATCAGGAATACTTCGACCCCAGTCACCAATTGGTTCGCGACAGCGTGCGACGTTTCGTCGAGCGCGAGATGTTGCCGGGCATCGAGCTGTGGGAAGAAGCCGAGAGCTTCCCCCGGGAGTTGTACCTCAAGGCCGGCGCCGCCGGGATCCTGGGCATCGGTTACCCCGAAGCCCTGGGCGGCAGCCACGAAGGTGATCTGTTCGCCAAGGTCGCCGCCAGCGAAGAGCTGATGCGCTGCGGCTCTGGCGGCGTGGTGGCGGGGTTGGGCTCGCTGGATATCGGTTTGCCGCCGATCGTCAAATGGGCCCGGCCCGAGGTGCGCGATCGCGTTGCGCCGCAGGTCTTGTCCGGCGAGAAGATCGCCGCCCTGGCGGTCACCGAGCCCGGCGGCGGCTCCGACGTCGCCAACCTGCAAACCCGCGCCGTGCGCGACGGCGACCATTACCGCGTCAGCGGCAGCAAAACCTTTATCACCAGCGGCCAGCGTGCCGACTTCTATACCGTGGCGGTGCGTACCGGCGGGCCGGGCTTTGGCGGTATCAGCCTGCTGTTGATCGAAAAGGACACTCCGGGCTTCACCACCGGTACGCCACTTAAGAAAATGGGCTGGTGGGCGTCGGACACTGCCGAGCTGTTCTTCGACGATTGCCGCGTACCGGTAGGAAACCTGATTGGTGTCGAGAACATGGGCTTCGCCTGCATCATGGGCAACTTCCAGAGCGAACGGCTGGCCCTGGCATTGATGGCCAACATGACGGCGCAGATGGCCCTGGAGGAGAGCCTGAAATGGGCGGCCCAGCGTGAGGCCTTCGGCAAACCCATCGGCAAGTTCCAGGTACTCAAGCATCGCCTGGCGGAAATGGCCACGGCGGTGGAGGTCTCCCGGGAGTTCACCTACCGCCAGGCCGCCAAGATGGCCGCTGGCAAGAGTGTGATCAAGGAAATCTCCATGGCCAAGAACCTCGCCACCGACACCGCGGACCGCGTGACCTACGACGCTGTGCAGATCCTCGGCGGGCAGGGTTACATGCGCGGCAACCTGGTGGAGCGGCTGTATCGCGACAACCGCATCCTGTCCATTGGTGGCGGGACTCGGGAGGTGATGAACGAAATCATCAGCAAGCAGATGGGTTTCTAGAAAGCGCTTTTGTGGCGGGGGGGCTTGTGTGGCGAGGGAGCTTGCTCCCGCTGGGCTGCGTAGCGGCCCCAAGATCTTTGGGAGCGCTGCGCACTCCAGCGGGAGCAAGCTCCCTCGCCACACAAGCTCCCTCGCCACACGAGTCCCGGCTTACTGATCAGTCAGCGCAAACTGCGTCAGGCAGAACGTAGGAATACCCATGTCTTCCAGGCGCCGGGACCCACCCAGCTCCGGCAGATCAATGATCGCCGCTGCTTCGAAAATCCGTGCGCCCATGCGCCGCGCCAGGTTGGCCGCCGCGATCAGCGTGCCGCCGGTGGCGATCAGGTCATCGAACATCAGCACCGAATCCCCTTCACACAGGCTGTCGGCGTGCACTTCCAGGAACGCTTCGCCGTACTCGGTCTGGTAACCCTCGGCCAGCACGTCAGCCGGCAGTTTGCCTTGCTTGCGGAACAGGATCAGCGGTTTGTTCAACTGGTAGGCAATGATCGAACCGATCAAAAAGCCCCGGGCATCCATCGCGCCGATGTGTGTGAACTCGGCTTCGACGTAGCGGTGCACGAAGGTATCGGCCACCAGGCGCAAGGCCTTGGGCGACTGGAACAGCGGCGTGATGTCGCGAAAGATCACCCCAGGCTTGGGGAAGTCGATGACTGGGCGAATCAGGGATTTGATGTCGAACGAATCGAAGACCATCGTCGAAGAGTCCTGGGGCGGAAAACGGACTCGAAGTATACCTGCGGCCCAGCCGATTGGCTCGGCCGCAAGCGTCTGGATCAGCCGTCGAGCGAGCCGCCAGCCAATGCGCAGAGCTGGATCGGGTCGAGGATATGCACTTCCTTGCCTTCAGCCGCAATCAACTCGTTCTGCTGGAAGCGGGTGAAGACGCGGGACACGGTTTCCACCGCCAGGCCCAGGTAGTTGCCGATTTCGTTGCGCGACATGCTCAGGCGGAACTGGTTGGCCGAGAAACCCCGGGCGCGGAAACGCGCGGAGAGGTTGACCAGGAAAGTCGCGATCCGCTCGTCGGCGGTTTTCTTCGACAACAGCAGCATCATCTGCTGGTCGTCGCGGATTTCCCGGCTCATCACGCGCATCAGTTGGCGGCGCAACTGTGGCAATTGCAGGGCCAGTTCGTCCAAACGTTCGAACGGGATTTCACACACCGAGGTGGTTTCCAGGGCCTGGGCCGACACCGGGTGAATCTCGGTGTCCATGCCCGACAGCCCGACCAGCTCGCTGGGCAGGTGGAAACCGGTGATCTGTTCTTCGCCGCCATCGCTCAGGCTGAAGGTTTTCAACGCGCCCGAGCGTACTGCATAAACGGAATCAAACTTGTCGCCCTGGCGAAACAGGAACTCGCCTTTCTTCAGTGGGCGACCGCGTTTAACGATCTCGTCCAGCGCTTCCATGTCTTCCAGATTCAACGAAAGTGGCAGGCAGAGGGGGGCCAGGCTGCAATCCTTGCAATGAGCCTGGCTATGAGCGCGCAGTTTAACTGGCTCGGACATTTCTTAAATCCTTGTGGGAAAACACACATAAGACGTAAGGGTACCGCACTGGGGGATGATCAGGCCAGCGTGTACAAAAAAGCAGCAACGGTATAAAGGTTTATGTATCGGCGCCGATACATAAGTGTCTCTCTATGAGCTGGAGCTCAGATCATGTCAGTCAGCACTGTCCAAAATCCGGTTATCAACGTGCCCGCGGTGTCGGTTTGGAAGGCTGCCGATGCAGCCAAGGAAAAAGACGACGCCGCCAAGGTGCCGGCTTCTGAAACCAAGGTCACCGAAGGCGTGAAGGTCACTATTTCCGGGGCGGGGATGGGCATGGCCTCTGCGAAGAAATCCTCCAATAGCGATATTGATGAGAGCAGCCTGAGCGACAGCGCCAAGCAACTGTTGAAAATGATCCGCGAGCTGAAAAAGCAGCTTGCGCAGAAGATGGCCGAGCTCTCCGCAGCCATGGCCAACACCTCCCTGAGTCCGGAGGCACGCCAGGCCAAGGTGGCAGGCTTGCAGGGCGACGTGGCGACCATCCAGGCCGGCTTGATGACAGCCCAGACGCAATTGGCCAAAGTCTTGAAAGACGAGACGCCTCAGGCCCAGATGGAAGCAATGAGCCTGATGGCGAAGTAACACCCTCAGATCACCCGCGAAAATCGTTGCCGGTTCTGATGCTCCAGATAGGCATCGAACACCATGCACACCGAGCGCACCAGCAGGCGTCCCGCCGGTAATACGCGGATGCCCTGTGGGTCGACTTCGATCAGCCCGTCCTCGCTCATTGCTTCCAGCTGTGGCCAGAGTTCGTCGAAATAGCCGCGAAAATCGATATTGAAGGCTTGTTCGATCTTCTCGAATGTCAGGCTGAAGTTGCAGATCAGCTGCTGGATCACCTCCCGCCGCAACCGGTCATCCGTGGTGCACAACAAGCCCCGGCTGGTGGCCAGTTGTGCGCCAGCCAGGGCGTTCTGGTAGTGGTTCAGGTCGCTGCTGTTCTGGCAGTACAGGTCGCCAATCTGGCTGATCGCCGACACCCCGAGCCCGATCAAGTCGCAATGCCCGTGAGTGGTGTAGCCCTGGAAGTTGCGTTGCAGGGTGCCTTCTTCCTGGGCGATGGCCAGTTCGTCATCCGGCAGGGCGAAGTGGTCCATGCCGATGTAGCGGTAGCCGGCGTTGGTCAATTGTTCGATGGTGGTTTGCAGCATCAACAGCTTTTCGGCCGGTGACGGCAGGTCCTCGGTATTGATCCGTCGCTGGGGCATGAACCGTTCCGGCAGGTGCGCGTAGTTGAACACCGACAGGCGATCCGGTTGCAGCTTGATCACTTCCTCCACCGTGCGGGCGAAGTTCAGCGGCGATTGCTTGGGCAGGCCGTAGATCAGGTCGATATTGATCGAACGAAATTGCAGGGTGCGCGCCGCGTCGATCACCGCCCGGGTTTCTTCCAGGCTTTGCAGGCGGTTCACCGCGCGCTGCACGTCGGGGTCGAGGTCCTGCACGCCGATGCTGACGCGGTTGAAGCCCAGTTCCCGCAGCAGGCCCATGGTTGCCCAGTCGGCTTCCCGCGGGTCGATTTCAATCCCGTAGTCGCCGGAATCATCGTCCAGCAGGTTGAAGTGCTGGCGCAGCCGGGCCATGACCTGGCGCAATTCATCGTGGCTGAGAAAAGTCGGGGTGCCACCGCCAAAATGCAGCTGCTCCACCGGCTGTTTCGGGTCGAGGTGGCAGGCCACCAGTTGGATCTCCTGCTCCAGGCGTTGCAGGTAGGCGTGAGCCCGCCCTCGGTCCTTGGTGATGACCTTGTTGCAGGCGCAGTAGTAGCAAATATTCGCGCAGAACGGCACATGCACATACAGCGACAATGGCCGGACGGCCTTGCGACTGTCGCGCAGGGCGTGGAGCAGGTCGAAGGTGCCGACCTGGCTGTCGAATTGTACGGCGGTGGGGTACGAGGTGTAGCGCGGCCCCGCCAGGTCGTAGCGGTGAATCAGATCAGTGTCCCAACGAATGGCGTCGAGCATGCGGGCGTTCCCCCGGATAGGCTAGTGGGCCGAGTCTAGGGGCTGGGTGCAGGGGCCATCTTGATTTGCATCAACGGGGAGCGGCGCTATGCCACATGGCGATCTAATGGCCCATCAGCCAGTGCTGGTGGGGGCCGGGCAACGTCCATAGGCCAAACACAATCACCAGCAGGCCACCGGTCATGCGCACACTGCGTTTGCGCAACAGTGCAGTGACACGCTCGGCCGCCAGCCCGGTGGCCAGCAGTACCGGCCACGTGCCGAGGCCGAAGGCGAGCATCAACACCGCACTGTCCAGCGCATTGCCCTGGCTGGCCGCCCACAGCAGGGTGCTGTAGACCAACCCGCATGGCAGCCAGCCCCAGAGCGCGCCCAGCAGCAAGGCCCGGGGCAGGCTGGACACCGGCAGCAAGCGGTTGGCAATCGGCTGGATATGGCGCCACAGGCCGCGCCCGAGGCGTTCGATACGTGTCAGGCCGCTCCACCAGCCGGCCAGGTACAACCCCATGCAGATCAGCAACAGCCCGGCGAGGATGCGCATGAACATCGCCGCCGGGCTGTTGGCCACCGCCCAGCCGGCGAGGCCGATCAGCAGGCCGGCGGTGGCGTAGCTGAGGATACGTCCCAGGTTGTAGGCCAGCAGCAGGCGAAAACGTCGGCTGCGTTGCTCCTTGGGAATCGCCAGGGTCAGCGCGCCCATCAGGCCGCCGCACATGCCCAGGCAATGGCCGCCGCCCAGCAGGCCGAGGATCACCGCCGAGACCAGCAGGGGCGCGAGTTCAAGCATGGGGCGGGTCTTTCGGCTTGGGCGGTTGCTCAGGGCCGTTGGCTTCATCGACGGCGGCCAGGTGATTCGGGTCCTGGTCGTCGAACAGCACGCTGTGGGCCGGGCCGTCGAGGTCGTCATACTGGCCGCTGTCCACCGCCCAGAAGAAGATGTATATGGCGATGGCCACGATCAACAGCGCCGCCGGGATCATCACGTAAAGAGCTGGCATCTGCACTCCATGCCCGGGCGGCTCACGCCGGCAGCGGACGGGTTACGGGGGCGGGGCTCGCGGCTGGCGTGCTCGGCATGCGAGTCAGGCGCAGGGCATTGAGCACCACGGTCAACGAACTGAGGGACATGCCGATCGCGGCCCAGATCGGGGTGATCCAGCCGAGGGCGGCAAACGGCAACATCAGTCCATTGTACAGCCCGGCCCACAGCAGGTTCTCAATGATTACCCGGCGGGTGCGCCGGGCCAGGGTGAAGGCTTGCACCAGGGCATCCAGACGGTTCGACAGCAGCACTGCGTCGGCGCTGGTCTTGGCCAGGTCGGTGGCCGAGCCCATCGCCACGCTGATGTCGGCAGCGGCCAGTACCGGCACGTCGTTGACCCCGTCGCCGAGCATCAGCACCTTGCGGCCTTCCTTGTGCAACTGTTGCAGCATGTGCAGCTTGTCGTCGGGGCGTAGGCCGCCGTGGGCTTCGTCGATCCCCAGTTCAGCCGCGACACTGGCGACCATCGGCGAGCTGTCCCCCGAGAGCAGCAACGTGCGCCAGCCGCGGGCCTTGCAGGCGGCGAGCAAGGCTGGCGCGTCGCTGCGCAGGCGGTCGTCCAGGACAAACCAGGCCAGGACGCCGTCGGTATCGCCCAGCAGCAGCCATTGGCCGGCGTCCTTCGGCGAGGCGGGGAGGGCGCAACCGCTCAGTTCGCAGACAAACCCCGGCTGGCCAATGCGCAACTGGCGGTTGCCGACGCGTCCTTCCAGGCCCAGGCCCGGCGTGCTGAACACCTCGTCCGCCGCCAGTGGTGCACGGCCAAATGCGCGGGCGATCGGGTGTTCGGAGCGTTGTTCCAGCGCGGCGGCAAGGCTCAGGCATTCGTCGCTGCCCAGCACGCCCAGCGGACGAATCGCACGCAAAGCCAGGCGGCCTTCGGTGAGGGTGCCGGTCTTGTCGAAAATCACTGTGTCGATCTGGTTCAGGCCTTCCAGCACGTGGCCACGGGTCAGCAGCAGACCGAGTTTGTGCAGGGTTCCGGTGGCCGCCGTCAGGGCGGTGGGCGTGGCCAGGGACAGAGCGCAAGGGCAGGTCGCAACCAGCATCGCCAGGACGATCCAGAAGGCTCGCGATGCATCCAGCTCCCACCACAGCAAGCCGATCACTGCCGCGGCGATCAACGAGCACAGCAGGAACCATTGGGCGGCGCGGTCGGCGATTTCCGCCAGCCGGGGTTTCTCTGCCTGTGCGCGCTCCAGCAGGCGCACGATGGCCGACAGGCGCGTGTCGTGGCCCAGGGCACGGACTTCGACGGTCAGTGCGCCTTCAACGTTGAGGGTGCCGGCGGTGACGGCATCGCCGACCTGTCGTGGCTGCGGCAGGTACTCGCCGGTCAGCAGGGATTCGTCGATGCTCGACTGGCCATCGAGGATGATGCCGTCTGCCGGCAGCACTGCTCCGGGATGTACCAATACCCGGTCGCCCAGGGCCAGCTCGCTGAGCAGGATGCGTTCACTTTGCCCGTCGGCACTCATGCGCAGGCACGAGGCCGGCAGCAGGTTGACCAACTGTGCGGTGGCCGCCGCCGTACGTTCCCGGGCGCGGCGCTCCAGGTAGCGCCCGGCCAGCAGGAACAGGGCAAACATGCCCACCGCATCGAAATACAGCTCCCCGGTGCCGGTAATGGCGGTCCAGATCCCGGCCAGGTACGCACCACCGATGGCCAGCGACACCGAAACATCCATGGTCAGGTGGCGGGTGCGCAGGTCACGCATCGCGCCTTTGAAGAACGGTGCGCAGCTGTAGAACACGATTGGAGTTGTAAGAAACATCGCGACCCAGCGCAGGATCACGTGCAGTTCCGGGCTCAGGTCGATATTGAATTCCGGCCAGGTGGCCATCGTCGCCATCATCGCCTGGAACCACAGCAGCCCGGCCACGCCCAATTGGCGCAAGGCCAGGCGGTTTTCGCTGGCCAGCTGTTCGGCGGCGCGGTCGGCTTGATACGGGTGGGCGGCGTAGCCGATATGGCGCAACTCGCCGAGCAGTTGGCTCAGTGGCAATTGCCCGTCGGCCCAGCGCACGTGCAGGCGGTGGTTGGACAGGTTCAGGCGCGCCTCGGCCACGGCGGGCAGGTTGCGCAGGTGTTTTTCGATCAGCCAGCCACAGGCGGCGCAGCTGATGCCTTCCATCAACAGCGTGGCTTCCGACAGCTCGCCGTCGTGGCGTACGAAGGGTTTTTGCACATCGGCGCGGTCATACAGCGCCAGTTCGTCCACCAGTTGCACCGGCAGCGCCTCGGGGTTGGCCGAGGCTTCACTGCGGTGCTGGTAATAGCTTTCCAGGCCACCGGCGACAATCGCCTCGGCCACCGCCTGGCAGCCCGGGCAGCACAGCTCGCGGGACTCGCCGAGGATCACGGCGGTGAACCGGCTGCCGGGCGGCACGGGCAGGGCACAGTGGTAGCAAGGGATGGGCGTGGTCATGGTTTGAATCTATGGTGGCGGGTAGGGCCTCATCGCGGGCAAGCCCGCTCCCACAGGGGAATGCATTCCAAATGTGGGAGCGGGATTGCCCGCGATGCGCGGAGCGCGGCTTTTTATTTTTTCAGGTCTTCAGCACCCTGCAGCGGCTCGTCGCCCAGCAGCAAATCCTTGTCATGGCTGACCTGTTCTTCTTCAAACATGCGCCAGGTCCGGTTGCCTTCCACGCCCAGCAATTCGACGAAGCGGCGGCCTTCGACCTTGTCGGTCACCTGGCCGATGTAGCGGCCGGGTTCGCTGTCGCTGCGGGTCAGGATGATCTTGCGATCCTTCTCCGGCTGGGTCGGCGAAATCAGGTTCAGTTCCAGGGTGCCGGGCCCGCTGTTGCCGGTCAGGTGCAACTCGACTTCGCCGGTCAGCTCGTCCAGGTGCACCTTGGCGCGCAGTTGCAGGGTCTGGGCCAGCAGTTCGCGGTCCAGGGAGCGGTTGATGCCTTTGCCCGCCTCGTAGTAGTTGTCGTTGACCAGGTTATCGGGGTTCTTCACCGCGATGGTCACCATGGACAAGGTCAATGTCACCGAGCAGGCCAGGATCCCGATGATGATCCAGGGCCAGAGGTGCTTGTACCAGGGGCTTGCGGCAGTAGCTGCGGGCATTGTTGTGCTCTCTATTAACGAACTTGTGGGCCGATGAATCGGCTCTTGGCTTCAATGTGGACGCTGTCGTCATCGGCATCCCTGAGGATGAATTTCACCTCGTTGGTGCTCGAAGGCAGTTGTTCCGGCGCGCTGGACAGCTCCACCGGCATGCTGAAAATTTCCCCGGCAGCCACCTTGATCTCGCGTCGGCCTTGCAGCTTGAGGTCTGGCAGGCCGGCGGCGTCGAGCACGTAGGTGTGGTCGCGCTGGTCCTTGTTCATGATCTTCAGGCTGTAGACGTTTTCGATCCGGCCTTCGGCGTTTTCGCGGTACAGCACGCGGTCCTTGCTGACGTCGAAACCCACCAGCGAACGCATGAAGAACGCGCCCGCCAACAAGCTGATCATTGCCAGCAGCACCAAGGCATAACCGATCAGGCGCGGGCGCAGCTTATGGGTTTTCTGCCCTGACAGGTTGTGCTCGGTGGTGTAGCTGATCAGGCCGCGAGGGTATTCCATCTTGTCCATGATGTTGTCGCAGGCGTCGATGCAGGCCGCGCAGCCGATGCATTCGATTTGCAGGCCGTCTCGGATGTCGATGCCGGTGGGGCACACCTGCACGCACATCGTGCAGTCGATGCAATCCCCCAGGCCCTCGGCCTTGTAGTCGATGCCTTTTTTGCGCGGGCCACGGGTTTCGCCACGGCGCGGATCGTAGGAAACAATCAGGGTGTCCTTGTCGAACATCACGCTCTGGAAGCGCGCATACGGGCACATGTAGATACACACTTGCTCGCGCAGCCAGCCGGCGTTGCCGTAGGTGGCGAGGGTGAAGAAACCGACCCAGAAGTACGACCAGCCATCAGCCTGGCCGGTGAAGAAGTCGAACACCAGTTCACGGATCGGCGAGAAGTAGCCGACGAAGGTCATGCCGGTGACAAACCCGATGATCAGCCACAGGCTGTGCTTGCTGAACTTGCGCAGGAATTTGTTGGCGCTCATCGGCGCCTTGTCCAGCTTGATGCGCTGGTTGCGGTCGCCTTCGGTGACCTTTTCGCACCACATGAAGATCCACGTCCACACGCTTTGCGGGCAGGTGTAGCCGCACCAGACGCGGCCGGCATACACCGTGATAAAGAACAGGCCAAACGCCGCGACGATGAGGATGCCCGACAGCAGGATGAAATCCTGGGGCCAGAAGGTCGCGCCAAAAATGAAGAATTTACGCTCCGGCAGGTTCCACCAGACGGCCTGGTGACCACCCCAGTTCAGCCACACGGTGCCGAAGTAGAGCAGGAACAAAGCCGCGCCTCCGAGCATGCGCAAGTTGCGGAACAGGCCGGTGAAGGCGCGGGTGTAGATCTTCTCTCGCGAAGCGTAGAGGTCGACGGTTTTGGCAGGCGGGGTAACGTTATGTACCGGTATCTGGTCGCTCATCATTGCATCCCACGGCGGTGGAGATTTGCCTCGGCCAGTACGTGCCAACCGGGGTCAAATTGGGGGTGTTGCAGTGGCGTAATGATACGCCCCCGATCCCTCTCAAGGGGTGCGACCTTTGGTCGCGTTGGGGGAAATCAATTGATGGTGTACGTGATCTGGATCAATTGACTTGTGAAGTATGGACGGTATTTACGGCCTTAGAGGTCATTCGTCCCATGGATTGATCAGCGTGACGCCGCTGGATTGAAAGTCACGGATGTTGCGGGTGACCACTGTCAGGCCATGAACCAGGGCGGTTGCAGCGATTAGCGCGTCACTTTCGTTGGCTTGGTCTGGCACATGCAAGGTGGCACAGCGTAGTGCCACTGCCGCATCAATCGGCAGGATTCTGGCATCAAACGCCGGCATTACATGGCGCTTGAGCCAGGTACGTAAAATCTTCCCCTGAGCGGGGTCACGCCGCTCCATTCGCAGGATTCCTGTTTCCAGTTCCTTCAAGGTGATGGCTGAAATATACATCCGTGGTGCGATGACGCTTTTGGCCCAGGCGACGACGTTCACGTCAGCCTGGGGTTTACGAAGTTCAGAGATGACATTGGTGTCGAGTAGATACATCAAGAGAGGTCCACGGGTCGATGGATGATCACGGCACGTTCGGTTTCGAACTCGATATCTGCCGCTTCCGACATCACCAACAGGTCAACAATATCCGCATTGAGCCCCGTCAGTTTTTGGTAGTCCTCAATGCTTAGCAGTACATGGGCCGGCCTGCCTCTGTCGGTGATAAAAACCGGGCCTTGGCGGGCGGCTTTTTTGGCACCGCTTGTGTCTTGATTGAATTCACGGCTGGAAATGGTGGTGATGGTCATGGTGGCTAGCCTCCTCATGGAGTACGAATGTAGATACGTTACTACTGCTGTTTTTCTTGATCAATCTCAAATGTAGATACGTTGCTGGAGGGTGACGACTTTTTCGATGTGCAAACAAAACGGCCCCGCCAATTTCCACTGGCGGGGCCGTTTTTTATTGCCGCTTTGCCTTACTCGGCCTCAGCCGCCTTATCCCCATGGGACAGGCTGTAAACATACGCCGCCAGCAAGTGCACCTTGTCATTGCCTTGCAACTGCTCCTGCGCAGGCATCTGGCCCTGACGGCCATAACGGATGGTCTGTTGCAGTTGCGCGAAGCTCGAGCCGTAGATGAACGCGCCCGGGTGGGTCAGGTCAGGTGCGCCCATTGCCGGGGTACCTTTACCCTGTGGGCCGTGGCACGCCACGCAGTTGGCGGCGAACAGTTTCTCGCCGTTGGCCACGTCTGCCTTGGCGCCTTCCGGCAGTTTGCGGCCATCGAGGTTAGTCACCACAAAACCGGCCACATCGGCCACGCCTTGCTCGCCAATGACTTCGGCCCAGGCCGGCATCACCGCGTGGCGGCCTTTCATGATGGTTTCCTTGATGGTCGCCGGCTCACCGCCCCAGCGCCAGTCGGCGTCGGTCAGGTTAGGGAAACCGTAGGCACCCTTGGCGTCGGAACCGTGGCACACCGAGCAGTTGGAGGCGAACAGGCGGCCACCCATCTTCAAGGCTTGCGGGTCCTTGGCCACTTCTTCAATCGGCATGGCGGCGAATTTGGCGAAGATCGGCCCGAACTTGGCGTCCGACTTGGCCATTTCCTTTTCCCATTCGTGCACGCCGGTCCAGCCGGTCTGGCCGTTGGCAAACGGGGTTTGCTTGTCGTTGTCGAGGTAGGCGTAACCCGGCAGCAGGCCTTTCCAGTTGCCCAGGCCAGGGTACAGCGCCAGGTAACCCAGGGCGAAGATGATGGTGCCGACGAACAGCATGAACCACCACTTTGGCAGCGGGTTGTCGTACTCCTCGATGCCGTCGAACGAGTGCCCAACGGTTTCATCGGTTTGCTCGGCGCGCTGGCCCTTGCGGGTCGACAGCAGCAGCCAGGTCAGGGCGAAAATGGTACCCAGACTGAGGACTGTGACGTACAGACTCCAGAACGTAGTCATTCTTTGTTACTCCTAGACGCTTCCACGACGTGCTTGATGGCTTCGGGATCATCCGCGAAGGGCAGCAACGTCGCGTCTTCAAACTCCGACTTGCGCTTGGGGCTGAACACCCACAAGGCCAGGCCGATAAAAGCCACCATCACGACAACGGTGCCCAGGCCTCGAATCATCCCGATATCCATCCAGATCACCGTTTGCTTTTGATGATGGTGCCAAGGCCTTGCAAGTAGGCCACCAGTGCGTCCATTTCGGTCTTGCCCTTCACGGCAGCGGCCGCGCCGGCGATGTCTTCGTCGGTGTAGGGCACGCCGAGGGTGCGCAAGACTTCCATCTTCTTGGCGGTGTCCTTGCCGTCGAGCTTGTTTTCGACCAGGAACGGGTACGCCGGCATTTTCGACTCGGGCACCACGTTGCGCGGGTTGTACAAGTGCGCACGCTGCCAGTCATCGGAGTAACGACCGCCGACACGGGCCAGGTCCGGCCCGGTACGCTTGGAACCCCACAGGAACGGGTGGTCCCACACGCTTTCACCGGCCACCGAGTAGTGGCCGTAGCGTTCGGTTTCGGCGCGGAACGGACGGATCATTTGCGAGTGGCAGCCGACACAACCGTTGGCGATGTAGACGTCGCGGCCTTCCAGTTCAAGCGCGGTGCGCGGTTTCATGCCTTCCACCGGCTTGTTGGTCACGTCCTGGAAAAACAGCGGAACGATCTGGGTCAGGCCGCCGATACTCACGGCGATGACCATGAAGAAGGCCAGCAGGCCGATATTCTTCTCGACTACTTCATGCTTCATCAGTGAGCTCCCACAACGGCGATCTTGGTAGCGGCTTCGGCTTCTACAGGGTCGGACGCACGCACGGTGCGCCACACGTTGTAGGCCATGAACAGCATGCCGCTGGCAAAGATCGCACCGCCCAGGGCGCGCACGATGTAACCCGGATGGCTGGCTTGCAGCGCTTCGACGAAGGAGTAGGTGAGGGTGCCGTCATCGTTGATTGCACGCCACATCAGGCCCTGGGTGATGCCGTTGACCCACATCGAAGCGATGTAGAGCACGGTACCGATGGTGGCCAGCCAGAAGTGGGTGTTGATCAACGCGACGCTGTGCATCTGCGCCCGGCCGAACAGTTTCGGGATCATGTGGTACAGCGCGCCGATGGAGATCATCGCTACCCAGCCGAGGGCGCCGGCGTGTACGTGGCCGATGGTCCAGTCGGTGTAGTGGGACAGCGAGTTGACCGTCTTGATGGCCATCATCGGGCCTTCGAAGGTCGACATGCCGTAGAACGCCAGGGAGACCACGAGGAACCGCAGGATCGGGTCGGTGCGCAATTTATGCCAGGCGCCCGACAGGGTCATCATGCCGTTGATCATGCCGCCCCAGCTCGGCGCCAGCAGGATGATCGACATCGCCATGCCCAGGGACTGGGCCCAGTCCGGCAATGCGGTGTAGTGCAGGTGGTGCGGACCGGCCCAGATGTACAGGGTGATCAGCGCCCAGAAGTGCACGATGGACAGGCGATAGGAGTAGATCGGACGCTCGGCCTGTTTCGGCACGAAGTAGTACATCATCCCCAGGAAGCCGGTGGTGAGGAAGAAGCCTACGGCGTTATGGCCGTACCACCACTGGATCATCGCGTCCGTCGCACCGGCGTAAGCCGAGTAGGACTTGAAGAGGCTCACCGGCAAGGACGCGTGGTTGACGATGTGCAGCATCGCCGTCACCAGGATAAACGCCCCGTAGAACCAGTTGCCGACGTAGATGTGCTTGGTTTTGCGCTTGACGATGGTGCCGAAGAACACCACCGCGTAGGTCACCCAGACGATGGCCAGCAAAATGGCGATCGGCCATTCCAGCTCGGCGTATTCCTTGGTGGTGGTGTAGCCCAGCGGCAGGGTGACGATCGCGCCAACGATGACCGCTTGCCAGCCCCAGAAGGTAAAGGCAGCCAATGCATCGGAAATCAGTCGCGTTTGGCAGGTTCGCTGCACGACGTAATAAGAAGTGGCAAACAGTGCACATCCACCGAAGGCGAAAATCACCAGGTTGGTGTGCAACGGGCGCAGGCGTCCAAACGTCGTCCATGGCAGGCCAAAATTCAACTCTGGCCAAACCAGTTGCGAGGCGATGAAAACGCCGAGCCCCATGCCAAGGATCCCCCAGACCACCGTCATGATGGCGAACTGGCGGACTACCTTATAGTTATAAGCAGTCGGACTGATTGCTGTGCTCATTCTAAGGTTCCACGGTTTAGGTTTTTTTATAGGGTAAAAATCGGTCGCAAGTATGGAGAAAGCAAGATTCCATTGCAACGCAAGGTGACCTGCGTCAATGCGTTCCAAACCAGATTCTGCGCCCTTTCCATGTTTGGCGTAAGGACAAAATTCAGGGTTAAAAGCTGACGACTTGGACAGGATTTTAGAAGGGTCGAAGGTACTTGTAACTAGGTGTGTGTAAACAAGCGGCCCGGACGACGAACGGTCAGTGGCACGACAGCCGGTAAGTACCAGCCTTTGCGCCTGTCATCGAGCAGAAATGTTTCAACCCATCGAGTGCAAGTCGGCCATCGACCGGCCAATGCCGGTCCATTGTGCAAACAAGCGTAGACCCGAATGGCAGGAGGGGAAAGTCAGCGATCGGAAGGGTGCGACAATGGGTCGCAAAAAAGCCGCACCTGAATCAGGCGCGGCTTTTGGGTAGTGCGCGGTTACTTGGGTTGGCTGTCAGGCGTTGCGCCATCGGCGTTGTGGGACAGGCTGTAAACGTAGGCGGCCAGCAGGTGCACCTTGTCATTGCCCTGCAGCACTTCCTGCGCCGGCATCTGGCCCTGGCGACCATGGCGGATGGTCTGCTGCAACTGCGCCAGGCTGGTGCCGTAGATGAAGCCGCCTGGCTGCGTCAGGTTCGGCGCGCCCATGGCTTCCATACCGTGGCCTTCAGGGCCGTGGCAGGCAACGCAGGTGGTATTGAACGCCGCCTGGCCGGCGGCCACATCGGCCGTGCTGTCAGCCGGCAATGGCAGTTTTGCCAGGTCATGGCGCACATAGGCAGCGACGTTCTTCACACCGTCTTCACCGAGTATTTCACCCCAGGCCGGCATCGCGGCATGACGGCCATTCATGATGGTCATCTTGATGGCATCGGCCGAACCGCCCCAGCGCCAGATGTTGTCCGCCAGGTTCGGGAAGCCGTAGGCGCCCTTGGCGTCCGAGCCGTGGCACACCGCGCAGTTGGAGGCAAACAGGCGACCGCCCATTTTCAGCGCTTGCGGGTCCTTGGCCACTTCTTCCACGGGCATGGCCGAGAATTTGGCGAAGATCGGTCCGAACCTGGTGTCGGCCTTGGCCATTTCCTTGTCCCACTCCTTGGCCGAGGTCCAGCCGTCTTCATAGCCCGGCAGTACGCCTTTCCAGTTGCCCAGGCCCGGGTAGAGGATCAGGTAGCCGACGGCAAACACCAGGGTGCCGGCGAACAGCATGAACCACCATTGCGGCAGCGGATTGTCGTATTCCTCGATCCCGTCGAAGGCGTGGCCCATGGTCTGGTCGACGCTGCCCTTGGTCTCGCCCTTGCGGGTGCCGATCAACAGCCAGGTCAGGCCGATCAGGCTGCCGAGGGTCAGTACGCAGATCCATGTACTCCAGAAGGTAGTCATGGCCGGTTGCTCCTTGTTGCAGGCTCTTCTTGAGCGTCGGGGGTTGGCGGTTGGGGTTCATCGGCAAACGGCAGCAGGCAGGCTTCTGCGAACTCCGCATTGCGCCGGGAGTTGAACACCCACAGCGACAGGCCGATGAAGGCGATGGCCACGACCAGCGTGCCGAGGCCGCGGATGGTTCCCGCATCGAATTCAAATCCCATGGCTCACCTCTTGCTCTTGATGGCAGTGCCGAGCACTTGCAGGTAGGAAACCAGCGCGTCCATCTCGGTCTTGCCCTTGAGGCTGGCCACGGCGCCGGCGATGTCCTCGTCGGTATACGGCACGCCGAGGGTGCGCATCACTTTGAGCTTGGTCTCGGTATGGCTGCTGTCGACCGCGGCGGTGACCAGCCACGGGTACGCCGGCATCTTCGATTCCGGCACCACGTTGCGCGGGTTGTACAAGTGTGCGCGGTGCCAGTCGTCCGAGTAGCGTGCGCCGACGCGGGCCAGGTCCGGCCCGGTGCGCTTGGAGCCCCACAGGAACGGGTGATCCCACACGCTTTCACCGGCCACCGAGTAGTGGCCATAACGCTCGGTCTCGGCGCGGAACGGACGGATCATCTGCGAGTGGCACTGTACGCAGCCTTCGCGGATATAAATGTCGCGGCCTTCCAGTTGCAGCGCGGTGTAGGGCTTCATGCCTTCCACCGGTTTGTTGGTCACGTCCTGGAAAAACAGCGGCACGATCTGGGTCAGGCCGCCGATGCTCACGGCGAGCACCATCAGCAGCATCAGCAGGCCGACGTTCTTTTCAATGGTTTCGTGTTTCATCATCGACTCCTCAGGCCATCTGCGCCGCAGCGGGGTGTTCGGCGGCTTGGAGGGATGGCGCCGAACGCACAGTGCGCCAAGTGTTGTAAGCCATCAGGAACATGCCGCTGAGGAAGATCGCCCCGCCCACCAGCCGCACGATGAAGCCTGGGTGGCTGGCCACCAGGGTTTCGACGAAGGAGTAGGTCAAGGTCCCGTCTTCGTTGACTGCACGCCACATCAGGCCCTGGGCGATACCGTTGACCCACATCGAAGCGATGTAGAGCACGGTGCCGATGGTGGCCAGCCAGAAGTGCGCGTTGATCAGGCCGAGGCTGTACATCTGCTCGCGACCGAAGACTTTCGGGATCATGTGGTACAGCGCGCCGATGGAGATCATCGCTACCCAACCGAGGGCGCCGGCGTGTACGTGGCCGATGGTCCAGTCGGTGTAGTGGGAGAGGGCGTTGACCGTCTTGATGGCCATCATCGGCCCTTCAAACGTCGACATGCCGTAGAACGCGAGGGACACCACCAGGAAGCGCAGGATCGGATCGCTGCGCAACTTATGCCAGGCGCCCGAGAGCGTCATCATCCCGTTGATCATCCCGCCCCAGCTTGGCGCCAGCAGCACCAGCGACATCACCATGCCCAATGACTGTGCCCAGTCCGGCAGCGCGGTGTAGTGCAAGTGGTGAGGGCCGGCCCAGATGTACAGGGTGATCAGTGCCCAGAAGTGCACGATGGACAGGCGATAGGAGTACACCGGGCGCTCGGCCTGTTTCGGCACGAAGTAGTACATCATCCCGAGGAAGCCGGCGGTGAGGAAAAAGCCTACCGCGTTATGCCCGTACCACCACTGCACCATGGCGTCTGTCGCACCGCCATACAGCGAGTAGGACTTGGTCAGGCTGACCGGGATTTCCAGGTTGTTGACGATATGCAGGATGGCCACGGTGATGATGAACGCACCGAAGAACCAGTTACCGACGTAGATGTGCTTGGTGTTGCGCTTCATCACTGTGCCGAAGAACACGATGGCGTAGGCCACCCAGACGATGGTGATCAGGATGTCGATCGGCCATTCCAGCTCGGCGTATTCCTTGGAGCTGGTGTAGCCCAGCGGCAAGGTGATCGCGGCCAGCACAATGACCAACTGCCAGCCCCAGAAGCAGAACTGGGCGATCTTTGGCGCGAACAGTTGTGTCTGGCAGGTGCGTTGCACCGAGTAGAAGGAACTGGCAAACAGCGCGCAACCGCCAAAGGCGAAGATCACCGCATTGGTGTGCAGTGGGCGCAAGCGGCCGAAACTGGTCCAGGGCAAATTGAAGTTGAGTTCGGGCCATACCAACTGGGCGGCGAGAAAAACCCCGAGCCCCATGCCGACGATGCCCCACACCACCGTCATAATGGCGAATTGGCGGACCACCTTGTAGTTATAGGCGGTACTTAAAGTAGTGTTCATGGTTCCCCATCCACGGTTCAACCCAAGCAAATGCGGCACTTGGGCTGGAGTTATAGGCAGACTAAAAAGCGAGGCAAGCATGGGCAAAGAGCACAAGGCCAGTATTGACGGGGATCAATGGGCGCAGTGTGTGCGGGAACGCGGCTGGTTGTGGGATGTCGCGACAGGGTCTATCGCGCGTACGCCGGTGACGCTGATCCTGGCCCACGGTGCGGGTGCGCCGATGGACTCGGGCTTTATGAATGACATGGCTGCACGCCTTGCCGGGCATGGCGTGAACGTGTTGCGTTTCGAGTTTCCGTACATGGCCCAGCGTCGGGTGGACGGGGGGAAACGCCCGCCCAATCCTGCCCCGAAATTGCTGGAATGCTGGCGTGAGGTGTACGCCGAGGTGCGACGTCATGTCGCTGGGAAACTGGCGGTTGGCGGCAAATCGATGGGCGGGCGAATGGCCAGTTTGCTGGCGGATGAATTGGGTGCAGACGGGTTGGTATGCCTGGGTTATCCGTTCTATGCGGTGGGCAAGCCGGAGAAGCCGCGGACCGAGCATCTGGCCGGGTTGAAGACGCCGACGTTGATTGTGCAGGGCGAGCGGGATGCACTGGGTAATCGGGCGGCGGTGGAAGGGTATGTGTTGTCGCCGTGCATCGAGGTGATGTGGCTGGTGGCGGGGGATCATGATTTGAAGCCGTTGAAGGCTTCAGGGTTTAGTCATGAGCAGCATCTGGAGGCTGCGGCGGTGAAGGTTTCAAGCTTTCTTGCTGATCTTTAGGGCCTCATCGCAGGCAAGCCAGCTCCCACATTTTGATTTGCGAATACATTCAAATGTGGGAGCTGGCTTGCCTGCGATAGCTGTCTACCGGTTAAAGCGCTCCACCAGCGAATACTGGGTATTCGCCGTATGCGTCAGCTCTTCACTCAACTGCGCCGAATTCAACGCCTGTTCCGACGTCTGGTCCGCCAACAACGCAATGGTGCTGATATTGCGGCTGATCTCTTCCGCCACCGAACTCTGCTCCTCGGTCGCCGCGGCAATCTGCGCCGTCATGTCGGTGATGTGCGCCACTGCCTCACTGATCCCGATCAGCGCCTGATCCGCTTCCATCACCCGCGCCACACCTTCCTCGGCCTGGCGATGCCCGGCGTCCATGGTCTGTACGGCGGCATTGGCGGTCTGCTGCAGCTTGGCGATCAGCGCATGAATCTGCCCGGTGGACTCGCTGGTGCGCTGCGCCAGTTGCCGAACCTCGTCCGCCACCACCGCAAAACCCCGGCCCATCTCACCGGCACGGGCCGCTTCGATGGCCGCGTTCAGGGCCAGCAGGTTGGTCTGGTCGGCGATGCCTTTGATCACATCCACTACGCCGCCGATCTCGTCGCTGTCCTTGGCCAGTTGGGTCACGGTCACGCCGGTTTCGCCCACGGCCACCGACAGGCGTTGAATCGCCTCGCGGGTTTCACCGGCGATATCCCGGCCACGCCCGGTCAGGCGATTGGCTTCCTGGGTGGCGTCGGCCGTGCGTTGTACATGGCTGGCGACCTCCTGGGTCGTCGCGGCCATCTGGTTGACGGCCGTGGCCACCTGCTCGGTTTCCACGCGCTGGCGCTCAAGACCGCTGGAGCTGTTATGCGCCAGGGTATTGGACTGTGCGGCCTGGTCGTTGAGGTGTTCGGCAGTGTCCTGCAAGCGCGTCAGACACGTCTTCAGGCGCGCCTCCTGGCTGAGGATCGACATCTCCAGGCGGGCCTGGGCGCCGCGGCTGTCGGTGTACATCTGCGCGATCAACGGGTCGGACGTGGTCTGCTCGGCCAGGCGCAGCAAACGCTTGAGTCCGCGCTGTTGCCAGCTCAGGCCCAGCAGGCCCAGCGGCACCGACAGCGCGGCGGCCAGGGCAAAGCCCCAGTGGGAATTGAGCCAAACGCCAATCAGAAAGCTCAACTGGCTGACCAGGATAAACGGCAGCCAGTCCTGCAGCACCGGCAGCCACTTGTCGCGGCGCGGAATGGCTGGCTTGCCCTGGTTGATGCGCTGGTAAAGCGCTTCGGCACGGCGGATCTGCTCGGCGGTGGGCTTGACCCTTACCGACTCGTAGCCAATCACCTGATTGCCGTCGAAGACCGGCGTCACATAGGCGTTGACCCAATAGTGATCACCGCTCTTGCAGCGGTTCTTGACGATGCCCATCCATGGCAAGCCTTGTTTGAGCGTGGACCACATGTGTGCAAACACTGCCGCCGGAACATCCGGGTGACGAACCAGGTTGTGCGGAGCACGCAGCAGTTCGTCACGGGAAAACCCACTGATCTCGACGAAGGCGTCGTTGCAGTAGGTGATCACGCCTTTGGCATCCGTGGTGGAGATCAACCGTTGCTGAGCGGGGAAGGTACGTTCGCGCTGGGTAACGGGTTGGTTATTACGCATGAGTTTTCAATCCGCAAGGCTTTGACAGGTTGTCGACCGTTGCGGGGTTTTATTTAACTTATTTTTTGCAACAATCGGCTCCGCCTCAGCCCGCCAGCATCGGATACGTAAATAACCCGAAATGCAGCAAATTCAGCCCGAAATGCGTAACGATCGCCGCGCCCAACCCGCCAAAACGATACGCCAGCCCGTAACCGACGCCAGCAATAGTCGCCAACAGCGTCCACTGCCAACCTGCGCCCAGGTGCACCACTCCGAACAATAGCGCCGCCAGCAGCAGTGCCAGGTTTTCACCATAGGGCAACTGCCTGAAACGCCGGCTCAACCCGCCCTGGATATAGCCCCGAAACAACGCTTCTTCCACCAGGGTCACCAGCAACAAGTTGTTCAACACCCACAACCACGCCTGCTCAGGCCATTTCGGCGCCCAGCTGATGACGCCCAACAACGCAGCGCCGCCCAGTGCGGCAATCGCCGTCAGAGTCAATGCCATGGCCGTCGCATAGATCGACAGCCGCAATGACCTGCGAGCCACGATCCACGGGCACGCCAGCAACAACCAAAAGCCGATCAGCGGCTTATCCTGATTCAAATACATCGAGAACGGCACGGCATCGTCAGTAAAGCGCTGCGGGGCGATGCCCCGACCGTTGTAGAAACCCGGCAGCCAATGCATCGCCAACCCCAGCGCCAGCACGATAAACAGCCCATGGCCCAGATAACGCACCCAAGGGTTGCGCTGCTGGCGCACGGCAAACCCGGCCAACAGCAGCATGGCGACGGACAATCCCGCCAACAACCCCAATTGCCCGTAGCTCAAGGCGAGTACATAGCCGATGGAAAGAAGCGCCAGGTACAGCCATGGCATCGCGAGCATGGGAAATCCTTGTGACTATCAAAATCTGAGGCCGGCAGTATAACGACCGTCTCCCGCGGCAAAAATGAAAACACCGCCTTCGAAGGCGGTGTTTTGTGTAGCGCGTGTTAGTTACGAGGCAATCAACTGCCGCAACACGTAGTGCAGGATCCCGCCCGCCTTGAAGTACTCGACCTCATTCAGGGTGTCGATGCGGCACAGCACTTCAACCTTCTCGCTGCTGCCATCTTCCCGGGTGATCACCAGTGTCAGGTTCATGCGCGGCTCGATCTCGGCATCGGTCAGCCCGAGGATGTCGATCTTCTCTTTGCCGGTCAGCTTCAACGCCTTGCGGTTCTGGTCCAGCTTGAACTGCAGTGGCAGCACGCCCATGCCCACCAGGTTGGAGCGGTGAATCCGCTCGAAGCTCTCGGCGATCACCGCCTTGACGCCCAGCAGGTTGGTGCCCTTGGCCGCCCAGTCGCGGCTTGAGCCGGTGCCGTATTCTTGGCCGGCGATCACCACCAGCGGGGTGCCGGACGCCTGGTATTTCATGGCGGCGTCGTAGATCGGCATTTTCTCGCCGGTGGGGATGTAGATCGTGTTGCCGCCTTCCTCACCGCCCAGCATTTCGTTGCGGATACGGATGTTGGCGAAGGTGCCGCGCATCATCACTTCGTGGTTGCCGCGACGCGAACCGTAGGAGTTGAAGTCTCGCGGCTCCACGCCTTGCTCGCGCAGGTATTTGCCCGCCGGGCTGTCGGTCTTGATGTTGCCGGCGGGGGAGATGTGGTCGGTGGTCACCGAGTCCCCCAGCAACGCCAGCACGTTGGCACCTTTCACGTCCTCGATCACCGGCAGCGGGCCGCCGATGTCGTCGAAGAACGGTGGATGCTGGATGTAGGTCGAATCCTTCTGCCACACGTAGGTCGCGGCCTGTGGCACTTCAATGGCTTGCCACTGTTCATCGCCGGCAAACACTTCGGCGTATTCCTTGTGGAACATCTGGGTGCTGACTTGCGCGACGGCGTCGGCAATTTCCTTGCTGCTGGGCCAGATGTCCCGCAGGTACACCGGTTTTCCGTCGGAGCCGGTGCCCAGGGGTTCGCTGCTGATGTCCATGCGCACGGTGCCGGCCAGTGCATAGGCCACGACCAGGGGCGGGGAGGCCAGCCAGTTGGTTTTCACCAGCGGATGTACGCGGCCTTCAAAGTTACGGTTGCCCGAGAGCACCGAGGCGACGGCCAGGTCGGCTTTCTGGATGGCTTTTTCGATCGGCTCGGGCAGCGGCCCGGAGTTGCCGATGCAGGTGGTGCAGCCATAACCCACCAGGTCGAAGCCCAGCTTGTCGAGGTACTGGGTCAAGCCCGCCGCTTTATAGTAATCGGTGACCACTTTCGAGCCGGGCGCGAGTGAGGTTTTCACCCACGGCTTGCTCTTCAGGCCTTTTTCCACGGCCTTTTTCGCCACCAGGCCGGCGGCCATCATCACGCTCGGGTTGGAGGTGTTGGTGCAGGAGGTGATCGCCGCGATCACCACCGCGCCGTTTTTCAGGCGATAGGTCTGGCCTTCGAAGTCGTAATCGGCTTCACCGATCAGGTCGGCGTTGCCGACGGCAACCCCGCCGCCGCCTTCGCTTTCCAGGCGGCCTTCTTCCTTGTTGGTGGGTTTGAATTGCAGGTCGAGGAAGTCGCTGAAAGCCTGGCCAACGTCAGGCAGCGAGACGCGGTCTTGCGGGCGTTTCGGCCCGGCGAGGCTGGCTTCGACGCTGCCCATGTCCAGGGCCAGGCTGTCGGTGAAGATCGGTTCCTGGCCAGCGTTGCGCCACAGGCCCTGGGCCTTGGTGTACGCCTCTACCAACTTGACGGTTTCTGCAGGACGGCCCGACAGACGCAGGTAGTCCAGTGTCACTTCATCCACCGGGAAGAAGCCGCAGGTAGCGCCGTATTCCGGAGCCATGTTGGCGATGGTGGCACGGTCGGCCAGCGGCAGGTCAGCCAGGCCGTCACCATAGAATTCGACAAATTTACCGACCACGCCTTTTTTACGCAGCATCTGGGTGACGGTCAGCACCAGGTCGGTGGCGGTGATGCCTTCTTTCAGCTTGCCGGTGAGCTTGAAGCCGATCACTTCGGGGATCAGCATCGAAACGGGCTGCCCGAGCATCGCTGCTTCTGCTTCAATCCCGCCCACGCCCCAGCCCAGTACGCCGAGGCCGTTGATCATGGTGGTGTGGGAATCAGTGCCCACCAGGGTGTCGGGGAAGGCGTAGGTGCGGCCGTCTTCATCCTTGGTCCACACGGTGCGGCCGAGGTATTCCAGGTTGACCTGGTGGCAGATACCGGTGCCCGGCGGTACCACGCTGAAGTTGTCGAAGGCGCTCTGGCCCCAGCGCAGGAAGGCGTAGCGTTCGCCGTTGCGCTGCATTTCGATGTCGACGTTTTCCTGGAAGGCGCCGGTGGTGGCGAATTTGTCGACCATTACCGAGTGGTCGATCACCAGGTCCACCGGTGACAGCGGGTTGATGCGCTGCGGGTCACCGCCGGCCTTGGCCACGGCGGCGCGCATGGCGGCCAGGTCGACCACGGCGGGGACGCCGGTGAAGTCTTGCATCAGTACCCGGGCGGGGCGGTATTGAATCTCGCGGTCGGAGCGGCGCTCTTTAAGCCAGGCGGCAATGGCCTTGAGGTCGGCGCCGGTGACGGTCTTTTCGTCTTCCCAGCGCAGCAGGTTTTCCAGCAGCACCTTGAGGGACATCGGCAGCTTGTCCAGATCACCCAGGCTCTTGGCGGCTTCGGGCAGGCTGAAGTAGTGATAGGTCTTGTCGTCGATCTGTAAGGTTTTAAGGGTTCTCAGACTATCAAGGGATGACATTACATGACTCCTTATGGTCCGCACGGCTACGGACCTGACGGGACGAACAGAGCTTATAAATTAGCCCTGTTTTAGGTAGCTGGCTAATTACTGGACTCTATGGATAAGTCCAAGGTTCCGAACTCGGCTATCATGCGCGCGTTTTCATGACAGGCATTGCGCTATCGCAAGCCCGTGATCCAGGAGAGTTGATGAACACCCTTTTTATGCACTGCCGCCCGGGTTTTGAGGGCGAAGTCTGTTCCGAGATCGCGGAACACGCCGCGCGCCTGAATGTTTCGGGCTACGCCAAGGCCAAGACCGGCAGCGCCTGCGCCGAATTCGTGTGCACCGAAGAAGACGGCGCCCAGCGCCTGATGCGCGGCCAACGCTTTGCCGAGCTGATCTTCCCAAGGCAATGGGCGCGTGGGGTGTTCATCGATTTGCCGGAAACCGACCGTATCAGCGTGATCCTGGCGCACCTGCGGGATTTCCCGGTGTGCGGCAGCCTGTGGCTGGAGATGGTCGACACCAACGACGGCAAGGAACTGTCGAACTTCTGCAAGAAATTCGAAGGGCACCTGCGCAAGGCGCTGATGGCCGCCGGCAAACTGGTGGAAGACGCCAGCAAGCCGCGCCTGTTGCTGACCTTCAAAAGCGGCCGTGAAGTGTTCATGGGCCTGGCCGAGTCGAACAACTCGGCGATGTGGCCGATGGGCATTCCCCGCCTGAAATTCCCCCGGGACGCGCCAAGCCGCTCGACCTTGAAGCTGGAAGAAGCCTGGCACCACTTTATCCCTCGGGATCAGTGGGACGAGCGCCTGCACAGCGACATGACCGGCGTCGACCTCGGCGCAGCGCCTGGCGGCTGGACCTGGCAGTTGGTCAACCGCGGCATGCTGGTGACCGCCATCGACAACGGCCCGATGGCCGAAAGCCTGATGGACACCGGCCTGGTGCAGCACTTGATGGCCGACGGCTTCATCTATACGCCCAAGCAGCCGGTGGACTGGATGGTCTGCGACATCGTCGAGAAACCGGCGCGCAACGCGGCCCTGCTGGAAACCTGGATTGGCGAGGGACATTGCCGCGAAGCGGTGGTCAACCTGAAGTTGCCGATGAAGCAGCGTTATGCCGAAGTACGGCGCTTGCTCGACCGCATTGCCGACGGCTTCAAGGAGCGGGGCATTCGGGTGGAAATCGGCTGCAAGCAGCTGTACCACGACCGTGAAGAAGTGACCTGCCATTTGCGTCGGCTGGATGTGAAGAAGCCAAAGGCCCGGTAAACCCGCCCCTGTAGGAGCGAGCTCGCTCGCGAAAACCTTGAGGGCGCCGCTGACTACCTGGCGCCCCGCATTACCGCTAAAATGCCGGCCTGTTTAGGAGTAAACCATGAGCCTGACCCCTGATTTACCCGTCGACGCCGTTCTCGACGCCACCGGCCTCAACTGCCCGGAACCGGTGATGATGCTGCACCAGCACATCCGCGACCTGGCGCCTGGTGGCTTGCTCAAGGTGATCGCGACCGATCCGTCGACCCGTCGCGACATCCCCAAGTTCTGCGTGTTTCTCGACCATGAACTGGTGGACCAGCAGGAACAGGCCGGTACTTACCTGTACTGGATCCGCAAGAAGTCCGCTTAAACCCGGCGAATCCGCTTGCGTGCACTGCGCACCAGGCGGATCACCAGCATTGCGGCCGCACAGCTCAGGCCAACGATCAGCCCCTGCCACAAGCCGCTCGGGCCGCGTGCCTGGCCGAGCCAGTCGGTCAGCCCCAGCGCATAGCCCACCGGCAACCCTACGCCCCAATACGCAAACAGCGTCAGCACCATGGTCACCCGTGTGTCCTGGTAACCGCGCAATGCGCCGGCGGCCGTGACCTGGATCGCGTCCGAGAACTGAAACAACGCCGCAAACACAATCAGCATCGCCGCGACCTGGATCACCCTCGGGTCGGAGGTGTAGATAGTGGAAATCTGTTCGCGAAACAGCAGCATCAGGCTGCAGGACAGGCAGGCGTAAACCAGCGCCGTGCCCATCCCCACACCGGCGGCGAAACGCGCCTCGCGGGGTTCGCCACGGCCCAGGGCCTGGCCCACGCGCACGGTGACCGCCATGCTCAGGGAGTAGGGAATCATGAACACCAGCGAGCTGAAGTTCAGGGCGATCTGGTGCCCGGCCACCACCGTGGCACCAAGGCTGCCGATCAGCAGTGCGATCACCGCGAAAATGCTCGACTCGGCAAACACCGCAATCCCGATGGGCAAGCCAATGCTCAACACACGCTTGATCACCGACCACTGCGGCCAGTCAAAGCGCTTGAACAGCTCGCTGCTCTGATAGACCGGCGCCCAGCGGGTCCAGGCGGCCAGGCCGAGCATCATCACCCACATCACGATCGCCGTGGCCCAGCCACAACCGATGCCGCCCATGGCCGGCACGCCGAAGTGGCCGTAGATGAACACATAGTTCAGCGGAATATTCAGCGCCAGCCCGCACAGGCCCATGACCATGCTCGGCCGCGTGCGGCCCAGGCCGTCGCTGAAGCAGCGCAGCACGTAATACAGCGCAATCGCCGGCATGCCCGAGGCGATGCCGTGCAGGTAGCCCATACACGGCTTGATCAGCTCGGGGTCGACCTTCATCAGGTGCAGGATCGGTTCGGCGCTGATCAGCAACAGCAGAGCGGTAATCCCCACCACCAGCGCCAGCCACATCGACTGGCGCACCAGCGGGCCGATCTCGCCGTGGGTACCGGCGCCAAAGCGCTGGGCGACCTTCGGCGTGGTGGCCAGCAGCGTGCCGGTCATCAGCAGGTACACCGGGATCCAGATGGAGTTGCCCAGGGCGACCGCCGCCAGGTCCCGGGAGCTGACACGCCCGGCCATCACCGCATCGACAAAGCCCATGGCCGTGGTCGCCAGTTGCCCGATCATGATCGGCAGGGCCAGCGCCAGCAGGTTGCGCACCTCAAGGCTGACGCGGGCGGGGCGAGAGAGGGCGGGGGTAGTTGCGGCAGTGTTCACGTACGGATGTCCAGAGAGGCGGAGCGCAGGACGGCGCATTCTACGCCCTGACGTGTTGGTCAGGAAAAAACCTGTGTTGTGGATTTGTAAGCACTTGCGCGCGCAAAGATTGCTTTTTGTGGCGAGGGAGCTTGCTGTGGCGAGGGAGCTTGCTCCCGCTGGGCTGCGCAGCAGCCCCAGGACGGGCAACCGATGTGTACCTGAAAAAAAACGTTGCTTCATTTGGGAGCGCTCCGCACTCCAGCGGGAGCAAGCTCCCTCGCCACAAGGAAAACCGCTGTACACTGCTGATCCGCGAAAGGAGCCTGCCATGCTGATTGTTGCCGACGAAAATATCCCGCTGCTCGATGCATTCTTCGAAGGATTTGGCGAGATTCGCCGGGTTCCGGGGCGGTCCATCGACCGTGCGACCCTTGAGCAGGCCGACGTGCTGCTGGTGCGTTCGGTGACCAACGTCAACCGCGCCTTGCTCGAAGGCACACCGGTGCGGTTTGTCGGCACCTGCACCATCGGCACCGACCACCTCGACCTCGATTACTTCCAGCGCGCCGGTATCCAGTGGTCCAGCGCCCCCGGCTGCAACGCCCGTGGCGTGGTCGACTATGTGCTGGGCAGCCTGCTGACCCTGGCCGAAATCGAAGGCGCTGACCTGGCCCAGCGTACCTACGGCGTGGTGGGCGCCGGTGAGGTCGGCGGGCGCCTGGTCAAGGTGCTCAAGGCGTTGGGCTGGAACGTGCTGGTGTGCGACCCGCCCCGGCAGATCGCCGAGGACGGCGATTACGTCAGCCTGGAACAGATTATCGAGCAATGCGATGTGATCAGCCTGCACACGCCGCTGAACAAATCCGGCAACGGTTCGACCTGGCACCTGTTTGATCGCGAGCGCCTCAACCAACTGAAACCCGGCACCTGGTTGATCAACGCCAGCCGCGGCCCGGTGGTCGACAACGCCGCCCTCAAGGACGTGCTGCTGGACCGCGAAGACCTTCAAGCAGTGCTGGATGTATGGGAAGGCGAGCCCCAGGTGGACGTCGACCTGGCCGACCTGTGTGTGCTGGCCACCCCGCATATCGCCGGCTACAGCCTGGACGGCCGGCAGCGCGGCACCGCGCAGATCTACCAGGCGCTTTGCCAGTATCTGGGCCAGGAGCCAACCATTCAACTCAGCGACTTGCTACCAGAGCCCTGGCTGGCCGAGGTCAGCCTCAACGCCAATACCGACCAGGCCTGGGCGCTGGCGGCTATTTGCCGTGGCGTGTACGACCCGCGCCGTGATGACGCGGATTTCCGCCGCAGCCTTGTAGGCACAGTTGACGAGCAGCGCAAGGCATTTGACCAACTGCGCAAGCACTACCCGCCGCGGCGTGAGATTGATGGCTTGAAGGTGCGGATCAGCGGCGAGTCTGCCGCCTTGTCGAACATCGTCTCGGCGTTGGGTGCACAGGCAATCTGACCCCATAAAAAACCCGGCTAACAAGGCCGGGTTTAAAAGAGCTTGGGCGAATCAGCCTTGCTTGGCAGGCTTGACCAATTTCTGCTCCAGTTCGGTGCATGCGCTCTGGATCATCTCTTCGGTGATTTGCACTTCGCGGCCTTGAGCGTCGATGTACGAGCAAGGCAACTGCTGCGGTTGGCGGATCACTTCAATTTTGGCGTTGCTGCTGTTTTGCAAGGACATGGCCCGTCTCCTCATCAGGTTGTGTACCTACTCTAAATCCCCCGCGTGAACGCGTTGTTACAACTCCATACACGTCCAGCGGATCGAATGCCCAGTCCAGCAGAAACCGATACAAATTTCCAGCCGAGCCTTAGACCGATAGCCTCTAGGGGCTAGGTTCGCTAAGCATAATTAACCTGACTCATTGTGATTCACTCAAGTTCCCCCCATGTAACGGTGCAGGTTCCCGTCTCCAACCTTCAGGTGAAACCCTCCATGCTCTCAGCCCGTCAACGCCGCGCGATTCGCCTGGCCAGCCGCTTCGTCGCTCCCTACCGCTGGCAGGCCCTGGGGGCCTTGTTGGCGTTGATCGTCACCGCAGGCATCACCTTGTCCATGGGGCAGGGCATCCGCCTGCTGGTGGACCAGGGCTTCATGACCCAGTCACCGCACCTGCTCAACCAGTCCATCGGCCTGTTCATGATTTTGGTGATGGGCCTGGCGGTGGGCACGTTTGCGCGGTTTTACCTGGTGTCGTGGATCGGCGAGCGGGTGGTGGCGGACATCCGGCGGCAGGTGTTCAATCACTTGATCTACCTGCACCCGGGTTTCTATGAAAACAACCGCAGCTCGGAAATCCAGTCGCGGCTGACCACCGACACCACCTTGCTGCAATCGGTGATCGGCTCCTCGCTGTCGCTGTTCCTGCGCAACGCCTTGATGGTGATCGGCGGGATCGTGCTGTTGTTTGTCACCAACCCCAAGCTCACCAGTATCGTCGTGATCGCGCTGCCGCTGGTGCTGGCACCGATCTTGATCTTCGGCCGCCGGGTGCGCAGCCTGTCGCGGCTGAGCCAGGACCGTATCGCCGATGTGGGTAGCTACGTGTCCGAGACCCTCGGCCAGATCAAGACCGTGCAGGCCTACAACCACCAGGTGCAGGACGAACAACGCTTTGCCGTGACGGTGGAAGAGGCGTTCACCACCGCGCGCAAACGTATCCTGCAGCGTTCATGGCTGATTACCCTGGTGATCATGCTGGTGCTGGGCGCCGTGGGCGTGATGCTCTGGGTGGGCGGAATGGATGTGATCAGCGGGCGGATTTCCGGTGGTGAACTGGCGGCGTTCGTGTTCTACAGCCTGATCGTCGGCAGCGCCGTCGGTACGTTGAGTGAAGTGTTGGGTGAACTGCAGCGCGCAGCCGGTGCGGCAGAGCGGATTGGCGAGTTGCTGCAATCGAGCAATGAAATCAAGGCCCCCGAGGCCAATGTCATCAAGCTGCCAGAGCGGGTCAGCGGTCGGTTGGAGTTGCAGGACCTGCGCTTTTCCTACCCGTCGCGGCCAGACAGCTACGCCATTGATGGCCTGAGCCTGACGATCAATGCCGGCGAAACCCTGGCCTTGGTCGGCCCGTCCGGTGCGGGTAAATCAACCATTTTTGACCTGTTGCTGCGCTTCTACGATCCACAGCAAGGTCGCGTTCTCCTGGAAGGTCACCCGCTGACCGAACTCGACCCGCTGGACCTGCGCCGCTGTTTCGCCCTGGTATCCCAGAGCCCGGCGCTGTTTTTCGGAAGCGTTGAAGAAAACATTCGCTACGGCAATCCGTCGGCCACCTTCGCCCAGGTCGAAGAGGCAGCACGTATCGCCCACGCCCACGACTTCATCCTGCAAATGCCCGATGGCTACCAGACTCACCTGGGCGACGGCGGCATGGGCCTCTCCGGTGGCCAGCGCCAACGCCTGGCCATTGCCCGGGCGTTGCTGGTGGATGCACCGATCCTGCTGCTGGACGAAGCCACCAGCGCCCTGGATGCCCAGAGTGAACACCTGATTCAGCAAGCGTTGCCGCAGCTGATGGAAGGGCGCACCACCCTGGTGATTGCCCACCGCTTGGCCACCGTGAAGAACGCCGACCGGATTGCCGTGATGGACCAGGGCAAGCTGGTGGCGGTGGGGACGCATCAGCAGTTGATCGCGAGTAATCCGCTGTATGCGCGATTGGCGGCGTTGCAGTTCAGTGATGGTGATGAGCCGGTTAGGCACTGACCTGACGACCATACCGGATCGTTGTGGCGAGCGAGCTTGCTCGCGTTGGGCTGCGAAGCAGCCCTGAATCCTTACAACCCGATCTATCTGAATAACGCCGCGACATTACTTGGGGCTGCTGCGCAGCCCAACGCGAGCAAGCTCGCTCGCCACAGGTTATGTATCAGCCTCTGAAAGTCGTGTTACTGATCATCAAAATACCGCTCATGCCAATCCACCAACGGCTGTGGCGCATTGAGCTTCTGCCCGTAGATCACCGAATAAGACAGCACGTTCTGCACATACTGGCGGGTTTCGTCGAAAGGTATGCTTTCCACCCACACGTCGAAACTCAGG
The DNA here is from genome assembly GCF_024807515.1 of Pseudomonas sp. BIGb0558. Lineage (NCBI taxonomy): Bacteria > Pseudomonadati > Pseudomonadota > Gammaproteobacteria > Pseudomonadales > Pseudomonadaceae > Pseudomonas > Pseudomonas sp. BIGb0558. The sequence continues at coordinate 222,198 of NZ_JANUEW010000003.1, forward strand.
TGGTCGGCGCCACGCAGCCATTGGCGCACACGGCCGGGGCCGGCGTTGTAGGCGGCGGTGGCGAGTACGCGGTTGCCGTTGAACTGAGCGTGGACCTGGCTCAGGTACGCCGCGCCGAGCTGGATGTTCTTGTCCGGGTCGAGCACTTGCTGTTGCGAGGCCAGCGGGATGCTGAACTTGCGTGCGGTCTCTTTCGCGGTGCCGGGCATCAGTTGCATCAGCCCGGTGGCGCCGACGCCGGAGCGGGCGTCGTCCATAAAGGCGCTTTCCTGGCGGGTGATCGCAAACACCCAGCTTGAATGCACGCCGCGGACCTTGGCTTCACGCACCAGCGTGTCGCGGTGGGCCATCGGGAAGCGGATGTCCAGGTCGTCCCAGTACTGCGCCTGGCTGATGGTGCGGATCGCCGGGAAGTACCACTTCATGTCATAGGCCAGCTTCGCCTGGGCGACCATTTCGTCGCGGTTGAAGTGTCGGCTGACGTGGTACCACTCGCGACGGCCATCAACGACCTGGCCACGGGCGTAGAACTCCAGGGCACGGCGTACGCCGGGGGTGTTACGCACCTTGTTCATCAGCGCCTGGCTCATCATCAGCGGCTTGTTGTTCAGTTGGTACGGGGACTGGGAGCGATCTGCCGCGAGGAAACCGTAGAAGTCGCGCTCTTTGGCCAGGCCCTTGTACAGCACCAGGGCTTGCGGGTTCTTCGGCTCTGCCAGCTCCAGGCTGCGGGCCTGCCAGTAGCGCCAGCGGTTGGTGGTGGCCAAATCCTGCGGCAGCTTGCGGGTCAACTGATAAGCATCTTCCCAGCGCGCCAGGCGTAGCAGCAGGCGCAGGCGCCATTCGGAAACGGTGTTGTCCCGCAGTTCCGGATCGTATTTGGTCATCACGTCGAGGGCGCGCGGGTCGTAGCGGCGTGCCAGGGTCAGGCCGATTTCCCGGGCGATCGACACTTTTTCGTCACGAGAGAAGTGCATGCTGCTGGCATAACCGTCGAGCAGGGCCATGGCCTTGTCCGGGTCCTGGCGTGCCAGGCGGCGAAGCCCCAGGCCGACGGCGTCGGACATGGCCTCGTTGGCCGGCAGGAAGCGCGACGGGTCGCTGAGCATGTCGGGCTTCTGCGCCACGTCCACCATCAGGCGGCCTTGGGCGCCAAGGGTCGGCAAGGTTTTTACCAGGCTGTTGGCCAGCGGGTAATTGCGCGCTTCGGTGGCCAGCTTGGCGCGGTCCCAGATTTTCTGTTCGGTCAGTTGGCCGTCAGCGGCCCACTGGCCAAAGGTTGCATCACAGGCGGCAGGCTGGGATTTACCGGTCAGCCACAGCTTCTCGGTGGTTTTGTAGCCTTCGGCTTTTTGGTTATGGGTCAGCTGGAATTGGCCGTGGAGGCAGTCCAGTTCGACGAAATTGAGTTTTGGGTCGTAGTACTTTTCAAAGGTTTGCCAATCGCCACGGTCGGCCAGCCAGCGCAACCAGCGCAGTTTCATCCAGTTGGCCTGGGGCAGGTCGCCGTTCTTGGCGAGGAATTGTTCGATTTCCTCATTGCTGGCGGTTTTCAGGCGTGCGGTCAGTTCGTCGTAGGCCAGGTACGGCGTCAACGGGTAGTCGGCCAGGGCCTGGCTGTATTGGAAATACGGGCCGCTGTCGCCTTTGGCGAGGGCTCGTTTGGCTTCATCGTAATATTTACGTTGGGTGGTGAGGTCCACGGCCTGGGCGGATTGAACGGCGGTGGCAGAAAGAAGCAGACAAGATAAAAAGCTGAAAAGGCGACTGCGCATGAGACGTCCGTGCAGAGGAAACTGGACTAGTGCCGACGTCGCCGACACTGATTGCCCCTAGCTTAGCCTTTTGGCCGCAACCGGTGAAAGCTTTGCCGGTCGCTTCATTCAAGTTCATCTGAAATGTCCGACAGAACGTGTCAACGGCGAAAATGCCGGCCGCCTCGAGCCCTAAGTCAGGTAGAATGCGCGCCCAGTTTTTGGAGAAGCGTATGACCCTGCTCAAATTCAGCGATGTGTCCCTTGCTTTCGGCGCTATGCCGTTGTTGGACAAGGTGTCCTGGCAGATCGCCCGTGGTGAGCGGGTGTGCATCATCGGCCGCAACGGCACCGGCAAGTCCAGCATGATGAAGCTGGTTAAAGGCGACCAGAAGTCCGATGAAGGCTCTGTGTGGCGCGCCCCGGGCCTCAAGATCGGCGAATTGCCGCAAGAATTGCCGGTGGCCGACGGACGGACAGTGTTCGACGTGGTAGCCGAAGGCCTCGATGGCGTAGGCGCACTGCTTGCCGAATACCATCACCTGGCGCAGAACTGCGTCACCGAAGCCGACCTGGACAAGCTGATGCACGTCCAGCAAGACCTCGAAGCCCGTGACGGCTGGCGCTTGCAGCAACTGGTCGACAGCACCCTGAGCCGCCTGCAGTTGCCGGCCGACAAGACCCTCGCCGAATTGTCCGGTGGCTGGCGTCGCCGTGTCCTGCTGGCCCAGGCCCTGGTGTCCGAGCCGGACCTGCTGCTGCTCGACGAACCGACCAACCACCTGGACATCGGTGCAATCGCCTGGCTGGAAGAAGCCCTCAAGGATTTCCAGGGCGCCGTGCTGTTCATCACGCACGACCGTTCCTTCTTGCAGAACCTGGCAACCCGCATCCTCGAACTGGACCGCGGTGGCCTGATCGACTGGAACGGCGACTACGCGAGCTTCCTGGTGCACAAGGAAGCCGCGCTGTCCGCCGAGGAAACCGCCAACGCCCTGTTCGACAAAAAGCTGGCCCAGGAAGAAGTCTGGATCCGCCAGGGCATCAAGGCCCGCCGCACCCGTAACGAAGGCCGCGTACGCGCCCTGAAAGCCCTGCGCGTTGAGCGCGGCGAGCGTCGCGAACGCACCGGCAAGGCCAATATCCAGCTGGATACCGCCGACAAGTCGGGCAAGCAAGTGATGGTGCTGGAAAACGTCAGCTTCCATCACCCGGACGGCCCGTTCCTGATCAAGGACTTCTCCATGGTCCTGCAGCGCGGCGACCGTATCGGCCTGCTCGGTGCCAACGGTACCGGCAAGACCACCTTGCTCAAGCTGATGCTCAACGGCCTGCAACCCACCAGCGGTAAAGTGGAAGAGGGCACGCGCATCGACGTGGCCTACTTCGACCAGTTGCGCCACCAGTTGGACCTGGAAAAAACCGTGATCGACAACGTCGCCGAAGGTCGCGACTTTATCGACATCGACGGCCAGAGCCGCCACGTGCTGAGCTACCTGGGCGACTTCCTGTTCAGCCCGCAGCGTGCACGTACGCCGGTTAAAGCCTTGTCTGGTGGTGAGCGTGCGCGCCTGCTGCTGGCCAAGCTGTTCAGCAAACCGGCCAACCTGCTGGTGCTCGACGAACCGACCAACGACCTCGACGTTGAAACCCTCGAGCTGCTGGAAGAGGTCTTGCTGACCTTCAACGGCACTGTGCTGATGGTCAGCCACGACCGGGCATTCCTCGACAACGTGGTCACCAGCACCCTGGTCTTCGAAGGTGAAGGCAAGGTTCGCGAATACGTCGGTGGTTACCAGGACTGGCTGCGCCAGGGCGGCTCGCCGCGCCTGCTGGGCGTGACCGAGAGCAAATCCGGCAAGGCTGACCTGACCTCGGCCGTGGTTGCCCCGGTGGCTGCCGAGCCAGCTCCAGCCCAGGAAGCGCCTGCTGCGAAGAAGAAGCTCAGCTACAAGCTCCAGCGTGAGCTGGAAGCACTGCCGGGTGATATCGACGCCAAGGAACAGCAGATCGCTGCCGTGGAAGCCGAAATGGCTGACGCGGGTTTCTATATGCGTCCTGCTGCAGAAACCGCCAAGGTGATTGCCTCCCTTGAGCAGTTGAACAGCGAGCTGGAAGCACTGGTTGAACGCTGGGCCGAGCTGGATGCCTGAGTGATTCAAGCGCAATAAAAAACCGGCGCTCATTTATATGAGCACCGGTTTTTTTATATGAAATACAGTTCAAATGTGGGAGCGGGCTTGCTCCCACATTAGATCGCCTTTGGTCTTACGAGCTCTTTACCAGTTTCACTGCCAGCACATCGCAAGGTGCGCCGTGCAGCACGTCATTGGCTGTAGATCCCAGCAGCAAGGCCAGGCCGTGGCGGCCATGGCTGCCGACCACGATCAGGTCGCAACCTTGCTCCTTGGCCAGGTGGTGGATTTCCTGGCGCGGCTGGCCGTAGGTCAGGTGGCTCTGGTCTTTTTTCAGGGCGGGATACTTGTTGATCAGGCGATCAAGGCGTTCCTTGGCCTGGTCGAACTGCTGCTGTTGCAGTTGGGACAGGTCCATCGGCACGTCGCCGCCAAAGGCCATGGCCATCGGCTCGACGATATGCACCAGGGACAGTTTCACCGAGTCACCTGCAAGGCCTACGGCCCGCTTGATCACGGGGTCGCATTCTTCGGTCAGGTCCACGGCGACCAGAATATGTTCGTAGGGCATGAGGAGTTCCTCCAAAGGAAAGCGATAAGTTCAGTATGGCTGGTTTCAAGCGGATGGGGTTGCGTCAGGTCAAATCCGCTCATCAAGAAATTCGGGAGTACACATATGACGGTCTGGATAGTGGTGTCAATCCTTGCGCTGGTTTTAAGCCCTCTGGCGTGGTTGCGTCCGTCGCGCCATTCGAGCGGGCGCATGGCCCTGCGCATGGAGGCGCGACGCATCGGTTTGGCCATGCAACTGACGCCCCAGGACTGGCCGCACTGGCTCAAGCACGAGCCGCCCAGCCCGTGTGCCCAATATCACCGGCCACGGCGCGGCACCAAACTGGTCACCTGGAGTTATTGGCAGTTGGAACCGGGGGTTTGGGTCAATCAGTGGCAGGAAAGCTGCGTCGATGAAAAGTTGTTGCCACATTTTGCGACGCTGCCGGCGAACGTCTACAAAGTCGAAGCCGACAAGCAAATGATCACCCTGTACTGGGGCGAAAAGGGCGAGTTGAGCGTGTTGCAGGACATTGATGCGGTGCTCAAGGCGCTGGCCTGAGTTTTCTGCGGGCATTAAAAAGCCCGAAAGCATCATCGGGCTGGAGTTGGCCAGGCAGGCCGGTAATTCGTTAAACGTGCCGCTAGCCTAGCCGCATATTCGGTTCTGTACAGCCCTTTAAATCAAATTTCTTATTATTGATTTCGTGAATGATTAAACATTGGCGAGGCGATGCCGGCTGCCCCGGGTTCTGAAATGACTGAAAAGTCGCGTTTTTGCTGCCCTTTCGAGCGATTGACAATTCTTCGGATTTGGCTGAAGGTGACGTACCCAAATCAAACGGGCGTATGAATTGAGCGTTTGTCTTTCAGACCGTTCGTACAGAATCCCGACTATCGCGTTGGCGGGTGTGCCTGGCAAATTGGCGTTAGCATCGACGGTAACGTCAGTGCCTACGCTGAATCCTGCGTCCGACGTGTACTGTTCAGCTTCCATATCGTGGAGATCAGTTGATGATTTACGAAGGTAAAGCCATCACGGTTAAGGCTCTTGAAAGTGGCATCGTCGAATTGAAATTCGACCTCAAGGGTGAGTCCGTCAACAAGTTCAACCGTCTAACCCTGAATGAATTGCGTCAGGCCGTAGACACCATCAAAGCAGATGCATCGGTCAAGGGCGTGATCGTCTCCAGCGGCAAGGACGTGTTCATCGTCGGCGCTGACATCACCGAATTCGTCGACAACTTCAAGCTGCCCGATGCCGAGCTTGTGGCTGGCAACCTCGAAGCCAACAAGATTTTCAGCGATTTCGAAGACCTCAACGTGCCTACCGTTGCCGCGATCAATGGCATCGCCCTGGGCGGCGGTCTGGAAATGTGCCTGGCCGCCGACTTCCGCGTGATGTCGGCCACCGCGAAAATCGGCCTGCCGGAAGTCAAGCTGGGCATCTACCCAGGCTTCGGCGGTACCGTGCGCCTGCCGCGCATCATCGGTGCCGACAACGCCATCGAGTGGATTGCCGCCGGCAAGGAAAATCGTGCTGAAGACGCGCTGAAAGTCGGCGCCGTGGATGCCGTGGTTGCTCCCGACAAGCTGGCAGAAGCCGCACTGAACCTGATCAAGGGCGCCATCAGCGGTGAATTTGACTACAAGGCCAAGCGTCAGCCAAAACTCGAAAAACTCAAGCTCAACGCCATCGAACAAATGATGTCGTTCGAAACCGCCAAAGGTTTCGTGGCAGGCCAGGCCGGCCCGAACTACCCGGCGCCGGTTGAAGCGATCAAGACCATCCAGAAGGCCGCGAACTTCGGTCGCGACAAAGCCCTGGAAATCGAAGCTGCCGGCTTCGTCAAACTGGCCAAGACCTCTGCCGCGCAGAGCTTGATCGGTCTGTTCCTGAACGATCAGGAACTGAAGAAAAAGGCCAAGGCCTACGACGAAATCGCCCGCGACGTGAAACAGGCTGCCGTACTCGGCGCCGGTATCATGGGCGGCGGTATTGCCTATCAGTCGGCGTCCAAAGGCACGCCGATCCTGATGAAGGACATCAACGAGCACGGCATCGAGCAGGGTCTGGCAGAAGCCGCGAAACTGCTGGTGGGCCGCGTTGATAAAGGCCGCATGACTGCAGCGAAAATGGCTGAAGTGCTTAACGGCATTCGTCCTACGCTGTCCTACGGCGATTTCGGCCACGTCGACCTGGTGGTCGAAGCGGTTGTCGAGAACCCGAAGGTCAAGCAGGCGGTACTGGCTGAAGTTGAAGCCCAGGTTAAGGAAGACACTATCCTGGCTTCCAACACCTCGACCATTTCCATCACCTTGCTGGCCAAGGCCCTCAAGCGCCCGGAAAACTTCGTCGGCATGCACTTCTTCAACCCGGTGCACATGATGCCGCTGGTGGAAGTGATCCGTGGCGAGAAGTCCAGCGAGCTGGCAGTCGCCACCACCGTTGCCTACGCCAAGAAAATGGGCAAGAACCCGATCGTGGTCAACGACTGCCCGGGCTTCCTGGTCAACCGCGTACTGTTCCCGTACTTCGGCGGTTTCGCCAAGCTGGTCAGTGCTGGTGTGGACTTCGTGCGCATCGACAAGGTCATGGAAAAATTCGGCTGGCCAATGGGCCCGGCGTACCTGATGGACGTGGTCGGCATCGACACCGGTCACCACGGTCGCGACGTAATGGCTGAAGGCTTCCCGGATCGCATGAAAGACGACCGCCGCTCGGCGATCGACGCACTGTACGAGGCCAAGCGCCTGGGCCAGAAGAACGGCAAGGGCTTCTACGCCTACGAGACCGACAAGAAAGGCAAGCAGAAGAAAGTGGCCGATCCTTCGGTTCACGAAGTGCTCGCGCCGGTCATCTACGAACAGCGTGAAGTGTCCGACGAGGACATCGTCAACTGGATGATGATCGCCCTGTGTCTGGAAACCGTGCGCTGCCTGGAAGACGGCATCGTTGAAACCGCAGCCGAGGCCGACATGGGCCTGGTCTACGGTATCGGTTTCCCTCCATTCCGTGGTGGTGCGCTGCGTTACATCGATTCCATCGGTGTGGCCGAGTTCGTTGCCCTGGCTGATCAATACGCTGATCTGGGCCCGCTGTACCACCCGACTGCGAAGCTGCGTGAGATGGCCAAGAACGGCCAGAGCTTCTTCGGTTAAGCGCCCCAGACACTTGAGCGAGAATATTTATGAGCTTGAATCCAAGAGACGTCGTGATTGTCGACTTCGGTCGTACTCCGATGGGCCGCTCCAAGGGCGGCATGCACCGCAACACCCGCGCTGAAGACATGTCGGCGCACCTGATCAGCAAATTGCTGGAGCGCAACGTCAAGGTCGACCCTAACGAAGTCGAAGACGTGATCTGGGGCTGCGTCAACCAGACCCTGGAGCAGGGCTGGAACATCGCCCGCATGGCTTCCTTGATGACGCAGATCCCGCACACTGCTGCCGGCCAGACCGTCAGCCGCCTGTGTGGCTCGTCCATGAGCGCACTGCACACTGCTGCACAAGCGATCATGACCGGCAACGGTGATGTGTTCGTGGTCGGCGGCGTGGAGCACATGGGCCACGTCAGCATGATGCACGGTGTGGATCCGAACCCGCACATGTCCCTGTACGCGGCGAAAGCCTCGGGCATGATGGGCCTGACCGCAGAAATGCTCGGCAAAATGCACGGCATCACCCGCGAAGCCCAGGATGCATTCGGCCTGCGCTCCCACCAGCTCGCCCACAAGGCGACGCTGGAAGGCAAGTTCAAGGATGAAATCATCCCGATGAACGGCTACGACGAGAACGGTTTCCTGAAACTGTTCGACTACGACGAAACCATTCGTCCGGACACCACCCTGGAAAGCCTGGCGGCCCTGAAGCCTGCCTTCAATCCAAAGGGCGGCACCGTGACAGCGGGTACTTCGTCGCAGATCACCGACGGTGCTTCGTGCATGATCGTGATGTCGGCCCAGCGTGCCCAGGACCTGGGCATCCAGCCGATGGCGGTGATTCGTTCGATGGCGGTCGCAGGTGTGGACCCGGCAATCATGGGCTATGGTCCAGTACCGGCCACACAAAAAGCATTGAAGCGCGCAGGCCTGAGCATCTCCGACATCGACTTCTTCGAGCTCAACGAAGCTTTCGCCGCACAGGCCCTGCCAGTGCTGAAAGATTTGAAAGTGCTCGACAAGATGAACGAGAAGGTTAACCTGCACGGCGGCGCGATTGCCTTGGGTCACCCGTTCGGGTGTTCCGGTGCACGTATCTCCGGCACGTTGCTTAACGTGATGAAGCAAAATGGCGGCAACCTGGGTGTTGCAACCATGTGCATTGGTCTCGGCCAAGGCATCTCCACCGTCTTCGAACGTATCTAAACGTTTCGTTGACGGAAGCCGGGGCCCAGTGCCCCGGTTTTTGTTTTTTGGAATTTTTTATATTTTTTTTTAACAAATTTTGTAAGAGGGCCAGAGCATGAAAGTCGAACCAGGGCTCTACCAGCATTATAAAGGTCCGAAGTACCGCGTTTTTAATGTGGCGCGGCATTCCGAGACCGAAGAGGAAGTGGTGTTTTACCAAGCACTGTATGGCGATTACGGCTTTTGGGTGCGTCCCTTGAGCATGTTCCTGGAGACCGTCGAAGTTGACGGCGAACAGGTCCCGCGCTTTGCTTTGATCCAGGTCGAACCCAGCCTTTTTTCCGCGCAATAAAGGCAGGCCGCGCAGAATGCTGCGCTTGACCTCACCTTGTTGCCACTATATATAGCGTTGCCGCGTCAGGCGCCAACCGCCTTTCACTTCTCGAATTCAGGAATTTTCCGATCCATGGGCAAATCGCTGGTCATTGTGGAATCCCCGGCTAAGGCCAAGACCATCAACAAGTACTTGGGTAACGAGTACGTGGTGAAGTCGAGTATCGGCCATATCCGAGACCTGCCCACCAGCGGTTCGGCTAGCGCCAGCAAGGAGCCTGCCGCCAAGCGCGGCAAGGCGGCTGCGGGCGAAGGTCCGGTGCTCACGCCTAAAGAGAAAGCGCGCAAGCAGCTGGTCTCGCGCATGGGTGTCGATCCCGATCATGGCTGGAAAGCCAAGTACGAGATCCTCCCGGGCAAGGAAAAGGTCATCGAAGAGCTGCGCCGGCTCGCCAAAGATGCCGACACCATCTATCTCGCAACCGACTTGGACCGCGAAGGGGAGGCTATTGCCTGGCACCTGCGGGAAGCCATCGGTGGTGACGACAGCCGCTACAAGCGCGTGGTGTTCAACGAAATTACCAAGAAGGCGATTCAGGAAGCCTTCTCCAAGCCGGGCGAACTGGACATTGACCGCGTCAATGCCCAGCAGGCCCGTCGCTTCCTCGACCGCGTCGTGGGCTACATGGTCTCGCCGCTGCTGTGGGCGAAGATCGCCCGTGGCCTGTCCGCCGGCCGTGTGCAGTCGGTTGCGGTAAAACTGGTCGTGGAACGTGAGCGCGAGATTCGTGCGTTCAACCCCGAAGAATACTGGGAAGTGCACGCTGATCTGGGCACTGCCAAGGGCAACAACGTGCGCTTTGAAGTGGCCCGCGAGAAAGGCGAGGCCTTCAAGCCGCTCAACGAAGCCCAGGCCATGGCTGCGCTGGAGAAGCTCAAGGCTTCCAGCTACAGCATCGTCAAGCGTGAAGACAAGCCCACCAGCAGCAAGCCGTCGGCGCCGTTCATCACTTCCACCCTGCAACAGGCCGCGAGCAACCGCCTGGGCTTCGGGGTGAAGAAGACCATGATGATGGCCCAGCGTCTGTATGAAGCGGGCTACATCACGTATATGCGTACCGACTCCACCAACCTGTCGCAAGACGCGGTGGCGATGGCGCGCACTTATATTGAAAGCGAGTTCGGCAAGAAGTACCTGCCGGAGAAGCCGAACGTCTATAGCAGCAAGGAAGGCGCACAAGAGGCTCACGAAGCGATTCGTCCCTCCGACGCCAACACCGAGCCAAGCAAGCTGAGCGGCATGGAGCGCGACGCTGAGCGCCTCTACGAGCTGATCTGGCGCCAGTTCCTGGCTTGCCAGATGCTGCCGGCGCAATACCTGTCTACCACCGTCAGCGTGGGTGCCGGTGACTTCGAGCTGCGCGCCAAGGGCCGTATCCTCAAGTTCGACGGTTACACCCGCGTGATGCCGCAAATCGCCAAGCCGGGCGACGACGACGTTCTGCCGGACATGGCCCAGGGCGATGTGTTGAAGCTGATCAAGCTCGACCCGTCCCAGCACTTCACCAAGCCGCCGGCGCGTTATTCGGAAGCCAGCCTGGTAAAAGAGATGGAAAAACGTGGCATCGGTCGTCCTTCGACCTATGCGGCGATCATTTCCACCATCCAGGACCGCGGCTACGTGGCGCTGCACAACCGTCGCTTCTACTCGGAGAAGATGGGCGACATCGTCACCGAGCGCCTGTCCGAGAGCTTCTCCAACCTGATGGACTACGGCTTCACCGCCGGCATGGAAGAGAACCTCGATGACGTGGCCCAGGGCGAACGCGACTGGAAAAACGTGCTCGACGAGTTCTACGGCGACTTCAAGAAGAAACTTGAAGTAGCTGAAAGCGCCGAGAACGGCATGCGTGCCAACCAGCCGGTGATGACGGACATTCCGTGTCTCACTTGCGGCCGCCCGATGCAGATTCGTACGGCATCCACCGGCGTATTCCTCGGTTGCTCGGGTTACAGCCTGCCGCCGAAAGAGCGCTGCAAGGCCACCGTCAACCTGGTGCCGGGCGATGAAATCGCTGCCGATGACGAGGGTGAATCCGAGTCGCTGGTACTGCGTGGCAAGCACCGTTGCCCGATCTGCAGCACGGCGATGGATGCCTACCTGCTCGACGAGAAGCACAAGCTGCACATCTGCGGTAACAACCCGGATTGCAACGGCTACGAGATCGAAGAGGGCACTTACCGCATCAAGGGCTACGAAGGTCCGAGCCTGGAATGCGACAAGTGCGGGAGCGAGATGCAGCTCAAGACCGGCCGTTTCGGCAAGTTCTTCGGTTGCACCAACCCGACCTGCAAGAACACCCGCAAACTGCTGAAAAGCGGTGATGCGGCGCCGCCGAAGATGGACCCGGTGAAGATGCCTGAACTCAAGTGCGAGAAGGTCAACGACACCTACATCCTGCGTGACGGCGCGTCGGGGCTGTTCCTGGCTGCCAGCCAGTTCCCGAAAAACCGCGAGACTCGTGCCCCGCTGGTGATGGAGATCGTGCCCCATAAAGACGAGATCGATCCGAAGTACCACTTCCTCTGCGAAGCGCCGAAGAAGGACCCGGACGGTCGCCCGGCCGTGATCCGCTACAGCCGCAAGACCAAGGAGCAGTACGTGCAAACCGAGGTTGAAGGCAAGCCTACCGGCTGGAAAGCGTTCTACGACGGTGGCAAGTGGAAGGTCGAGGACAAGCGCCAGGGCGCTTGACCCAGGCTGTAGGAGCGAGCTTGATCGCGAAGGTCGTTAACGATAACGCGGGCATTCTGGCTAAACGCGTTATCCTTTAGGTCTTCGCGAGCAAGCTCGCTCCTGCACAGCCAGCATCACGCCTTATTCGTTGTGGAGACTGCCTTCATGGCCAACGAACTCTATACCCGCACCAACCAGAAAATTTACTTCGCGGGTTTGTCCCTGGAAGCCCTTGGCCGTGCCGAGGAAGGAAAGGAGATGAACGCTATCGCGCTGGTACAGGCCGGGCGTGAAGCCGCGCTGTTCCACCTGTATGGCGCCTTGCTTGGCTTGTGCCATGAGATCGCCGGGTTCTATCGTTTGCCTCAGGCCGGTTCGCCGCGTGCCGAGATGATCATCAACCGGGATGTGCTGGAATCCATGGCCATCCCGGAGTTGGCCGAGTTGGTCGAGATGGCGCAGAGCCCGGACAGTTGGCTGGCGCGGTTGCTGGTAGCCCACGCCGAAATGTTTCAGCCGCCACGGGTGAAACACACGCCCAAGGGTGATGTGACGCAGCCGCTGATCGTGGCCGTGAGCCTGGATGAAGAAGGCCCTGAGCCGTTGAGCCGGGAAGAGCTGGAAAGCTGGCGGCAGGAGCTGAAGAAGCTGGCCATTCGGTTTCGGGATGGGTTGAACGAGTGCTGAGGGCTATTTAAGTCTCTCACTGGCAGCTAGCGCTTTTGTGGCGAGGGAGCTTGCTCCCGCTGGGCTGCGAAGCGGCCCCAAGGCTTTTCCGGTCTGGCAATGTCAGCTGTCGGAGGGCTGCTGCACCGCCCAACGTGGGCAAGCCCGCTCGTCACAACACTGATATAATGCCGGCCTTTCGTGGAGAACAGACTTTTATGCCAACGTCCTTTCTGGAAATTGTTGAACTGCCCGACGGCCGAATCGAGCTGCGCCGGGCTGAGGACGAGGGTTCTCTGGTTATTTTGGATTTTTCCGAGGACGCAAAAGCGTTCCTGCAAGGCCAGCACGTGGAAGTGGCAAAAGCCATGTTGAGCGTAGGTGTGCAGATGGCGGGGCGCCTGGCTGAAGGCGAGCCGGAGAAGGAAGACGGCCCACGGATTCTTCACTGAGTCCGTCTGTCGGCTTTTTTGTAAGTTTCAATTATGCAGATCGGCTTCTCAATCCTGAAGAAGCCTCGTGTCATCGCGGACCCTGGCAGCAGCCAGTCGCCCGCACATCGTTTTATCCCAACCGAATGTTCAAACTCTGTGCATCGCCTGTGCGTGCGGCGCTGATCAGTTGCTGCCTGGCCGCTGTACTCAGCGGGTTCAGCCAGCTGACCACCGTATGGCTACGGCCCAGGCGCAAGGCTTCACAGGTCAACTGCTGGGCGCTCTGAGCGCCGCGGGGTTGCAGCAACAGGATGCGTTCGCGATTCAGTCCGGCGTCCCGTAGCCAAGCCTGGGTCAGGCTGGATGGCGGGGCGATCAGCGTTAGCCAGCGTGCGTCCTGCTCCTCGCTCAACTCGCGCAGAATCGGCGCCAGCAGGCTCAGGCAGCTCCCGGCAGCCCCGCGCAACGACAGTTCACTGAACGCTTCGGGTTCGGCGCTCCAGGGCGCTTCGACCGTTTCCTTGAGGATGGGCGCAAGGGGCTGGGCCATGAAGGCCTCAAACAGCGAAAGCTGGGTGTGTTGTGGGGTCTGTAGGAACTGCATGATGCCTCCGTTAGCGGCGAATAACGCCGACGCTCAAGCCTTCAATCACCAGGTCCTGATCCTTCAGGTTCACTTCAATCGGCGCGAACTCAGGGTTCTCGGCCAGTAGCCAGACCTTGCTGCCTTCGCGCTTGAAGCGTTTGACCGTCACTTCATCACCTATACGGGCGACGACGATCTGGCCGTTGCGGGCTTCACGTGTGGTGTGGACGGCCAGCAGGTCGCCGTCGAAAATGCCCACGTCCTTCATGCTCATGCCATGGACCCGTAGCAGATAGTCGGCACGAGGATGGAAGAAGGTCGGGTTGATATTGCAGGATTCCTCGACGTGCTGTTGTGCCAGGATCGGCGCACCGGCTGCGACCCGGCCGATGATCGGCAGTGTCGACTCGTCGGCCTTGGCTTCGAAGCCAGGGATACGAATGCCGCGCGAAGCACCCGGGGTCATCTCGATCGCGCCTTTGCGGGCGAGGGCCTTGAGGTGTTCTTCAGCGGCGTTGGGCGACTTGAATCCCAGTTCCAGCGCAATTTCCGCCCGGGTCGGCGGGTAGCCGTTGTCATCGAGGCAGCGCTTGATAAAAGCCAGAATCTCAGCTTGGCGTGGCGTCAGTTTTAGCATGTTGATCGCTCTGTCTTTTTATACAGTGACTGGGATTATATACAGTGGACTGCGCTTGGCAATCACCGTTTTCAGTCACTCCGCTGGACGGTCATTTATCACCTGTCCTACAGGCTGGAGATAGCGCTGCCTACAGACCTCAGCGAATGTGATTAAATGGCCATGAATTAACTGACCGACCGGCCGCAAACCGACCTGCAGGCTTGACAAGACATAGCTTGAAACGTATGTTTCAAACAAGTGTTTGTCAGGCGGAGTAGCCATGGCCCAGTCGGAAACCGTTGAACGCATTCTCGATGCTGCCGAGCAGTTGTTCGCGGAAAAAGGATTTGCTGAAACTTCATTGCGGCTGATTACCAGCAAGGCCGGGGTCAACCTGGCGGCAGTGAATTATCATTTCGGCTCCAAGAAAGCGCTGATCCAGGCCGTGTTCTCACGGTTCCTGGGGCCTTTCTGCATCAGCCTCGACCGTGAGCTGGAGCGCCGCCAGGCCAAGCCTGAAAACAAGCCGAGCCTGGAAGACCTGCTGGAAATCCTCGTCGAGCAAGCGCTGGTAGTCCAGCCTCGCAGTGGCAATGACCTGTCGATCTTCATGCGCCTGTTGGGCCTGGCGTTCAGCCAGAGCCAGGGTCACCTGCGGCGCTACCTGGAAGACATGTACGGCAAGGTGTTCCGTCGCTATATGTTGCTGGTCAACGAAGCCGCACCGCGTATTCCGCCGATCGAACTATTCTGGCGCGTGCACTTCATGCTCGGCGCCGCGGCGTTCAGCATGTCCGGGATCAAGGCCCTGCGTGCGATTGCCGAGACCGACTTTGGCGTCAATACATCCATCGAGCAGGTCATGCGCCTGATGGTGCCGTTTCTTGCCGCCGGCATGCGTGCCGAAAGCGGCGTCACCGACCAGGCCATGGCGGCTGCCCAGTTGCGCCCCCGCAGCAAGTCGGTGCCGGCTCCGGCCAAGGTTTGACCCGCCCGGGTGTGCGCGGCCGCTTGCATCCGCTAAGCTAGCCGCCCATGCCGATTTCAGCTATTTACCCACAGCCCGTTGCGCTCGCTGAGCGTCCGTCTCCAGGTTCAATCCTGGCGATGCGATCTCGCGGAGGCTTCGGGCTGCGTGCGTTATTTAAGGAAGCTTTATGACCCAAGCCCTGCAAGGCTCATTGATGGTGGACGTCGCCGGTACCTGGCTGACGGCTGAAGATCGTCACTTGTTGCGCCAGCCCGAGGTGGGTGGCCTGATCATTTTTGCGCGCAATATCGAGCACCCGCAGCAGGTGCGTGAGTTGAGCGCCGCGATTCGTGCGGTGCGCCCGGACCTGCTGCTGGCGGTCGACCAGGAAGGCGGCCGGGTGCAGCGCTTGCGCCAGGGATTTGTGCGGCTGCCGGCGATGCGTGCCTTGGCCGACAACCCGAATGCTGAACAGCTGGCCGAGCAGTGTGGCTGGATCATGGCCACCGAAGTGCTGGCGGTCGGGCTAGACCTGAGCTTCGCCCCGGTACTGGACCTTGATTACCGGCGCAGCGCCGTCGTGGGCACTCGCGCGTTCGAAGGCGATCCTGAACGTGCCGCTTTGCTCGCTGGTGCCTTTATCCGTGGCATGAACAGCGCGGGCATGGCGGCCACCGGCAAGCACTTCCCTGGTCACGGCTGGGCTGAGGCCGATTCCCACGTCGCGATTCCCAATGATGAACGCAGCCTGGAACAGATTCGTGCCAATGACCTGGTGCCTTTCGCACGATTGAGCAAGCAGTTGGCGGCCGTTATGCCCGCCCACGTGATTTATCCACAGGTCGACGCGCAACCCGCCGGCTTCTCTCGGCGCTGGCTGCAGGACATCCTGCGCGGTGAGTTGCAGTTCGACGGGGTGATTTTCAGTGATGACCTGTCGATGGCCGGCGCCCATGTGGTCGGTGATGCCGCCAGCCGTATCGAAGCCGCGCTGACGGCTGGCTGCGACATGGGCCTGGTGTGTAACGACCGCGCCGCCGCCGAGTTGGCCCTGAGTGCCGCCCAGCGCATGAAAGTCACGCCGCCGGCGCGTATCGCGCGGATGCGTGGCCAGGCGGTGGCGTCGACCGAGTACAAGCAGGATCCGCGTTGGCTGGCTGCGTTGGGTGCCCTGCGGGATGCTCAATTGATTGATTAAGACCGTGTCGCGTCCATCGCAGGCAAGCCAGCTCCCACAGGGAAATGCATTCCAAATGTGGGAGCGGGCTTGCCCGCGATGGCGGTCTTAAAGTCAGCGCTTCTCTTGCTTGTGAGGCAACGGCGCAAACAACGCCTCGATATCCTCATTCCCCAGCTTCCAATCCCCTGTCGTGCGCCCATCCAGAACGCCCGCCGCCAGATCAGACTTTTCCTTCTGCAAATGCTGGATTTTCTCTTCCACCGTGCCCCGGGCAATCATCTTGTAGACGAATACCGGCTTCTCCTGGCCAATGCGATACGCACGGTCGGTCGCCTGGTTTTCCGTCGCCGGGTTCCACCACGGGTCATAGTGAATCACCGTGTCCGCTTCCGTCAGGTTGAGCCCGACGCCGCCGGCCTTCAGGCTGATCAGAAAAATCTGCAGCTTGCCGCTCTGGAAGTCCTTCACTGGTGTACGCCGATCCCGGGTTTGCCCGGTCAGCAGCGCGTAGGCCACACCACGCTTCTTCAGCTCGGCCTCTATCAGGCTCAGCATCGAGGTGAACTGGGAAAACAGCAGAATCCTGCGTCCTTCGGCAAACAGCTCTTCGAGCATCTCCATCAAGCTGTCGAGCTTGCCCGAGCTGCTGCCCTTGGCCGGCAGGGTTGCGTCATTGACCAGGCGCAAATCGCAGCACACCTGCCGCAATTTGAGCAGCGCTTCGAGGATGATGATCTGGCTGCGGGCCACGCCCTTGCGGGTGATCTCGTCGCGGACTTTCTTGTCCATCGCCAGGCGCATGGTTTCGTACACGTCGCGCTGGGCTTCGTTGAGGTCGACCCAGTGGATGATCTCGGTCTTGGGCGGCAATTCCGTCGCCACCTGCTCCTTGGTACGGCGCAGCAGGAACGGTTTGATCCGACCATTGAGGTGCTGCAATCGCACGTCGCTGCCGCGCTTTTCAATCGGCACGCGGTAATCGCGGTTGAAGCTTTTCACATCACCCAGCCAACCCGGCAACAGGAAGTGGAACAGCGACCACAACTCGCCCAAGTGGTTTTCCAGCGGTGTACCACTGAGGCACAGGCGCTGGCGGGCGTTCAGCTCGCGGGCAGCCTGGGCTGCCTTGCTGTTGGGGTTCTTGATGTACTGCGCTTCATCGAGGATCAGCACGTGCAAGGGCAGGGCGGCCAGTTGCTCGATGTCCTTGGGCAGCAGGGCGTAGGTGGTCAGTAGCAGGTCGTAGTCCTGCAACTGCGGGAAATGTTTCTTACGCCCTGCGCCATACAGCGCCAATACTTTGAGCTGCGGCGTGAAGTGTGCGGCTTCGTCGAGCCAGTTCGGGATCAGGCTGGTGGGCATCACCACCATGCACGGCCGATCCAGGCGCCCGGCGATTTTCTCGCTCAGAATATGCGCCAGGGTTTGCAGGGTTTTGCCCAGGCCCATGTCATCCGCGAGAATCCCGCCGACATCGAGCTGGCGCAGCGACTGCATCCAGCTCAAACCTTCCAACTGATAAGGGCGCAACGTCGCGTTCAACCCTTCGGGCGCTTCGCAGCTGAAATCCTTGATATCCCGCAGGCGCTGGGCGAAGTTGCGGATCTTTTCGCCGCCTTCCCATTGCAGTGGCAGGTCTTCCAGCGGGTTCAGGCGAATGGCGTCTGCCTTGGCCAGGCGCAGCGCGGTGGTGCCGGGCTCTTGCAGGTAGAACTCGCCAAGGGTCGCCAGCACCGGTTTCAGCCGGCCGTAAGGCAGCGCCACTTGCAGCGGGCCGTGGCCGTTGGGCAGGCCGGGGATGTTCACCAGAATCAGTTCGTCGTCGCGCCGCCGGGCGAGTTTTTCCGGGTTGAGGATCTCGGTGTGGGAGCGCATCAGGTTCAACAGGATCGGCAGCAAACTCAGGCGTTCGCCGTTGACGATGATCCCCAGCTCCAGGTCGAACCAGTCGCGTTCCGGCACTTCGTCGACGCTGGCGTACCAGTCGTCGACGGCGCTCAAGTCGAAACCGAAATCCTCATCGATCTGCAATTCCCAGCCTTGGGCGCGCAGGGTCGGTGACGCATTCAACGTGAAGGTCAGCCAGGCGCTGTCATTGACCATTTCGAACAGCTCACCCGCACTTTCCGGCAAGGCCTTGCTCTGGCGCGTGGCAATCTTGAAGCCCAGCAGGCGCAGTTGTTCGCGAAACTGTTGCTCAACCTCGGGGTGGCGCTTGATCCGCAGGCTCTGCTGTTCCTGGCGCACGATGATGTCGGCGTTCTTCTGGCCGCTGACGTAGTTGCCCAGATAGTTGAAGGACAGCGCCGCGCGATGCTGGATGTAACGCTGCATCTTGCCGTTGCGCGGTTCGAAGGCGCTGAACTCGATACTCGCCAGCCACAGGCGCGGCACCGGCTGCACGTCTTCCATCACCACTTGCGGCAGCACCACGCGGTTATCCAGCACCGCCTGGAGTTTCTCCAGCAGCTCGGCATCCTGTGCCGCCGCCGGGTAGGCCAGGGTTTCCTGGACCTTGAGCAGCACGGCGGCGATGTGTTTGCAATTGGTGTGCACGGGGCAGGTGCAGCGGCTGTCCACCAGGATCAGCGTGCCCTTGGCGGATTCGCGCAGGGAGATGGTCTGGCGGTAGACATTGCCGCCCGAGCCTTCGCAGCTGGCAATGATGGTGCTGTCGCCGGACTCGACGATACGCACGCGGTTTTCCAGGGCGTAGCGCCGGCCGCGCTCAAGGCTTTGCTCTTTAAAGCGATTGGCCCACGAAGGGGCCAGGGGTTTGGTCAACGACGACGTCAGGGGCATGGTGCTGGATCAGTCCTGGACGTCGGGCGGTGGCGCGCTGGGCGGCTTGGCGGTCAGCGAGGTGATTTTGATCAGCAGGGCGAGGTGGCCGCCGTCCAGGTAGTTGAGCTGGTTGTTCTTGGTGCGCACGTCTTGCTGGCTGAGGTGCTCGCTGGCGATGACGCTGCCGTTGGCGTCGAACTGGTTGACCCAGAAGTCTGCATCGATATCGGTAAAGCGTCCGAGTTGCAGGCTCAGGGTGCCTTCGATAGGAAACTGGCCGAACTGCTCTGTGCCGTCACTGATCGCCAGCTTGATCGGCTGCTCACCGAGGTTCTGTTCCCAGGTGCGATGCAGCAACACCGTGTAGCTATTGTCGGCATTGAGTTTTTCGACGATGTTGCCCAGCCGCGGCGGGCTCATTTTGTCGGCCGGCAGGCGTGGCGCGCCGGCGTCCCAGTTTTCCGGCGCCGCACGGCTAGTGATCACCGGCTCGGCGTTCTGGCGCACCAGGATCATCTCCACCAGGTACGGGCTGTCGGCAAACGCCGAAGGGGCAACGACCACCAACAACAAGCTCAAAATGCGGAACAGGCGCATTGGGGCGTCCTTCAAGCAGTTTTCGGGATAAGGCGCTCAAACAGCGCCTCCAGTGTATTAAAGCGTTCTTCGGCGCGTTCCATCGGCACCATGAATTTGAACAGCGTAGCCCCTTCGAACTTGTAGCGATTGGGTTGGCCCTGAATCAGCTTGATCAGCACCAGAGGGTCCACCGGCGTCTGCGCCTCGAACTCGATACGCCCGCCTTGCGGCCCGGCATCAACCTTCTTGATACCCAGTTGCTCGGCCTGCAATTTCAGCAGGGTCAGGCGCACCAGGTTCTTGGTCGGTTCCGGCAGCAGGCCGAAGCGGTCGATCATCTCCACCTGCAGGTCCTTGAGGCCTTCTTCGTCGGTGGCCGAGGCGATGCGTTTGTACAGGATCAGCCGCGCGTGCACGTCCGGCAGGTAGTCTTCGGGGATCAACGCCGGCAAGCGCAGGTTGATTTCCGGGCCGCCACCCAGCGGTTGGTCGAGGTTCGGTTGTTCGCCCTTGCGGATGGCTTTCACCGCGCGCTCGAGCATCTCCATATACAGGGTGAAACCCACGGCCTGGATCTGCCCGCTCTGGCCGTCGCCCAGCAGTTCGCCGGCGCCACGGATTTCCAGGTCGTTGGTGGCCAGCACAAAGCCGGCGCCAAGGTCCTGGGTATTGGCGATCGCTTCCAGGCGCTTCTCGGCGTCGGAGGTGATCTGCTGGCGCGGCGGCGTCAGCAAATAGGCATACGCCTGGTGGTGACTGCGACCGACCCGGCCGCGCAACTGGTGCAGCTGCGCCAGGCCGAACTTGTCGGCCCGCTCGATGATGATGGTGTTGGCGCTTGGCACGTCGATGCCGGTCTCGATGATGGTCGAGGCGATCAGCACGTTGAAGCGCTTGTGGTAGAAGTCGCTCATCACCTGTTCGAGTTCGCGTTCACGCATCTGCCCGTGGCCGATGGCGATCCGCGCTTCCGGCACCAGTTCGGCGAGGTCGGCGGCGCATTTCTCGATGGTTTTTACATCGTTGTGCAGGTAGTAAACCTGGCCGCCGCGCAGCAACTCACGCAACAGGGCTTCCTTGACCGTGCTTTTGTTCTGCTCCATGACGAAGGTGCGCACCGACAGCCGGCGCGCCGGCGGCGTGGCGATGATCGACAGGTCGCGCATGCCCGACACCGCCATGTTCAGCGTGCGCGGAATCGGCGTGGCGGTGAGGGTCAGGATGTCGACTTCACTGCGCAGGGCCTTGAGCTGTTCCTTCTGACGGACACCGAAGCGGTGCTCTTCGTCGATGATCACCAGGCCCAGGTTCTTGATCTTCACATCATCCGACAGCAGCTTGTGAGTGCCGATCACGATGTCGATCTTGCCTTCCGCCAGGTCGGCAATCGCCGCGTTCACTTCCTTGGCCGACTTGAAGCGGCTCATCACTTCCACGGTCACCGGCCAGTCGGCAAAGCGGTCGCGGAAGCTGTTGTAGTGCTGTTGGGCGAGCAGGGTGGTCGGTACGAGGATCGCCACCTGGCGGCCGCCGTGCACCGCAATAAAGGCGGCGCGCATCGCCACTTCGGTCTTGCCGAAGCCCACGTCGCCGCACACCAGGCGGTCCATTGGCTTGGGCGCCAGCATGTCGGCGCGCACGGCGTCGATGGTGGTTTGCTGGTCCGGGGTTTCTTCGAAGGCGAAGCCGGCGCTGAAGGTGGCGTAGTCGGCCTTTGGGTCGGCAAATGCATAACCTTCGCGGGCGGCGCGGCGGGCATAGATGTCGAGCAGTTCGGCAGCCACGTCGCGCACCTGTTCGGCGGCCTTGCGCTTGGCTTTCTGCCAGGTCTCGGAGCCCAGGCGGTGCAACGGCGCGAGGGCGTCGTCGCTGCCGGTGTAGCGGGCGATCAGGTGCAGGTTGGCCACCGGCACATAGAGCTTGGCGCCCTCGGCGTATTCCATGGTGAGGAATTCGGCCACCTGGTTGTCGATCTCCAGGGTTTGCAGGCCCAGGTAGCGGCCTACGCCATGGTCGATATGCACCACCGGCGCGCCTTCGCGCAGTTCGGTAAGGTTCTTGATCACCGCGTCGTTGTTGGCGTCGGCGCGTTTCTCGCGACGGCGACGCTGCATCACCCGCTGACCAAACAGCGGGCTTTCGGCAATCAATGCCAGGGCCGGGTCGTCCAGCAGCAGGCCTTCGTCCAGCGGCGCGATGGTGATCGCCAGGCGATCCTTGCTCGCGACAAAGTCCGGCCAGCTGTCGACGGTTTTCGGCCGCAGCTTCAGGCGCTCCAGCAATTCCAGCAGCACCTCGCGGCGCCCGGCGGACTCGGCGGTAAACAGCACACGGCCGGGGAAGTCACCGAGAAAGTTCGACAGCGCTTCCAGCGGCTGGTTGGCCTTGGCTTCAATCGCCAGGTTCGGCAGTGCTTGCGCCGGGAAGCGCTCGCGGCCGGCGCCTGCGTCCACGTCCTGTTGGCTGGCGACCACACGCGGCCAGTTTTTCAGGCGGGCGAAGCAGTCTTCCACCGGCAGGAACAATTCGGCCGGTGGCAATAAAGGACGGGACGGGTCGACGCGGCGCTCTTCATAACGGTTGCGCACGTCATTCCAGAAGTTCTCTGCCGCCTGTTCGATGCCCGGCAGCGAGAACACCTGGGTGTCCTGGGGCAGGTAATCGAAGAGGGTGGAGGTTTCGTCGAAGAACAACGGCAGGTAGTACTCGATACCGGCGGGGGTAATCCCGCTGCTCAAGTCCTGGAAGATCGGGCAGCGGCGGAAGTCCACGTCAAAGCGCTCGCGGAAACGTGCCTTGAAGCGCGTGACCGCATCTTTTTGCAGCGGGAATTCCCGGGCCGGCAGCAGCTTGACCGACTCCACCTTGTCGATGGAGCGCTGGTTTTCCGGGTCGAAGGTACGCAGGGTTTCGATTTCGTCGTCGAACAGGTCGATCCGGTATGGCAGTTTGCTGCCCATCGGGAACAAGTCGATCAACGCGCCACGTACCGCGAACTCGCCGTGCTCGTACACCGTGTCGACGCAACGATAGCCGCTGGCTTCAAGCCGGGTGCGCATCTGTTCCACATCGAGCTTCTGGCCGATATCCAGCACCAGGCTGCTGCCCAGCAGGAACTTGGTCGGCGCCAGGCGATGCAGGGCCGTGGTGATCGGCACCACCAGCACGCCGTGGGCCAGTTCCGGCAAGCGGTACAGGCTGGCGATGCGCTGGGAAATGATGTCCTGGTGCGGCGAGAACAGATCGTAGGGCAGGGTTTCCCAGTCCGGGAAATGCAGCACCGGCAAATCGGGGGCGAAGAAACTCAGCTCCTGTTCCAGCCGCTCGGCACTTTGGCTGTCGGCGGTGAGCAGCAGGGTAAAGCGCTTGGCAGCGCTGGCAGCCTCGGCGATGGCCAGGCTGAGGGCGGCACCGGGCAGGTTGCCCCAGTGCTGTTTACCTGCCGCGGCAGGGAGAAGCGGTAGACGCAGAACGGGCACGGAAGGTTGAGCTCCAAGCGTTGCGACAAAGTCGGTAATTGTAACGGCCCGGAGTGCCGCCTGTCAGTTGCTGACTGAGCCTATTACTGTTTGCAGGAAATGTAGTGGCTAAGACAAACAAAGGCGTCTTTTGACTCATTATGTAGTGCCGAAATCGGCGTATGTTTCGGAGGGTTACGGACACTTTGTCACAATGGCCCGGAAGGGGGTGCCCTGAAAGCCACGTATTTACTGGGCTCCAGCGCGGCGTTATTTTTTTGCAAGGGGTTTTGTTGCTGGCCGCGCATTGCTCCGAGGGCGGTCGGGCGGCATAATGTAGCCCCTTTTTTCTGCCCCTACATGTGGAAGGTTCCCGTGACTCAGAAGCCCGACCAGTGTCTTGGTGAATGGATCGACCGTGAAGCACTCGCTGAAGCGATGATTCCGCTTATCGGTCAGCTCTACCGCAATAACAACGTGGTGAGCTCGATCTATGGCCGCAGCCTGATCAACCAATCAGTCATCGCGATTCTCAAGGCTCATCGCTTTGCTCGCCATCGCTCCGCCGACGACAGCGAACTCTCCGTCCACGAAACATTCCCTCTGCTTAAAGCCATGAGCGAGCTCAAGCTCGGCGCGGCCTCGGTAGACCTGGGCAAGCTGGCCTACAAATTCCGCAAGGAAGGCGCTGGCCGTACCGCCGAGCAGTTCGTGCGTGAAGAAATGGCCGACGTGGTTGGCCAGCAAAACGCCGCCGCCCGCAAAGGCACCGACGTTGTGCTGTACGGCTTCGGTCGTATCGGCCGCCTGCTGGCGCGCATCCTGATCGAAAAAACCGGTGGCGGCGACGGCCTGCGCCTGCGTGCCATCGTGGTGCGTAAAGGTGCAGAAAACGACCTGACCAAACGCGCCAGCCTCTTGCGTCGCGACTCGGTACACGGTCCGTTCAACGGCACCATCGTCATCGACGAAGAAAACAACACCATCACCGCCAACGGTAACCTGATCCAGGTGATCTACGCGAAGAACCCGGCTGAAGTGGACTACACCCAGTACGGCATCAAGGACGCACTGCTGGTGGACAACACCGGCGTGTGGCGCGACGCCGAGGGCCTGGGCCAACACCTGGCTTGCCCGGGTATCGACCGCGTTGTCCTGACCGCGCCTGGCAAGGGCAAGCTGAAGAACATCGTGCACGGCATCAACCACGGTGAAATCACCGCGCAAGACAAGATCGTCTCGGCTGCTTCCTGCACCACCAACGCCATCGTGCCGGTGCTGAAAGCGGTGAACGACAAGTTCGGCATCGTTAACGGTCACGTTGAAACGGTTCACTCGTACACCAACGACCAGAACCTGATCGACAACTTCCACAAGGGCGATCGCCGTGGCCGCAGCGCCGCGCTGAACATGGTGATCACCGAGACCGGTGCTGCCACCGCTGCTGCCAAGGCCCTGCCTGAGCTGGCCGGCAAGCTGACCGGTAACGCGATCCGTGTTCCGACGCCGAACGTGTCGATGGCCATTCTCAACCTCAACCTTGAGAAAGCCGCCACCCGTGAAGAGATGAACGAGTACCTGCGCTACATGGCGCTGCACTCCGATCTGCATAAGCAAATCGACTTCGTGAACTCGCAGGAAGTGGTTTCCACCGACTTCGTAGGCTCGCGCCACGCCGGTGTGGTGGACGCGGAAGCGACCATTACCCAGGATAACCGCGTTGTTCTGTACGTTTGGTACGACAACGAATTCGGTTACAGCTGCCAGGTGGTTCGCGTGATGGAAGACATGGCCGGGGTCAACCCGCCAGCGTTCCCGCGCTAAGCATCAGCAGTAAATGAAAAAGCCCCGACTGGTTCGGGGCTTTTTTATGTCTGTGGGTTTTGTGTTGTTTGTACCGGCCTCATCGCAGGCAAGCCAGCTCCCACATGTTGATGTGCGATTCCACTCAAATGTGGGAGCTGGCTTGCCTGCGATAGCGATCCATCAAGCGCCGCCGACTATCGAAGCCTGCGCAGTCCGCAGCTCATGACGGTTGCCTTTGAACAGGATCAACGTGGCGACCAACCCGAGCACCGCCGCACCGCTGAGCCAGATCCCCGGCGCGGCCTTGTTGTCCAGCACGTGGATCAGGTAGGTACAAGCCGCCGGAGTAAAGCCACCAAAGGTCGCCGTCGCCAGGCTGTAGGCCAGGGAGAACCCGGTGGTACGTACTTCTACCGGCATGATTTCGGTCAGCGCCACCACCATCGCACCGTTGTACGAGCCGTACAGGAACGACAGCCAGAGCAGCACGATCAGCAGATGGCTGAAGCTCGGGTTGGCCACCAGCCAGGACAGCGCCGGATAAGCAGTGAGGATCGCCAGAATTGTCGCGCCGAGCAGCAGGGGTTTACGGCCGATCTTGTCGGACACCGCGCCCATCACCGGCAGCCAGATGAAGTTGGAGATGCCCACGCACACCGTTACCAGCAATGCGTCGAAGTCCGACAGGTGCAGTTCGGCCTTGCCGAAGGTCGGGGTGTAGGCGGTGATCAGGTAGAACGACACGGTGGTCATCACCACCAGCGCCATGCCGGCGATCACGATGCCGAAGTTCTGGCCGATGGAGCGCACGATTTCCTGCAGGGTAGGGCGGTGTTTGCGTGCCTGGAATTCCGGGGTTTCTTCCAGGGAACGACGAATCACGAAGATCACCGGCACGATCAGGCAACCAATCAGGAACGGCACGCGCCAGCCCCAGTCACCCATTTGTTCGGGGCTGAGCCAGTGGTTCAGGCCCACACCCAGCAGGCCGGCGAATACCACCGCGGCTTGCTGGCTGGCGGACTGCCAGCTGACGAAGAAGCCTTTGCGGCCCGGAGTGGCGATTTCCGCCAGGTACACCGATACACCGCCCAGCTCTACACCGGCCGAGAAGCCTTGCAGCAGGCGACCGAACAGCACGATCAGGGGCGCCGCAACGCCCAGGGTGGCGTATCCGGGGACACAGGCAATCAGCACCGTGCCGGCAGCCATCAGCGCCAGGGTGATCACGAGGCCCTTTTTACGGCCGTGACGGTCGATGTAGGCACCGAGGAAAATCGCGCCCAGCGGACGCATCAGAAACCCGGCACCAAAGGTTGCCAGGGACAGCATCAGGGAGGCGAAGGCGCTGTCGGTGGGGAAAAAGGTCTTGGCAATGGCCGTGGCGTAGAAGCCGTAGACCATGAAGTCGAACATTTCGAGGAAATTACCGCTGACAACGCGAAAGATCGCCTTGCCCTTGCCCGTTGTAGTGGACATGTCATGCACTCATTTTGGCTATCTTATTAGTAATCCCTGGTCGCAACCGTCCTTGCTGTTGAAGCCTCGGCACGAAGCTGGCGCTGAACAGTTTTGTAACGATATGTGTATAAGCCACCACAGGCAACAAAAAACCGATAGCAAGCTGGCAAATTGCCGCAGGGTGCGGGGATTAATTCAGGAGGGTGTTGCGCAGGCTGTCGGACAAGCCTTTCGGTGCCAGCCAGATGCCGAGATACGCTTTGGCCAGCTCGTCATTGCGACTGCTGAACACTACCGTGTCGTTGATTTCCAGGTTCAGGCCACGCTGAGGCCGAAAATCCAGCGCATAACGGTCACCACTGCGGATATCGCGAAAGCTTTGGTGCAGTTGATCCAGTTCCGGCTTGAGGCGCGCGAGGGCGGCGGGCGCTTGCTGGCGTTCGAGGGTGGCGGTGGCGGCCTTGATCACATCGTTGCGGTCGATGTCGCGAAAGTAATACAGCTCCAGGCGCAGGTCCTTTTGCTGATCCAGGGCCTGCTTGGCGCTCAGGTCAGCCTGGGCGAACAGCGCCGCCGCATACACATCTGCCCACAGGTAGGTCAGGACGGCCTGGTTTTTCAGCACCAATTGATGTGATTGCGCAGGAAAGTCGGCTTGTTTGAGCCGATCAGCCTCATTCGCCAACACCGGGACCGAAAACATCAGCAATAAACAGAAAACGACATGCCGCATAATGGCCAGTCCTGAAAAGGTGCTTGCCTACAGGTTAATTCAATTTCCGACAGTGAAAGGTTTTATGGGCGGCGTGCGGCATATTTTGGTTTTAGCCGGGCTTGCGGCGCTGGCCGGCTGCGGCGGCGACTCGCTGGAGCGCTTCGGTGGCCCGACCATGGGCAGCACCTATTCCATCCAGTATGTGCGCACGCCAGGGGTGCCTGGCCCGGCCGAAGTCCAGCGCCAGGTAGAAGGCGTTCTCGCAGAGGTCGACCGCCAGATGTCGACCTACCGCAGCGACTCCGATATCGAACGTTTCAACGACCTGCCGGCCCACAGCTGCCAGCCGATGCCGGAGCCCGTCCTGCACCTGGTGCGCACCGGCGAGCAGTTGTCCCAGGCCAGCGATGGTGCGTTTGACCTGACGGTCGAACCACTGATGAACCTGTGGGGCTTCGGCCCTCAGGCCCGTGAGATAAAAGTCCCGGACGCCACCACCCTCGAGCAGGTCCGCCAGCGTGTCGGCCATCAGTATTTGCGCATCGACGGCAACCAGTTGTGCAAGGACGCGGCCGTCGAAGTCGACTTCAACAGCATCGCCGCCGGTTACGCCGTCGACCGCATTGCCGCGCAACTCACCCAGCTTGGCATTCATAGCTACCTCGCCGAAGCCACCGGCGAACTCAAGGCCGCTGGCGTCAAACCCGACGGCTCGCCCTGGCGCATAGCCCTGGAAGAGCCCCGCGACGATCAGCAAGTGGCCGAAAAAATCATCGCCGTGGATGGCTTTGGTGTGTCGACATCGGGTGACTATCGCAATTATTTCCAGCAGGATGGTCGGCGTTATTCCCACACCCTGGATGCCCGGACCGGCACGCCGATCACCCATCAGCTGGCGTCGGTGACGGTATTGCAGCCTTCGGCACTGATGGCCGATGGATTGTCGACGCTGCTGCTGATCCTCGGGCCCGAACAGGGTTGGGAATACGCCGAAAAACACCAGGTCGCCGCGTTTTTTGTGATGCGCGAGGGCGCTGGTTTCGTCACACGGAGCAACAAGGCATTCGAGCAACTGACGGCAGTGAAGCCGTAACGAATGCCGTGTAGTAAAGGCAAAACTGGCCTACGACGCGACCAAGGGTTAATGTGCGCGGCGTTAAGCCTTCTATAGACTGTGCCCCGGCTCACACACTGAGCCTATTTGATCCTTCATGACCGCTGGCCGCGGCATGATTTAGCCAGGCGCCCAACCGTGCGCCTTGGCCTGTTCTGAGGAGTACGCATGGCTGTCTACAACTACGACGTGGTAGTACTGGGTTCCGGCCCTGCTGGAGAAGGTGCGGCGATGAACGCCGCCAAAGCAGGGCGCAAGGTGGCGATGGTCGATAGCCGTCGCCAGGTCGGCGGTAACTGCACCCACCTGGGTACCATCCCGTCCAAGGCCTTGCGTCACTCGGTGCGCCAGATCATGCAGTTCAACACCAACCCGATGTTCCGGGCCATTGGTGAGCCGCGCTGGTTCTCGTTCCCGGACGTGCTCAAGAGCGCTGAAAAAGTCATTTCCAAACAGGTTGCCTCGCGTACCGGCTTCTATGCCCGTAACCGCGTCGACCTGTTCTTCGGCACCGGCAGCTTCGCCGACGAGCAAACCGTCGAAGTGGTCTGCGCCAACGGCGTGGTCGAGAAACTGGTGGCCAAGCACATCATCATCGCCACCGGCTCGCGCCCGTATCGCCCGGCCGATATCGATTTCCACCACCCGCGTATCTACGATAGCGACACCATCCTCAGCCTGGGCCACACCCCGCGCAAACTGATCATCTATGGCGCCGGCGTGATTGGCTGTGAATACGCCTCGATCTTCAGCGGCCTGGGCGTATTGGTCGAGCTGGTGGATAACCGTGACCAGTTGCTGAGCTTCCTCGACTCGGAAATTTCCCAGGCGTTGAGTTACCACTTCAGCAACAACAACATCACTGTGCGCCACAACGAAGAGTACGAGCGGGTCGAAGGCCTGGACAACGGTGTGATCTTGCACCTCAAATCCGGCAAGAAGATTAAGGCCGACGCCTTGCTGTGGTGTAACGGCCGTACCGGCAACACCGACAAGCTGGGCATGGAAAACATCGGGGTCAAGGTCAACAGCCGTGGCCAGATCGAAGTCGACGAGAACTACCGCACCTGCGTGCCGAACATCTACGGTGCCGGTGACGTGATCGGCTGGCCAAGCCTGGCCAGTGCCGCCCACGACCAGGGCCGTTCGGCCGCTGGCAGCATTGTCGACAACGGCAGCTGGCGCTACGTCAACGACGTGCCGACCGGGATCTATACCATTCCCGAGATCAGCTCGATCGGCAAGAACGAGCACGAACTGACCAAGGCCAAGGTGCCTTACGAAGTCGGCAAGGCGTTCTTCAAGAGCATGGCGCGTGCGCAGATCGCCGGCGAGCCGCAGGGCATGCTGAAGATCCTGTTCCACCGCGAGACCCTGGAAGTCCTCGGCGTGCATTGCTTCGGCTACCAGGCGTCGGAGATCGTGCACATCGGCCAGGCGATCATGAACCAGCCGGGTGAGCTGAATACCCTCAAGTATTTCGTCAACACCACGTTCAACTATCCGACCATGGCTGAAGCCTATCGGGTAGCGGCCTACGACGGCATCAACCGGCTTTTTTGAGCGGCTCCGGCCGGTGGCCTGAGCCGGCCGGGGAGACCGATTTCAGTAATTCCCGAGAGTGGCAGTGGCCAAACCGGGAAAGTCTGTAATCAGGCTATCTACGCCGAAGTCGGCGAGCCTGCGCATCAGCGCGGGTTCGTTGACGGTCCACACGGACACGTGCAAACCCTGGCGCTGGGCTTTTTCCAGACGCTCAGGGGTGCACAGCGTCCAGTTCAACGCCAGAATCTCACAGCCATAGTTGGCCGCTACCTTCAACGGGTCGAGCCAGGCGTATTCGGCTACCAGTCCGCGGGACAGGTCCGGGGTGAGGTCCAGCGCAGCTTTCAATACTTCCCGCGAGCTTGAGGTGACCGTGACCTTGTCCATCAGCCCGAAACGCTGGGCCATTTCCCGGATCGCCAGCACGGTGGTTGCCGCGCGGGTGCGTGACGCGCTTTTGACTTCCAGTTGCCAGTGATCGAAGTCGCATTTTTCGAACAGTTCTTCCAGGCGTGGGATCGGGCAGGGATTGACCCAGCCCGGGCCGCCTTTGCGTGCGTCCATCTTCACCAGGTCGGCGGCTGAGTATTCGACGACCTTGCCGCGCCGGTCGGTGGTGCGCTTGAGGGTCGGGTCATGGATGACCATCAGCTCGCCGTCCATGGACAGGTGCAAATCCAGTTCGCAACGGCGCACGCCGTGCTTGAGGCATTCCTGGAAGCTGGTCAGGGTGTTTTCCGGTGCTTCGCCTTTGGCACCGCGGTGGCCATAAATCAGGGTCA
Organism: Pseudomonas sp. BIGb0558; assembly: GCF_024807515.1. Classification (NCBI taxonomy): domain Bacteria; kingdom Pseudomonadati; phylum Pseudomonadota; class Gammaproteobacteria; order Pseudomonadales; family Pseudomonadaceae; genus Pseudomonas; species Pseudomonas sp. BIGb0558. The sequence goes on from NZ_JANUEW010000003.1 coordinate 252,757, forward strand.
CAGTTGCTCCTTTACGCCAGGGTTCCTGGCTGGATGGATGACGCGACGCGCCATTCATTGTTCGTCTTCAGGTGTCGGATTCTTCGCTTTTTTCCCGCGCCAGGCGCCGTTCCTGCGCCTGCTTTTGCAGGATATAGCGCGCCAGCAGTTGGCGTTGGGCATCGGTCATGGCTTCGAATTCAGTGCCGACTTCAAAGCCGCCGGTCTTGGCATCGCAATGGGTGACCTTGGCCCGCAGCAACAGCCCGAGGGCTTGTGGCATCAGCACCAGCTTGACCGCCAGGTGGCTGTCGGGCTGGATTGCCGTAGGGTTCAGGAACTCGATGCCGCCTTCGGAGATGACCACGGGCTGCGGCGTACCGATCTCGCCCAGCAGGCTTTGCGCCATGATCTGGCTGAGCAAATCCATGCGTTTGTTCTGCACTTTGAGGAAGGCGGCGAGGGTGCGGTCCCGCTCGCCGATCTGGCGCAGCAGGTGCTGGGATTCGAATTCACTCAGGTGCAACTCGCTGAGCAGATTGAACAGCGGAGAATCATCCAGCAATACTTCCTTGCTCAGCGCTTCCGGGCCCGACAGCGGGGTAATTTCCAGTGCGATCATGTCCTCGATACGGTAGTATTCGCGGCGATCTTCTTCATCTAATGTCGACATGGCGAACCCAAGGCAGCGGTGATGGTCTGAGTGTAAAGCTGCTTACCAGACCCCGCCACCGGGACGTCTTCTTTTCCTCCGAACAAGCCCCGACATGTTCAGACCTCTCTTCGTCTTTATTGGCACGCGTTATACCCGTGCAAAGCGTCGCAATCATTTTGTGTCGTTCATTTCCTTGACCTCGATGATCGGGCTCGCCCTTGGCGTTGTCGTGATGATCGTGGTGCTTTCGGTGATGAACGGTTTCGATCATGAGATGCGCACCCGCGTGCTGGGCATGGTGCCCCACGCGACCATCGAGTCGGGTGAGCCCATCAGCGACTGGCAAAGCCTGGCCGCCAAGGTCAAGCAGAACCCCAAAGTGCTGGCGGTTGCGCCCTTCACCCAGATGCAGGGCTTGCTGACCAACGACGGCAAAGTGCAGAAAGTCCTGCTCAATGCCATCGATCCGGCACAGGAACGCAACGTCTCGATCATCGATAACTTCATGCAACAGGGCAAACTGGACGACTTGTCGCCCGGCAGCTTTGGCATTGTTATCGGCGACAAGGCCGCGGCCAAGCTCGGCGTGAGCATCGGCGACAAGCTGACCTTCGTCGCGCCGGAAGTCACCGTGACCCCGGCCGGCATGTTCCCGCGCATGAAGCGTTTCACCGTGGTCGGCATCTTTCATGTCGGCGCCGGCGAGATCGACGGCTACCTGGGCTTGACCAACCTGACCGATCTGGCCCGCCTGCATCGCTGGAAGCCGGACCAGGTGCAGGGCCTGCGCCTCAAATTCAACGACCTGTTCGACGCGCCGCGTACCTCGTGGGAAATCGCCCAGCACCTGGGTGAAAACCAGTACTACGCCCGCGACTGGACCCGTACCCACGGCAACCTGTACCAGGCCATCCGCATGGAAAAAGCCATGATCGGCCTGCTGTTGCTGCTGATCGTCGCCGTGGCGGCCTTCAACATCATCTCCACGCTGGTGATGGTGGTGAACGACAAGAAGGGCGATATCGCTATCCTGCGCACCCTCGGCGCCACGCCGGGGCAGATCATGGCGATCTTCATGGTCCAGGGCACGGTGATCGGCGTGGTCGGCACCCTGATCGGCACCGTGGTGGGGATTCTCGCTGCGCTGAACGTCAGCGCCGCCATCGCCGGGCTGGAAGTGTTGATCGGCCACAAATTCTTGAACTCCGACGTCTACTTCATCGACTACTTGCCGTCCCAGGTGCAGAGCCAGGACGTGTTGATGGTCGGCGCCGCTGCGTTGGTCCTGAGTTTCCTTGCCACCCTGTATCCAGCCTGGCGCGCGGCACGTACCCAGCCGGCGCAGGCTTTACGTTATGAGTGAATCGGGCATGAGTGAAAAAGCAATCCTGAGCTGCCGCAACCTGGGCAAATCCTACGAGGAAGGCCCGGAATCCGTGGTGGTGTTGTCCAACCTGCAGTTGGAACTGCACCCGGGCGAGCGCGTGGCGATCGTCGGCAGTTCTGGTTCCGGTAAAAGTACCTTGCTCAACCTGTTGGGCGGCCTTGATACGCCGTCCCAGGGCAGCGTTTGGCTGGCCGGCGAAGAACTGTCGGCCCTGGGCGAGAAGGCCCGCGGCCAGTTGCGTAACCGTTCGTTGGGCTTTGTGTATCAGTTCCACCACTTGCTGCCTGAGTTCACCGCCCTGGAAAACGTCTGCATGCCGCTGTTGATCGGCAAGACCGCGATCCCGGAAGCACGCCAGCGTGCCAAGGCGTTGCTGGAGCGGGTCGGCCTGGGCCATCGCCTGGAGCACAAACCGGCTGAACTGTCCGGCGGCGAGCGCCAGCGTGTGGCGATTGCCCGCGCCCTGGTCAACAACCCGGGCCTGGTGATGCTCGACGAGCCTACCGGCAACCTCGACTCCCACACCGCCCAGGGCATCAAGGACTTGATGCTGGAACTGAGCACCCAGATGCGCACCGCGTTCCTGGTGGTGACCCATGACATGAGCATGGCCCGTCAGATGGACCGTGTGCTGCACCTGCAGGAAGGTCATCTGGTCGCCATCTGACCTGTTTCAAGCCCGGCGCCTGACGCCGGGTTTTCTATTTTTTCAACGGTGCCCGCGAATGTTCAGACCGTTATCGATTTTCATCGGCACGCGCTATACCCGCGCCAAGCGCCGCAACCGTTTTGTTTCGTTTATCTCGATGACCTCGATGATCGGCCTCGCCCTGGGCGTGCTGGCGATGATCGTGGTGTTGTCGGTGATGAACGGCTTCCAGCGGGAAATGAGCTCACGCATCCTCGGCATGGTGCCCCATGCGACCATCGTTGGCGTGAAGCCCATCAGCGACTGGCAGCCGGTGGCGGATGCGGCGATGAAGAATCCTGAAGTCACCGCTGCGGTACCGTTCACACAGATGGACGGCATGCTTTCCTACAAGGGCGCGATGCAGCCGATCGAGATCAGCGGCGTTGATCCGGCCCAGGAAGGCAAGGTGTCGATCGTGGCCCAGCATATTGTCCAGGGCCATCTGGAAGACCTGAAACCGGGCGAGTTCGGTGTGGTGATCGGCGAAATTACCGCTCGGCGTTTCCGCCTGAACGTGGGCGACAAGCTCACCCTGATCGTGCCGGAAATCAGCAGCGCACCCGGTGGCATCACCCCGCGCATGCAGCGTCTGAACGTAGTCGGTGTGTTCAAGGTGGGCGCCGAACTGGATGGCTCCATGGCCCTGATCCACATGGCCGACGCGGCAGAGATCCAGCATTGGGAACCGAACCAGGTGCAAAGCGTGCGCTTGGCGGTGAAAGACCTGTATGCGGCGCCCAAGGTCTCGGCGGATATCGCCGCCAGCCTTGGCGCTGACTACAAGGCGGACGACTGGACCCACACCCAGGGCAGCCTGTTCAGCGCGATGAAGATGGAAAAGACCATGATCGGCCTGCTGTTGCTGATGATCGTTGCCGTGGCGGCGTTCAACATCATCGCGACCTTGATCATGGTGGTGAACGACAAGGGCGCCGACATTGCGATCCTGCGCACCATTGGTGCCACGCCGCGGCAGATCATGGCGATCTTCATGGTGCAGGGCACGGTGATCGGCATCGTCGGTACGTTGATCGGCGGCATCCTCGGCGTGATTGCGGCGCTGAACGTCAGTGAACTGGTGGGTTGGCTGGAGCGGGTGACCGGGCAGCATATCTTCAGTTCGGACGTGTATTTCGTCAGCAACCTGCCTTCGGAACTGCAGGGTGGGGATGTGCTGCTGATTTGCTCGGCGGGGTTTGTGTTGAGCTTTCTGGCGACGATCTATCCGGCGTATCGGGCGGCGAAGATCGAGCCGGCGCATGCCCTCAGGTATTCGTAGTTCTTAAGACCGCTATCGCAGGCAAGCCAGCTCCCACATTTGACCGAGTTCGCCAGAACAACTCAGTCTAATGTGGGAGCCGGGCTTGCCCGCGATGAGGCCGGAACAGCTTGCATCAATGCCCTAGCGGCAACTCGATCACAAACCGCGTCCATCCCGGCCCAGACTCACAGAAGATCCGCCCGCTATGGGCCCGCACAATCGACTGTGTAATCGCCAGCCCCAGCCCCGCGTGCTCGCTACTCCCTTCATGCCGCGCCGGATCTACCCGGTAAAACCGGTCAAACAGCCTTGGCAACAACGCCTCTGGAATGCCTTTCCCGGTGTTTTCCACACTCAACCTCACCCCTTGCACACCCTCGACAACCCGCACACTGACTTCGCCCCCCGCCGGCGTGAACCGCAATGCGTTATCCAGCAGATTGGAAATCGCCCGGCGCAACATGCTGCGGTCACCTGAGGTATTGGCGCCGCCTTCTTGAACCAGGCGCACCTGGACGTCCTCTGCCAACGGCGCAAAAAACTCCAGCAAGGCATCCACTTCGTCCGCCAGCATCAGGGTTTCGCGCTTGGGCACCAGCAGCCCATGGTCGGCCTTGGCCAGGTACAACATGTCATTGACCAACTGCGCCATCCATTGCAGTTCTTCCAGATTGCTGTGCAGGGCCTCGCGGTAGTCCTCCAGCGGCCGTGGCTGCGTGAGGATGACCTGGGTCTGTGTCAGCAGATTCGACAGTGGGGTGCGCAACTCATGGGCGATGTCGGCAGAAAACGCCGAGAGCCGCTGGAACGCATCATCCAGGCGCCCAAGCATGGCGTTGAAGGACTGGGCCAGCTCCGCCAGTTCGGCGGGCATTTGCTCCTGGGGCAGGCGCTGGGTCAGGGAGTGGGCGGACACGCTGCTGGCCACTTCGCTCATGCGCCTCAAAGGGCGCAAGCCGCTGCGGGCGGCCCATGCACCGAGCAGGGCGGTGGCCAGGGCGGAAAGGCCGACGGTCAACCAGATCAGATGCTGCATGCGTTGCAGGAAGTGTTGGTGGTGGGTGATGTCGAGCATCAGCGTCAGTTGGGGGGCGTCCGCGTTCCCGGGAACGAGCGGCGCGTTGTACACGCGGTACTGGGTTCCGGCGTTCTGCACACTGTGCAGGCCAGGTGTCCGGGGCAGGGTGACGCCCGGTGCGCTGTCGAACCAGCGCTGATCGCCTGCAGTAATGCGTAGCGCAAGATCGGGCTGGCGATTGAGTTCTTCCCGCAGCTTTGGTTCTTGCCGCGCAAACAAGGCGGGCGTGTCGGCACCCTTTAGCGTACTGCGCAGTGCCAGCAGCTTGCCGTCGAGCAACTGCTGGTCCAGCTCGATAAAGTGCGCCTCGCTGGCGTGGTTGAACAGCACGCCGGCCAACAATGAAACCACGGCGGTGCAGCCGGCAAACAGCAGCGCCAGGCGGCTGGCCAGGGAAATCCGTTTCATCAACTGAACCGCTCCTCGAGCACATAGCCCATGCCGCGCACGGTATGGATCAACTTGTTGGGGAAGTTGTCGTCGACTTTGAGGCGCAGGCGGCGGATCGCGACTTCGATGATGTTGGTGTCGCTGTCGAAATTCATGTCCCAGACCTGGGAGGCGATCAGCGATTTGGGCAACACTTCGCCCTGGCGGCGCAGCAGCAGTTCCAGCAGGGAAAACTCCTTGGCCGTGAGGTCGATGCGTTGGCCGTCGCGCTCCACCCGGCGGCGGATCAGGTCCAGGCGCAGGTCGGCCAGTTGCAGGCTGGTTTCCTGGGGCGGGCTGCTGCCACGGCGCAACAGGCTGCGCACTCGGGCCAGCAGCTCGGAAAAGGCGAAGGGCTTGACCAGGTAGTCGTCGGCGCCCAGTTCCAGGCCGTGCACCCGGTCTTCCACGGCGTCCCGCGCGGTGAGGAACAGCACCGGCATATCGAGCCCGGCACCGCGCACGGCCTGGAGGATTTGCCAGCCATCACGGCCCGGCAGCATCACGTCGAGGATCAACAGGTCGTAGTCACCGGTCAGCGCAAGGTGCTGACCGCTGGTGCCATCGGCCACCAGCTCGGTGTTGAACCCGGCCTCGGCCAGGCCCTGGCGCAGGTAGTGGCCGGTTTTCGGTTGGTCTTCGACGATCAGCAGTTTCATGGGCGGCTCATGGCTTTACGTAAACACAGACTTTATACAGCGCACACCCGGCGGTAGGCTCAAGCTGACAAAGTTGTAATCTGGCCGTCAGTTGGCTGGCAGCGGCGCGCTCGTAAAGTGTCCCACAGACTGATTCCGAACCTTTGGAGTGTGAGCATGTTTTTGCGTAAATCCTGGCTGTTGGCCGGCTGCCTGATGGCGCTGAGTCTTCCGGTGCTGGCGTCCCCGGCTGAAACTTTCGCCTTCGGTGAAGCTGCACCGGCCGCCAAGGCCACCCGTACAGTGGAAGTGGTGCTGCAGGATATTTCCTTTTCGCCCAAGGCCATCGATGTAAAAGCCGGTGAGACCGTGCGCTTTGTGCTGGTCAACAAAGGCCAGTTGCTCCACGAGTTCAACCTTGGCGACGCCGCCATGCACGCGGCACATCAGAAAGAAATGCTGCAGATGCAGGCCAGTGGCATGCTGACCGCGACAGGCATGGGCAAAATGGACCACAGTGCGATGGGCCACGGCGACATGGGCGGCATGAAACACGACGACCCCAACAGCGTGCTGGTGGAGCCGGGCAAGACCGCCGAACTGACCTGGACCTTCACCAAGGCCACTGGCCTTGAGTTCGCCTGCAACATCCCCGGCCACTACCAGGCGGGCATGGTGGGCAAGCTGACGGTCAGCCAGTAAGCCACGGGGGTGCAAAGGCGGGTAGAATGGCCGCGTTTATTTAGCCAGGTTTCCGCCATGCATCCCGCAGCCGAACATTCGCCGCTGGGCAAGTCCAGTGAATACATCTCCACCTACACCCCTTCGTTGCTGTTCCCGATCCCTCGCGCCGCCAAGTGGGCCGAGCTGGGCCTGAGCGCCGAGACCCTGCCGTATAAAGGCGTGGACTTCTGGAACTGCTTCGAACTGTCCTGGCTGCTGCCTTCCGGCAAGCCCGTGGTGGCCATCGGTGAATTCAGCATTCCGGCCGACTCGCCGAATATCATCGAGTCGAAATCCTTCAAGCTGTACCTCAACTCGTTGAACCAGACGGCGTTTGCCGATGTGCCGAGCCTTGAAGCGACCTTGCGCACCGACCTGAGTGCAGCCGCCGGCAAGCCGGTTGGCGTGCGCATCCGCAGCCTGGGCGAGGTTGAAGCCGAAGGCGTGGTCGCGTTGCCGGGCGTGTGCATCGATGATCTGGACATTACCGTCAGCAACTACGAGCACCCGCGCCCGGAACTGTTGCGTTGCGATGACTCGCGCGTGGTGGAGGAGAGCATCCACAGCCATCTGCTCAAGTCCAACTGCCCGGTGACCAGCCAGCCTGACTGGGGCAGCGTGGCGGTGGAATACCGTGGTGCGGCGCTGGATCACGCCAGCCTGCTGGAATACCTGGTGAGCTTCCGCCAGCACTCGGACTTCCATGAACAGTGCGTGGAGCGGATCTTTCTCGACCTGCAACGCCTGCTCAAGCCGGAGAAGTTGACGGTGTATGCGCGGTACGTGCGTCGCGGCGGGTTGGATATCAACCCGTATCGCAGTACGGAAGCTGTGCAGTTCCAGAACTTGCGTCTGGCGCGCCAGTAACCTTCACACAAAATAAATGTGGGAGCGGGCTTGCTCGCGAAAGCTGTGTGTCAGTCACCAGGTGTATTGACTGACCCACCGCTTTCGCGAGCAAGCCCGCTCCCACATTGGGTAGGTGTCCGGCTTTTAGATCCCGATGTTGCCCAGGGTCACCACGATATTGCGCAAGGTCCCGGCAATTCCCGGGTGGTCCAGCTCAAAGCGTTCCACCGCCAGGTTCACACCGTCGGCGATACTTGGATCCTGAATGGCGCCTTCCAGCGGCTCCTGAACTTCCAGTTCAGCAATCAATGTTTGCAGCTCTTCGCGCTTTTCGAGTGGCATCTCTGGATTCTGATCCAATTGCTCGCGCAAAATTTTGACCTGTTCTTGCAGTTGTTCGCGGGCAGGCATGGCGTTCTTCCTTTTATCGATAGGCACTGGCATAGACCGCGGCACGCCGTGAAAGGTCTACGGGCTGACCTGTAGATTAATCCACTGGCGCCGACTGTGCATGATCTCGATCAGGGCTTCTCGCCTTTGAGCTGGCGCAGGCTGATGTCTGCCAGGCAGGTGTGCAGTTCGCCGAGGTGGTCAATCACCGAATGCACGCCCAGTCCATACAGCGCGACAGTGGCCTTGGCACGCTTATGCTCGCGTTCCTTTTCGCTGAGTGCCTGCCATTGCTCCGGGGAAAGCCCGCACAGTGAGCCGCAGGAAGCCAGGCCGATGGTCCACAGGCCGGCGTTGAGCCCGGATTGCAGCAGGCGCGGCTCGCCGCTCACCAGCACGCAGCCTTCCAGGCGCTCGATGTTCAGTTCCATCAAAGCCTGCCAGCAAGCGTGGGGCGCGGGCCAGCGGGTGGAGGAGGGCTGGGTGGCCTTGATCCAGCGGGGTAGCCCGGCGGCCAAGGGTGTGGAAACCGACAGAGGGAGCTCGTCCAGCCACGCACAAGGCACACGCTGTTCTTCGAGGCTGCGCAGGATCTTCAGGGCGCCGACGGTGGCGTGGGGGTCGATTGAGGGCGCTGAGTCCGCGCGGGCCTGGGAACCAAAATCCACCAGGCAACCACTCAGCCCGAACAATACGGCCGTCAAGGACGGGGCGCTGGCAGCAACAACTTCGGCGTGGGGCATTTCGACGTCCCTGAAATAGCAGTCACGCTAGCGGACGCCGATGACAAGCAGGTTACATCGGTTCTATTTGTAGGAATTTTGTGCATTTACCGGAATGACATTTCTGCAAGGCTGCCTAATCTGACACTTCCGTCATATACTGACGGCCACATTCAGGGCATAGCGCCCATGACAGACCATTCAAGGAGTTCAAGCTATGCGCTGGAGCCAATGTCTAGCTCAGCTATCCGTATGTGCCAGCGTATTGCTGGTTCCTTTCGCGGCCCAGGCGGCCTCGGAAGATGATCCATGGGAAAGCGTCAACCGCCCGATCTTCACCTTCAACGACACCGTTGACACCTACGCCCTCAAGCCTTTGGCCCAAGGCTATCAGTTCGTGACCCCGCAATTTGTGCAGGACGGCGTTCACAACTTCTTCCGCAACATCGGCGACGTCGGCAACTTTGCCAACGACGTGTTGCAACTCAAGCCGCACGCTGCCGGCGTCGACACTGCCCGCTTGCTGGTGAACACCACGTTCGGCGTGCTGGGTTTCATTGATGTCGGCACCAAAATGGGGCTGCAACGCAATGACGAAGATTTCGGCCAGACCCTCGGTCACTGGGGCGTTGGCAGTGGTCCTTACGTAATGCTGCCACTGCTGGGCCCAAGCACCCTGCGTGACGCGCCGTCCAAGTACGTGGACAGCTACACCCAGCCCTACCGCTACATGAACGACATCGGCTGGCGCAACAGCACCTTCGGCCTGAATATCGTCGACACACGTGCCAGCCTGCTGTCCTCCGAGAAGCTGATCAGCGGCGACAAATACACCTTTATCCGTAACGCCTACTTGCAGAATCGCGAGTTCAAGGTCAAGGATGGCAAGGTTGTAGACGACTTTTAAGCCTGAGGCTTAAATGAAGAAGGCGGCCCTCGGGTCGCCTTTTTCGTGGGCGGGATTCGAGGTTTATCCGTGAGTTACGTCCTTACTTTAAGTCGCGGTTTTATACGTTCTTATAACTACCGGTGATTTGCGATGTAAAGACGCCCGGCGACCATCGCCATGAGCTTGAAACCCCTGGCGGATGGGAGTACCGTCTGCGCCTTAGAAGGGCACCTCTGCTTTACCTTTGTGCACGGGAAATATCCCAGCGTTTTGTAGGACAGAGAGGCTAGAAAGCGAATCCAGTAGTAAGCCCGGCCATTGTCGAGCTGCCTACGCCAACCTAATTCTGGCGCCGTTTGCCCACATGCAGAAAACCAGTGCCACGCTGCTGATAATCGATGACGACGAAGTAGTGCGCGCGAGTCTCGCGGCCTATTTGGAAGACAGTGGCTTCAGTGTCCTGCAGGCCAGCAACGGCCTCCAGGGTCTCCAGGTGTTCGAGCGCGACAAGCCCGACCTGGTTATCTGCGACCTGCGCATGCCTCAGGTGGGCGGCCTCGAGCTGATCCGCCAGGTGACCGACATTGCCCCGCAGACGCCGGTGATCGTCGTGTCCGGTGCCGGCGTGATGAACGATGCTGTCGAGGCCTTGCGCCTGGGCGCCGCCGACTACCTGATCAAGCCCCTGGAAGACCTGGCTGTGCTGGAGCACTCGGTGCGCCGTGCACTGGATCGTGCACGGTTGCTGCTGGAAAACCAGCGTTACCGTGAAAAGCTCGAAACCGCCAACCGCGAACTCGAAGCCAGCCTGAACCTGCTCCAGGAAGACCAGAACGCCGGTCGCCAGGTGCAGATGAACATGCTGCCGGTGAGCCCGTGGAGCATCGACGAGTTCAAGTTTGCCCACCAGATCATCCCGTCGCTGTACCTGTCGGGTGATTTTGTCGACTACTTCCGTGTTGATGAGCGGCGTGTCGCGTTCTACCTGGCCGACGTTTCCGGCCACGGCGCCTCCTCGGCATTCGTGACCGTGTTGTTGAAATTCATGACCACACGGCTGTTGTTCGAATCCAAGCGCAATGGCACCTTGCCGGAGTTCACTCCGTCGCAAGTGCTGGGCCACATCAACCGGGGCCTGATCAGCTGCAAGCTGGGCAAGCACGTGACGATGGTCGGCGGCGTGATTGATGAAGAAACAGGTCTTTTGACCTACAGCATTGGCGGTCACCTGCCATTGCCGGTTTTATACACTCCAGACAGTGTGCGCTACCTGGAAGGGCGTGGTTTACCGGTTGGCTTGTTCAATGAAGCCACTTACGAAGACCACATCCTGGAACTGCCGCCGACATTCAGCCTCACGCTGATGTCTGATGGCATCCTGGACCTTTTGTCAGAGCCTACACTCAAAGAGAAAGAAGCCGCCTTACCCCAACGGGTCAGGTCGGCGGGCGGCAGCCTGGATGGCCTGCGGCAGGTTTTTGGATTGGCCACGCTAGGGGAGATGCCGGATGATATCGCCCTATTGGTGTTGAGCAGGAATCTTTGATGAGTACCGGAAGAATCCAATTCGCCGAGCAAGACGGGACTTTTGTCCTGAAGTTTGTCGGTGAAGTGCGCCTGACCTTGTGTTCAGCGCTGGATGCGACGATTGAGCGGATTTTCACAGCCTTGAATTTCTCGGCGATCGTGATCGATCTGACCGAAACCCGCAGCATCGATAGCACCACCCTTGGGCTGTTGGCCAAGTTGTCCATTCTGTCTCGGCAGAAGGTCGGACTGCTGCCGACCGTCGTCACCACCCACGAAGACATCACCCGTCTGTTGCAGTCCATGGGCTTCGATCAAGTGTTCAACATCGTTGACCGCCCGATCCCGTGCCCGGAATGCCTGACCGACCTGCCGTCCCAGGACCAGTCCGAGGAAGTGGTACGGGTCAAGGTGCTGGAAGCCCACAAGATCCTGATGGGCTTGAACGACTCCAACCGCGAGGCGTTCCACGACCTGGTGAATGCACTGGAGCGCCATTGAGTTTATAGCTGCCTCTTTTAAAAAAGAGCCAGGCACGAAAAAGGGCGGTACCCGCGAGGGTACCGCCCTTTTTGCCGTCGCCCGTTTTTAGAGCTTGGCGGTCAACAGCGCTTCGAGTTTTTCCTGGTCACGGGCGAACTGACGAATGCCCTCGGCCAGTTTCTCGGTGGCCATCGCATCTTCGTTGGATTCCCAACGGAACTGCGCTTCGGTCAGGTGCACACGCGCCTCACCGGCGTGGCCTGGTGCCAACTTGCGCTCCAGCTTGCCGTTGTCGGCTGCCAGTTTTTCCAACAGGTCCGGGCTGATGGTCAGGCGGTCGCAACCGGCCAGCTCTTCGATCTGGCTCAGGTTACGGAAGCTCGCGCCCATCACCACGGTCTTGTAGCCGTTGGCCTTGTAGTAGTTGTAAATGCGCGTTACCGACTGCACGCCCGGATCATCGGAACCGGTGTAGTCGTTGCCGTTGGCCTTCTTGTACCAGTCGTAGATACGGCCCACGAACGGCGAAATAAGGAACACGCCGGCTTCAGCGCAAGCCACGGCCTGGGCGAAGGAGAACAGCAGGGTCAGGTTGGTCTGGATGCCTTCCTTTTCCAGCTGCTCGGCGGCGCGGATGCCTTCCCAGGTGGAAGCGATCTTGATCAGCACACGGTCGCGGCCAATGCCGGCCTTGTCGTACAGGTCGATCAGGCGATGGGCACGCTTGAGTACTGCGTCGGTATCGAACGACAGGCGGGCATCCACCTCGGTGGAAATGCGGCCCGGCACCACTTTCAGGATTTCCTGGCCTACGGCCACCGCGAAACGGTCGCTGGCCAGGCCTACATCGCCGTTGCAGTCGGCAACAGCCTCGTCCAGCAGCTTGGCGTAGCCTGGGATCGACGCGGCCTTGAGCAGCAGGGAAGGGTTGGTAGTGGCGTCTTGTGGCTTGAGCTTGGCGAGGGTAGAAAAATCGCCGGTATCGGCTACTACGGTGGTGAATTGCTTGAGTTGTTCCAGCTTGGAAGTCATGGGCGTGCTCTGTCCTGTGGGTCTGATGACATTACCCGAGCGCTGACAGCCGCTCAAGGGCGCAAATGCATTCGATCGTTTGCGAGGGCAACAACCTGAAAACAGCCGTTTGAAACACCGGCCACTGCTAACTAGGAGGCCAAAACCGCCGGCAGGTTCAACCCGACTGCCCGATGACCACCCCGCTCAAACTGTGGGAGCTGGCTTGCCTGCGATGAGGCCCTCAAAACCACACCAATCTCCCTGATGCGCCCCCATCCAAATGTGGGAGCGGGCTTGCTCGCGAAAGCATCGTATCAGCCACCCAATAAACCCACTGACACCCCAATCACCGCCCCTCCAACAACTCCCCGGCCTTATCCAGCAACGCCAGCGGATCACTGGCCTTATGAATATCCACCGACAACAACTGCCGAAACTTCCGCGCCCCTGGGAAACCGGTCCCCAGCCCCAGTACGTGGCGCGTGATGTGATGCATTGATCCACCTGTCGCCAGGTGTTCGGCTATATAGGGACGCAACTGCGCCAACGCCTCGGCGCGCGTGATCACCGGCGCAGTGCTGCCAAACAGTTGTTGATCCACCTCGGCCAGCAAATACGGATTGTGATAAGCCTCGCGGCCCAGCATCACGCCGTCGAAGGTCTGCAGATGCTCCTGGCACTGCTCAAGGGTCTTGATCCCACCGTTGAGAATGATCTCAAGCTCCGGGAAATCCTGCTTCAACTGCGCCGCCACGTCGTAGCGCAATGGCGGAATATCCCGGTTTTCCTTCGGTGACAGACCTTCCAGGATGGCGATTCGTGCATGCACGGTGAAACTGGTGCAGCCTGCGTCTTTCACCTGGCCGACGAAATCGCACAGCTCGGCGTAACTGTCCCGGCCGTTGATACCGATGCGGTGCTTTACCGTTACAGGGATCGAGACCACGTCCTGCATGGCCCTCACACAATCTGCCACCAGAGCAGGGTGCGCCATGAGGCAGGCGCCGATCATATTGTTCTGCACCCGGTCGCTGGGGCAGCCGACGTTGAGGTTCACCTCGTCGTAGCCGGCGTCCTGGGCCATGCGGGCACAGGCGGCCAGGTCAGCCGGGACGCTACCGCCCAACTGCAACGCAAGCGGATGCTCGGCCTCGTTGTGGCGCAGGAAGCGGTCGTGATCGCCGTGGAGGATTGCGCCGGTGGTCACCATCTCGGTGTAGAGGAGTGCGTTTTTGGAGAGCAGGCGCAGGAAGTACCTGCAGTGCCTGTCCGTCCAATCCATCATCGGAGCAACAGAGAAGCGACGGGAGAACGATGGCGTTGGTGCTATAGGTGAGGACATTAGGATCTGAGGTGGATAAGGCGAAGGGCGGATAGTTTAACAGGAATGTGCCTGCTCCCGTGGCGGTCAGTGCCAGAGCTTCCGCCGCCCTGGCGCCGTTCCAACCTATTTCTTCTTTTTTTCCGGCGCTTGAGTCAGCGCCGACGCTGCGACAGATTTTACATCCGGCGGAGTGCTTGGATCCGCCAGCAGCTTGGCTGCCTTTGAAGCGACGCTTTCACTGGTTTTTTCGTCTTTAGCCATTACTTGAGCTTCCCTGTACGTAGGTCGCAGGTTCATCTGAATTGATGCCTGGTCGGCTTTAATATGTAGGGGCTAACTGTTGATATCGCCAATCAGAATATGTGCCGGGATAATTCGTCGCCAAAACGACATCAAGCTGAACCAATCCTGTCGTACGGCAAAGTTTCATAATTCCCACTGACATTGAGGTCTACGCTCGCCTCATAAGCGTATATGCCTACGCGTCCAGCCAAGGGAACTGAAAAATGATCTCCAATCTCGTCAAGGTCGTGATGGTCGCTGGCACTTTGCTGTTGAGCGCTTGTTCGACGGGTTCGTCGGAAGTGAGCAGCGACCCTTGTTTCACCGGCGGATGCCAGGCCTTTGGCGACCATAGCCCCAGCAAAGCCGCCAAGATGAATTTCGGGGGCAGTGCGCTAGGGAGTAGTTATGGCGAGTATGGTTCTGGGTTGATGCATGATGACTGACTGAGCGGGTGGGGCAGTCATTTACTCAGTGACTGACCCACCGCTTTCGCGAGCAAGCCCGCTCCCACACTGGATCGTGGGCAGGCTTTGGAGGTGTGGCGTTAGTGACCGCCTTTCATGCGTCGGGCGATCAGGTAGATGCCCAAACCTACCAACGCTGTTGCAGCACCGATGTATCCAGTGCTGGTCCACCCATACCCCGCTGTAATCGCCATCCCACCCAACCAAGGCCCCAGCGCATTCGCCAGGTTGAATGCCGCGTGGTTGGACGCCGCCGCCAGGCTCGGCGCTTCATGTGCAATGTCCATCAAGCGGATTTGCAGCGGCGCGGCCATGGCGATCATGGTGCCGACCAGGCCGATGCCCAGCAGTACGCTCCATAGCGAACTCGCGGCGAAGGTGAAGAAGATCAGCACGGCCATCGACCACACCATAATCCAGCCCACCGCGCGAAATTGCAGGCGATCAAACAGTTTGCCGCCGGCGATGTTGCCGATGATGCCGCCTACGCCAAACGCAGCCAAACCGAATGGAATCCACTGCGGCGAGACTTTGGTCACTTCAAGCATGGTCGGCGCCAGGTAGCTGAATACGCAGAACATCCCGGCAAAACCAATAGCGCCAATGGACAGCGCCATCCATACCTGCGGTTTGGTGAAGGCGCGCAGTTCTTTGCGCGGGTCGCTGCGGGGTTCGTCGTGGCGATCCGGTACGAACTGCCAGACCAACGCGATGGTGCACAGGGCAATCACGCTGACCAGTGCAAACGCCGAGCGCCAGCCCAGGTGTTGGCCGAGGAAGGTGGCGATGGGGTTGCCGAGCAGCATGGCCAGGGTCAGGCCCATCATTACGCGGGCCACGGCGCCGGCGCGTTTGTCGTTGGGCACCATGCTGGAGGCGACCACGGCGGCGATGCCGAAGTAGGCGCCGTGGGGCAGGCCGCTGATGAAGCGGAAGGCCACCAGCGAGCCGAAGGTCGGGGTGAAGGCGGTGGCGAGGTTGCCCAGGGCGTACAGGCCCATCAGCAACAGCAGCATGTGTTTGCGCAGCAGCTTGGCGCCGAGGATGGCCAGCAGCGGGGCGCCGACCATTACGCCCAACGCGTAGGCACTGATGGCGTGGCCGACCTGGGGTTCACTCAAATTCAAATTGTGGGCGATGTCGGGCATCAAGCCCATGATGGCGAATTCGCCGGTGCCGATCGCGAAGGCGCCCACGGCCATGGCAGCTTCCATTTTGGCGGCGCTGCGCGCGGGCAGCACGTGCCCGGGTGTTTGCTGGATAGTCATGGGTAACTCTGTTTGGAAGAAGTGCACGAAGGACAGCCGCCGATGCTACGCAAGCAGCGACGAAGCTGTCTAGAACAGCCTTATGCCGCAGAGTTCAGTTTCATCAAACGGCCTGTGACCCCACGTCGCGCCTGTCGCGCTTGACACTTGGGCGTTAAAACCCGCGATTTAGAGCTGTCAATTGGCCAAACAGCGCATACCGGCTGTTTGCCGTGATATTCTGCGCGCCGTCTTGGTCTAGTCTTTCTCCGGTGCGTACACCCGTATACGTCCCGGCGGTTGGCTGTCGTCCAGGTAGCTGAAGCCAATAATGATAAGAAGTCAGCGCAGAAGGGACATAAAAGTGAGGTCGATACGTCGGCCTTGTGTGCCCACCCTGCGGTCCTCATGTGAATGTGCAAACCCCGCGGTGCGTTGCCTGGCGCAGCGTGATTGAGGGTTGCCCATGATCAGGGGCGGTGGGGCGGATGGCGTTTTATCATAGGTGCTACTGATGTTTAAAAAAGTAAACACTGCCCTGCTGGGGCTGGCTTTGTCGATGGGGATCACGTCCGTTCACGCGGAAGAGGCAAAGAAAGTCGATGTGCTGCTGATCGGCGGCGGCATCATGAGTGCGACCCTGGGTGTGTGGCTCAACGAGCTGCAACCGGACTGGTCGATGGAGATGGTCGAGCGCCTCGATGGCGTGGCCGAAGAAAGCTCCAACGGCTGGAACAACGCCGGTACCGGTCACTCGGCTTTGGCTGAGCTGAACTACACCCCGGAAGACAAGAACGGCAACGTTGAAATCCCGAAAGCGGTCGAGATCAACGAAGCGTTCCAGATCTCCCGTCAGTTCTGGTCCTGGCAGGTTCAGCAGGGCGTCCTGAAGAACCCGCGTTCGTTCATCAACTCCACTCCGCACATGAGCTTTGTGTGGGGCGATGACAACATCAAGTTCCTGAAGAAGCGTTACGACGCGCTGCAAGCGAGCCCGCTGTTCGCCGGCATGCAGTACTCCGAAGACCCGGTGCAGATCAAGAAGTGGGTCCCGCTGATGATGGAAGGGCGTGACCCGAACCAGAAAATCGCGGCCACCTGGACCCCGATCGGTACGGACGTGAACTTCGGCGAGATCACCCGCCAGTTCGTCGCTCACCTGCAAACTACGCCGAAGTTCGACCTGAAACTGTCGAGCGAAGTGCAGGACATCACCAAGAACGCCGACGGTTCGTGGCGTGTCAGCTACAAAAACCTGAAAGACGGCACCAAGACGTCGACTGACGCCAAGTTCGTGTTCATCGGCGCGGGCGGCGGTGCACTGCACCTGCTGCAGAAGTCGGGCATTCCTGAAGCCAAGGAATACGCAGGCTTCCCTGTTGGCGGTTCGTTCCTGGTGACCGATAACCCAACGATTGCCGAGCAGCACCTGGCCAAGGCCTACGGTAAAGCGTCGGTTGGCGCACCGCCGATGTCGGTTCCGCACCTGGACACCCGCGTGCTGGATGGCAAGCGCGTGATTCTGTTTGGCCCATTCGCCACCTTCTCGACCAAGTTCCTGAAAGAAGGCTCGTACCTGGACCTGCTGACCAGCACCACCACCCACAACATCTGGCCAATGACCAAAGTCGGTATCCGCGAATACCCACTGGTCGAGTACCTCGCCGGCCAACTGATGCTGTCGGATGACGACCGCTTCAAGGCGCTGCAAGAGTACTTCCCGAACGCCAAGCAATCCGACTGGCGCCTGTGGCAAGCCGGTCAGCGCGTGCAGATCATCAAGCGTGACGAAGAGCAGGGCGGCGTCCTGAAACTCGGTACCGAAGTGGTCAGCTCCGCCGACAACACCATTGCAGGCCTGTTGGGTGCATCGCCAGGCGCGTCCACCGCGGCTCCGATCATGCTGACCGTGCTGCAGAAAGTGTTCAAGGAACAGGTTGCGTCCCCGGCCTGGCAGGAAAAGCTGCACCAGATCGTGCCTAGCTACGGCACCAAGCTGAACGACAGCCCTGAAGCTGTTGCTAAAGAATGGGCCTACACCGCCAACATTCTGCAGCTGACGCCTCCGCCAGCGATTCCGCAGCTGACTGCTCCAAAAGCCACCGAGGCTGCCAAGCCTGCGGCTGAGCCGAGCAAGCCAGCTTCTGACCTCGCACTGTAAGACGCCGGTGAGGTCCTGATTCAGGACCAAACCGATGTAAAAAGCCCGCTGAACCGGTAACGGTCAGCGGGCTTTTTGTTGGCTGCAAATCAAGCGTCTTCAGTGCAGTTCATGTCCAGGTAGGGCTGGATATCCACCGCATCAATCAATTCCTCGGGCAGGTAACGCCGGGCGTATTCAAGGTAGATCCCCGAGCGCAGGAACAGGTCGAAAATCTCCGGGTCGATGTGCCGATCCTTTTTCATAAAGCCCATGATCTTGATCGCCTCCGACAACTTCTTGCCCTTTTTATAGGGCCTGTCGACGGCTGTCAGCGCCTCGAAAATATCCGCGATCCCCATCATGCGTGCCGGCCAACTCATCTGTTCGCGGGTGAGACGCTTCGGGTAGCCGTTGCCGTCCATTTTCTCATGGTGGCCGCCAGCTATTTCCGGGACTTGCTGGAGGTGACGCGGGAACGGCAGTTTTTCCAGCATGCTGATGGTCTGGATGATGTGCTCGTTGATCTTGTAGCGCTCTTCTTCGGTCAGGGTGCCGCGGCTGATACACAGGTTATAAAGCTCCCCGCGGTTGTAGAGGTGTTCCGGAACCTTGACCTTGAAGCCGTACGGATTGTCATCACTCAGGGTTTCGCGGCTGCTGCGCGGGAACAGGTGATCGGCACGATCTGCCAATAAGGGTTCCATGGTTGGAAGTTCTGCTTCGGCCGAACGTTGTTTACGGGCACTTTCTTCGTTGGAAACGCCGATACGGTCCGAGAGGGTGCGACGCCACGTGTAGTTGGCCAGCTTCTGCACGCGTTCAACACGGTCCGGCGCCATAAACTCTCCGCCAATATTGCACTGGGCCACAAAGGCAAAATCGTCATCCAGTTGCGCGAGCTTCTCAGCCAGTTCTATCTGAAATGTTTCGGCCGCACCTCCAGCGGCGATACTTTTCCAGTAGTCGAGTTCGGCGTCGCGCTTGAGCACTTCGAAACGCATCCGCACTTCATGAATTCGGTCGTACAGCGTTTCAAGTTTGGTGGCTTTATCCACCACATATTCAGGCGTGGTGACTTTGCCGCAGTCGTGCAGCCACGCCGCGATATGCAGCGCCTCCCACTGCTCCTCATTGAGCGCGAAATCCTTGAATGGCCCGTCTCTTTCAGCACAGGCCGCGTGGGCGAGCATCTTCGTCAGCTCAGGTACGCGCTGGCAGTGGCCGCCGGTGTAGGGGCTCTTGGCATCGATTGCGCCGGCGATCAGCTGGATAAACGACTCCAGCAAGGTCTTCTGCTCATCGATCAGGCGCTGGGTGTTAAGGGCGATGGCGGCGGTGCTCGACAAGGCTTCCACGAAGGCCATGAGCGAGGGTGTCAGTCGCCGTTCGTTCTCATCCACCAGCAACACGACGGCGCCCAGCAACAGGCCGCTGCGGTCCTTCAGCGGTAAAGCCCAAAGCGTCAGTGAGGTTTGGATATCCTTCAGAAAACCAAAATGAGTCTGCAGTTGTTCCCGGCTCAATCGCGCAGGCTTTGCCTGGGGCGTATTGAGTGCCTGCACCAGTGGGTGGTTCGGGTTGTCGGCCAGTTCAATCGGCTTGCCCTCGGCGGTTTCCTGTAACTCATTGCCCCAACGCACTCGCGCCACTTTCAAGTGGCCGGCATGGGCATCGGCCAGATAGATCAAGCCGCCTTTGGCACCGGTGGTCTCCTGCATTTCCATCAGCAAACGCGCCAGCAGGTTCTGGAAGTTGGTCTCGCTGGACAGCACCGTCGATAGTTCCAGAAAGTGCTGAATGGTGGACTTCATGCTGCCCATGGCATGTGCCAGGTCGATGACCTCGGCGATGTTCGATTTAACCTGCGTTGATGCCTCAAAGTTGAATTGTTCTATTTGCGTAGCCTGATGGGTGAGTGCCGCCAACGGCCGGGATGCCGCACGGGACATGGCCAGGGCCACCAGGATACTCACGACAAGAAACGCCAGGGAGATGAACAAGCCGTGATTGCGGGTGGCAATCGCATTGGCCATCAGCTCTCGATACGGCGTTGTCATCCATAGGGAAAGATTTTCCGTGCCCGCCAACGGCAGTTCAACGCGCATGCCTTGCCATTCACCGTCGCGGGTACCGAGGCTTAATCGGTCGTTGTGTTGGGTGGCCGCTGCCGCCACAAATTGTTGAGTCACCGGCAGGCTTAGCTCATCCAGGCGCGCCAGGCGATTTTCGCCATTGCTGTTCGATATCAGCCGCGAACCCTTTTCAGAGCTGATCACCTCGTTTTTATGATTGAGGATGGTCAGGTGTGAGCCCGGGGTGATTTTGGCCGACTGCAGAAGTTGGTCGATAGAGTGCAAGCTGATATCGATGCCAGCGACTCCGGCACCATTTTGCGTAGGCTGAGCAAAACTGACCCCCACGTCCTCGGTGCCGAAAAACGGGTATGGCTGGGTTGCAAACAGCTTTCCTGCGGATTTCGCGCCTGTGTACCAGCTGCGGGTGCGGGGATCGAACTGGTTGGCTGGATCAGCCCGGCGCTCCATCACGGACAGATCGGCGTTCAAGTAGAGATACTCGCCGACAGGTTTGCCATCGTGTGCCTGGATGTTCTGCAGGGTCCAGGCGGTGCCTGTTGGCGGTGCCAGCCTTGGATCTCGTGCAGGGTTTTCATCCCCGCGAAACAGCATGAAAAAATCGCCATTGCCGTATCCCATGTAAACCCCTCGCACCGCCGGCTGCGCCTTCAGCATCGTCACCAGGAAGGGCAGGCTGTCGAGGCGTTCATCCAGGGTGGTGGCGTTCATCAGGCGCTGCTGTGACAGCAGGCCAACGGTGAGCTGGGCGGGTCCGTACAGGTTCTGCAACTCTTTGAGGGTGAGCTGGCCGGCGATCTCGAAGCGCGAACGGGCTTCATCGGCCATGAACCGCTTGGTCTGCAGGAATTGATAGCTGAGGTTGATCAGCGCAAAGAGCAGCAGCAACCCGACGAACAGGTAGGAAAGGTGCACATAGAGAGGGACGCGACGAGATGGCATTTTGCAGCACCCCTGCGAAATTGATCGTCGTGTGACTATAGGTCGTATTTACGGGGCCGGCAGTGCCTGGGGATCCGCCGAACACGACAGTGGCCGGCGGGGTTTTACAGGGTTTACGGTCTGGACGTGTACCAGTCACCGGCGGGCAGCTCTACTTGGCGCTCCGCCGCCGCCAGGGCCGCCTTCAGCCCCTCTTTGTCCAGTGGAATGCAGTACGCAGGTTTGGCGCGTTCAAACCGCCAGCTCTCATCCAGCCCGCCGGCATCCACTGCGTCAAAGCCTATGTCGTCCAGCAAGGCAATCACTTGCGCCTTGGCGGCCGGATCATCCGCAGCGACCGGCAGCGCACGCCGATCGGGTGCGCCGCTGCTGCGCGCGTCCTGGGTCAAATCCGGCGCCAGGATGGCGTTGAACACTTTCACCACCGTCGACTGCGACAGGTGCTCGGCGACCAACCGGCTGGTGGTGGTTTCAAAACGGTCGAGCACTGGAATATGGCCATCGCGATCCGGGTAGTAGTTGTTGGCATCCATCACGATTTTGCCTTCCAGCCACTGCGCCGGCACGCTGCGGTAATGCTCGAACGGAATGGCCAGCAGTGCCAGGTCGCCAAATTGCGCTGCATCTTGCGCAGTGCCCACTTGAACCCCGCGAATGCCGCTGCGCACGCTGGTCATTGACTGAGGGCCACGGGAGTTGCTCAACATCACTTCATGGCCGGCGGCCAATGCCAACTGCGCAACGGCGCGTCCGATAAAGCCTGCTCCGATGATGCCAATTTTCATGTCGGTGCTCCTGGGTTGAGAGAGCCGTTATGATGATTAGCGACTGGATGGCGATAAATGGCCATTCTGATCTTGGTGTTGTTACTGGGAGTGGTGAATGATGGACCGCCTTTCAAGCATGAATGCCTTTGTGACGGCTGCCGAGATGGGGTCCTACGCCCGTGCGGCGGAGCGTTTGAGCCTGTCGCCGCAGATGGTGGCCAAGCATGTGGCGGCCCTGGAGCATCGGCTGGGCGCCCGCTTGCTCAACCGCACCACGCGTCGGCAAAGCCTGACGGAGCTCGGGAGTGCTTACTACGAGCGCTGCAAACATATCCTGACGGAGGCTGAGGCGGCGGACTCCCTTGCACAGATCATGAATGACACGCCGCGGGGCAAGCTCAAGATCAGCGCTCCCGTGACGTTTGGCTCCTACAGCCTGATGCCGCTGGTGACCGGGTTTCTACGGGACAACCCCGAGGTGGAAATCGACCTGCACCTGACCGACCGGTTTGTCGACTTGGTGGAGGAGGGCTACGAAGTGGCGTTCCGTATCGGCCCTCTGGCAAGCAGCAGCCTCACCGCCCGGCCGTTGCAGCCCTACCGTCTGGTGGTCTGTGCCGCACCCAAATACCTGGCCGAGCGCGGTACGCCGCTGACGCCGACAGACCTTGAACACCACGAGTGCCTGGGATACGCCTACTGGTCGCGCCCGGTCGATCGCGAATGGTCGTTCTACCAAGGCGCCGTCTTGCACAAGGCGCAAGTCACCAGCCGCCTGCACGTGAATGAAAGCCGGGCGTTGATGACTGCGGCGCTGGATGGCTTTGGCATTGTCCTGGGGCCAGAAGATTTTTTGCGTTCGGCCCTGGCGCGCGGCGAACTGGTGCGCGTGCTGCCGGAGTTTGAAGCGCCGAGCCGGCAGATGCATTTGCTCTACACCGCGAACCGCCAGCGCACCGCCAAGCTGCGGCGATTTGTCGACGCGGTGCTGTTGCGTTTCGGCCCGCCCTAGACGCTGAAGCCGACTTTGACCTGCTCATACACATGCAGCGCCAGCAGGTTGCTGCTATCGCAAAGCAGATACAGGTGATGCACCGGCAATGGAGGCAATTGGGCCCCGGCAATCACTCGGGTCAATCCCTTGCCCATGCGGCTTTCTTCCACCAGGCCCACCGCCATGCCACTGCGAATGCACGCTTCAACGGCAGGCGAACTGGCACTTTCCAGCAGCACCCGATAGTAAGTGCCGTGCTCCTTCAGCGCCCGAATCGCGGCGGCGCGATAAGGGCAGCCTGACAGTTGCACCGCAATCGGTAACGGCGCCTGCTGTGGATAGCTGAAGTGTTCGGCGGCGACCCACAGTGGCTGGATTTCCCCCAGGCGTTCGCCCTGTTCCAAGGGCAGGGCGCTGACAATCAGGGCCAGGTCCAGCTGTTTGCTGCCGAACAACGTGAGCAGTTCGCCACTGGAACGCGCTTCCACCTCCAATTCCAGCAGCGGGTTGTCGGCCACCAGGCGCGGCAGAAAATCCTGCATGAAGTCTGGTGCGTAAGAGTCAGGCAGGCCAAGGCGGATCTTGCCCTGCATGCGTTGCGGCGTGATGGAGGCCAGCAGGCGATCATGGCTCTTGAGGAACTCGGTGGTTTCACCCAGGAGTTTCTTGCCGTACATGGTCAGCTCAACCCCCTGGTTGCTGCGGCTGAACAGGCGCTGGCCGACTTGCTCTTCGAGCTTTTTAATCTGTGTGGTCACCGTGGAGGCACTGCGGTGCACGTGGTTGGCCGCTTCGTTGAATCGCTGAAAGCGGGCTACCGCGTGAAAGGTGCGCAACAGGTCGATGTTCAGTTGTTTACTCATGATTCCACTTTTATGGATTAGTGGTGCAGACTATTCAAATATACAGAATCATGCGCGGCCCTTAGCCTTTCGGTCAATCAAGCGAACCGGAGGCTCAATGAAACGATCGACCTTAGGGCTGCTGCTGTTACAGATAGTCTTCGTGCTGTCGTGGAGTTCGGGCTTTATCGGCGCGAAATTGGCGGCCCGTAGTGATGGGGTGTTCAACGTGCTGTTCTGGCGTTTTCTGCTGGTGTCGCTGTGCCTGGCGCTGTTCTTGAACGTGCGGCTGCTGAAGGTTTCCTGGGCGCGGATCCGCCATCACGCCGTAATCGGGTTCCTCTCGCAATTTCTCTATTTGAGCTGTGTCTACGTGGCGATCCAGAACGGGTTGCCACCGGGGATTGCGGCGATCATCGCGGCCTTGCAGCCGTTGATGACGGCGGCCCTGTCATCGGGCAGCGTGGCCGAGCGCAGTGGTGGCTGGCAGTGGCTGGGGCTGATGATCGGTTTTGCCGGCGTGGCGATTGTGATCTCGGGGCAATACCGCAACAGCGGAGCCGATGTCGGGCTGGTCATGTATGCATTGCCCCTGGTGTCGGCGCTGGGGCTGACCGTCGCCACGCTGTATGAACGACGTTCGGCCCAGGCTCAGTCCGGCGACCTTGCCCTGGCGTTGTTTATCCAGTCGTCGTTGACCTTGATCGGTTTTGCCGCAGCGGTGCTCTACACCGATACGTTGAGCATTCCCCGGGCCCCCGATGTGTTGATCTCCATCCTTTGGCTGACGGTGTTTTCTACCTTCCTCGCTTACCTGAGCCTGTGGATGTTGTTGCGGGTGATGACGGCCACCCATGTGGCGGCGCTGGTGTACCTGGAGCCCCCGGTGACATTGGTCTGGGCCGCACTGATGTTCGGCGACGTGATTTATGCATCGACGTATATAGGGATCGCCGTGGTGGTGGCAGGCCTGATTCTGGTGCGCCTGAAACAACCGGTCGCAGTGTGTACCTCTTGAAAAGGTCAGTTTTTCTTTACCTGCCGTCTGCCCGCAGGTTCAGCAACCTGACAGTTGGCACCTGTTAAAAAGTCTTATAGCCAAGCAGGAGCGCGGCTGGAACAAGGGGGCATTTTTTACTGGTGTAAACGCTGGGCGGTGACGCCCGAGGATTCTGTATGTTGTTACGTTATGCGGCATTGGCGGCGCTGGTCGTCGCGGCTTCCGGGTGTGTAGAGGAGCGGGTCGTGCATGATCGACGACCGGTGCAGCGTGAATATGTAGAAGTCGTCGCGCCGCAACCGCCGCCGGTGCAGGTCATCGAGGTCGAGCCCGAAGGGCGGCCAGGCTACCTGTGGTCGCGGGGTTACTGGCGCTGGGAAGGCGGGCGTTATGTGGCGGTGCACGGCCACTGGGAGCCGGAGCGTCCAGGTTATCGCTACGTGCATCCGCATTGGGTACAACGCAATGACGGCTATCACTGGCAGGGCGGCGGTTGGGTTCGCTGACCGTATTGCAGTCGCTTAAATCGGCTTCTGTGTACCCAGAAGCCGAACTTCCCTGAGCAGCGCCGCGCCCAACTGGCCGGTGCCCAGCTCCTTGTAGCCCACGGCTTTTACATCGCCATTCTCTTCCGCCTGGATGAGGATCACTGGTGTTTGCTTGCCTGTGGCTTCGTCGACATGCATCGCGTACTGCGGGATATCCAGCTTGATCGGCGTGCCTGCCGCCTGGCCTTTCACATTGATCAGAAATGCCGCACAACCGGTATCCACATCCTGGCTGGTGGCGGAGCGGCCACTGACGAAGCAGGTGGAGGGCAGGTCGGGCCAGGTGATGGTTTCGGCGAAGGCCAGTGGGGACGTTAACGTCAAGCCGGCGAGAAGAAGCGTGCGCACGTTGGTCGTATCTCTGGATAAAGTCGGTAACGGCATTTTCTACCAAAGCCTGAACGCTGCTGCAACGCGGCGTCTCATGTCAGCCGCCGCATGCCTGTAGCCTTGGCTGCGTTGGTGTCAAATGTCGCCGTATATTCACATCCAGCTGCGTGGGCACAGCGTTCAATCAGGCAGTCGGCGAAGTCGGCCTTGGTGCTTGTGAATCGCCGCAGTGCCTGCCAGATGACTTCGGCGTGTTCTACAGTCAGTTCCCGGGTGCGTAGCAGCGTTTCCAGGACGGCAACCACTTCACTCTTGGCGCACTGGTAGCTGGATTGGAGGACCCATACCAACTCCACCACTGAAACCAGGCTGACGAAACCCGGCGAGGAAGTGGTGAGAGATTCGATCAGTCTGGATGCTTTTGGCGATTGAACGGGGTCATCTTGGGTGACATAGCGCACCAGCACATTGGTATCCAGTCCGATCATCGTGCTTTTGCCCCCTGCGCAGCGATGGCCAGGTTCATTGCTTCGATGCTGACAGGTTTGGCGGGTTTGCGGATCAGCCCTTTGAGGTCCAGTACGGTTTTGCTGGCCGCGATGATGGCGAATTTGCCTTCTTCCATTTCCACAAATTCGACCCGGTCGCCAGTGTCCAGCCCAAGCGCGGCGCGGACTTGAACAGGGATGGTGATTTGTCCTTTTGAAGTAAGTGTGGCGGTAGCCATGTTGAAAGCCTCTCTCGTGATACTCCTTACCTTAGGGTAAGGAATTGTGGAGGGCAAGATCCATTGGTCCATAGATTACTCATCTGGCGTGGGTGGGTCGGAACAGGTAAAACGATAGTCCGAACTGTCCCTGTCGACACGCCTGATACCGGCCTCAAGAGATACAACATATGACCGACCGCCACCTCATCATCCCCACCTCCATGCAACCCATCGTCGAGCGCGCCGGCTACGTGCCGGCCGTAAAAGTCGGCAAGACGTTGTACTGCGCAGGCCAGATCGGCCGCACGGAAAGGCTGGAAGTCATCACCGACCCCGAGGCGCAATTCGTCGCAGCCTGGGAGAGCCTGCGGCTGGTGTTGGAGGAGGGGGGTTGTACGTTTGAAGACGTGGTCGACATGACCACTTACCACGTGAACATGAGCGAACACATGGCGGTTTTCCGTGAAGTGAAAAACCGCCTGTTCCCGCGAGGGTTGTGCGCCTGGACGGTCATTGGCGTATCGGAACTGGCCAATCCAGGCTTGCTGCTGGAGATCAAGTGCGTCGCGGTTCAGCGCTGACTTACTGCACCACGCGATAGCACGGCACGTACGCAGCGCCGCCCGGCAGTTTCATCCGGTGCTGCTCCACAAATGCCTTCAGCAACTCATCCAGCGGCTTCATGATCGCCGGGTCGCCATGAATCTCATACGGCCCGTTCTGCTCGATCAGGCGAATGCCCTTGTCCTTGACGTTGCCCGCCACGATCCCGGAGAACGCCCGGCGCAGGTTGGCCGCCAGTTCGTGGGGCGGCAGGGCGTGGCTCAGTTGCAGGCTGGCCATGTTGGCGTGGGTCGGGTCGAACGGGCGCTGGAAGCCTTCGTCGATCTTCAGCAGCCAGTTGAAGTGGAACGCGTCGTTGCGCTCGCGGCGGAACTGTTTGACCGCTTTCAGGCCGGCCGTCATCTGCCGCGCCACTTCTGCCGGATCATCAATGATGATCTGGTAGTGAGCCTGGGCCGCTTCCCCCAGGGTTGCGCCCACAAACGCGTGCAGCTGTTGCAGGTACGGCGCGGCGTGTTTCGGCCCGGTGAGGATCACCGGGAACGGCACGTCGTGGTTGTCCGGGTGCATCAGGATGCCCAGCAGGTACAGGAACTCTTCAGCCGTGCCGGCGCCGCCCGGGAAGATGATGATGCCGTGGCCGACGCGCACGAAGGCTTCCAGGCGCTTTTCGATGTCCGGCAAAATCACCAACTCGTTGACGATCGGGTTCGGCGCCTCGGCGGCGATGATCCCCGGCTCGGTCAGGCCCAGGTAGCGCCCGCCGGTAATGCGTTGCTTGGCGTGGGAAATGGTCGCGCCCTTCATCGGGCCTTTCATCACGCCGGGGCCGCAGCCGGTGCACACGTCGAGGCTGCGCAGGCCCAGTTCGTGGCCGACTTTCTTGGTGTATTTGTATTCTTCGGTATTGATCGAGTGCCCGCCCCAGCACACCACGATCTTCGGCTCCACGCCCGGGCGCAGGGTGCGGGCGTTGCGCAACAGGTGGAACACGTAGTCGGTGATGCCCTGTGAGCTGCTCAGGTCGATGCGCTGGCTGTCCAGTTCGTTTTCGGTGTAGACGATGTCGCGCAGGGCGCTGAACAGCATTTCCCGGGTGCTGGCGATCATTTCGCCATCGACGAAGGCGTCAGCCGGGGCGTTCAACAGTTCGAGGCGCACGCCACGGTCCTGCTGGTGGATGCGTACTTCGAAGTCTTTATAGGCGTCGAGGATGGTCTTGGCGTTGTCGATATGCGCGCCGGTGTTGAGGATGGCCAGGGCGCATTGACGGAAGAGGGTGTAGATGCTGCCGGTACCGGCTTCGCTCAGTTGCTGGACTTCACGTTGCGACAGCGTTTCAAGGCTGCCTTTAGGGCTTACGGAGGCATTGATGACTTGTCTTTGGGGCATTCTGATTCCCTGAAAGCACAGCCACCGGACCATGGAAGGCCAGTGGCTTGAGGATAGTGCGCGCCGTTAACGGTCGCATTGGACTGGCATTTTCCCCGGCACTGGAGCCGAGCGCAAATACCGTCGCGCACCATCATGCCGCAGAAGTTACTGAATCAGCTTCCAGTTTTTGTAGAAAAACCGCCGCAAGGTAAAGACCGCTCCGGCAAAGCCGGCGATCAGGCCGTTGAGCACGGACGGCACCCGGGTGGGCCGCACGATATCGATGAACAGGCAGTAGCGCTTGGCGTCGTTCTTGTTGAAGGAGGCGTGCATCAGCGTGTCATCGAAGATAAACAGCGGGTCATCGTGCCAGTAGTGCTTGTGCTTGCCGACCTGGATGTAAACGCCGTCGTGATGGGGCGCCGGTGCCATGTTGTAGAGCACCCGGAACATCATGCGTAGCGGGCCGAAGTGAAACGAGGTGGAGCGGTTTTCATTGAACACCGACACGCCGATGGTTTTCACATAGGGCAGTTTTTCCCGCAGTTGCGGAATATCCAGAGTGGTCTCGATCGGACGGCCGTACCACTGGAAGAACAACATGCCGCGCTTTTTCTCGGCCATGCGCTCATCCAGGTACTGAATGATTTCGTCCTTGTTGGCCATGGCGTCGTCGATGACCTTCTGCAGGTCTTCGCGCCAGGCCGGTGGCAGGTCGTTCATTTTATAAACGTGGCGATTGCGCTGGCTCAACAGGTCAAACAGCGTGTTGAAGGGTGCCAGCAGCCAGGTATTGCGACCATTGCCGATGAAATACTTCTTGATGGTCGTGCCGTCGTACAGGCCATTGCGCAGGAAGTCATACAGCCCGCAGAACACCACCAGCAGCAGAAACACCAGGGTGGTTTTCGGGAAGCAATAGATGAACAGCAATACGCCAAGGACCCAGGCGGCGGACGCCAGGCGTTTGCGGATGACACTCTTACTCATGAAACTTGGCTCCATCGGGCGGTTTTCGATTGCTTCAAAACCGTCCGCGATCGACTGGCAGGCCAGGCAAAGGAGTCAGTCAACCCGTAGGGCATCATGCCCGAGCTGAAACATATCGAAATAATATGGTCATGATAGGGTGTTATCGCGCTCAGGTGGCGTTTTAAATGCTGGAAATTTGTGAAGTCACTGCACAGTTTTTTACCGTTGTCCCTTTAAAACACCTCGGCTAATAGCCGGATCAGCAGTGTTGCGGATAGCATTTTGTGAACAGAAGATTTGCGACTATCGTGACGCTTCGGTTTTCCGGGCGTCATAGACCGGTACGATTGACGCTGTAATGGCCACCATTGGCCTTCGGCACCTTGGAAGAGGCAGAAATTTTATGATCATCAAACCGCGGGTTCGTGGCTTTATCTGTGTGACCGCTCACCCGGTTGGCTGTGAAGCGAACGTCAAAGAGCAGATCGACTACGTGACCCAACACGGTGCCATTGAAGGCGGCCCGAAAAAGGTGCTGGTCCTCGGGGCTTCCACCGGCTACGGCCTGGCCGCGCGCATCAGCGCTGCCTTTGGCTGCGGCGCCGACACCCTGGGCGTGTTTTTTGAGAAAGAAGGCGAAGAGGGCAAGCTCAGCTCTGCCGGCTGGTACAACAGCGCCGCCTTCGAGAAGTTCGCACTGGAAAAAGGCCTGTACGCCAAGAGCATCAACGGCGACGCGTTCTCTGACGAGATCAAGCGCCTGACCATCGAAACCATCAAGAAAGACCTCGGCAAGATCGACCTGGTGGTCTACAGCCTGGCCGCGCCACGCCGTACCGACCCGCAAGGCGTGGTGCACACCTCCACCCTCAAGCCGATCGGCAAGGCCGTGACCCTGCGCGGTATCAACACCGACAAGGGCGTCGTGGTCGACACCACCCTTGAGCCGGCCACCCAGGAAGAAATCGACGGCACCGTGAAAGTCATGGGCGGCGAAGACTGGCAGCTGTGGATCGACGCCCTGCGTGACGCCGACGTGTTGGCCGAAGGCGCCAAGACCACCGCGTTCACCTACCTCGGCGAGAAGCTGACCCAGGACATCTACTGGAACGGTTCCATCGGCGAAGCCAAGAAGGACCTGGACAAGAAAGTCCTGACCCTGCGCGAAAACCTTGCTGCACTGAAGGGCGACGCCCGTGTGTCGGTGCTCAAGGCCGTGGTCACCCAGGCCAGCTCGGCGATCCCGATCATGCCGCTGTACCTGTCGCTGCTGTTTAAAGTGATGAAAGAACAGGGCACCCACGAAGGTTGCATCGAGCAGGTCTATGGCCTGTTCAAGGACAGCCTGTACGGCAAAGAGCCCAAGCTCGACGCCGACGGCCGCCTGCGTGCCGACCTCGCGGAACTTGAGCCGAAGGTTCAGGACGCGGTCGCGGCACTGTGGAATCAGGTCTCCGACGACAATGTCAACGAGATCAGCGATTTTGCCGGCTACAAGGCGGAGTTCCTCCGCCTGTTCGGTTTCGAGATCGACGGCGTGGACTACGACGCTGACGTCAATCCAACCGTGAAGATCCAGGGCCTGGTTCAGGCCTGAGCGATGTGAGCAGGCCGCGACCTTGAAGAGGTGTCATCAAGGCCGCGGCGGGTTACTTCACAACTTCAGGCGGTGCGGGATGAAGAGAGGCGCGCCTGTGCCTCGCTGAACGCGGGCCGCCTGACGTTTACCACTTC
This sequence comes from Pseudomonas sp. BIGb0558, assembly GCF_024807515.1. Lineage (NCBI taxonomy): Bacteria > Pseudomonadati > Pseudomonadota > Gammaproteobacteria > Pseudomonadales > Pseudomonadaceae > Pseudomonas > Pseudomonas sp. BIGb0558. Next base: position 283,804 of record NZ_JANUEW010000003.1, read on the forward strand.
TTTTTCCCACAGTGGGTTCAAGGGCATGTGGTAACCACTGTCTTTGGCTGTCCGGATCAGTTCTGCCATTTCCTTGCTGTCATTGATGATGGCGATTTCGTCGAACCGTCCGAGTTTGGCCGGCAGGAAAAAGGTTACCGGGTAGTTGGCAGCAACATCAGCCACCGGGCTCCCTGAATCCGTACTGTGGTGAACCACCCGCTCTCCCTTCCCCACCAGCGCCTCATTGATCGCCGGGATCATGTTCGCTATTCGCGACGTGGCATTGCCGATGTTGCTGTCTTCCTTTTGATAAAAACGATCAGCGCTTTCATAGTCTTCGCGCAGTTCATTTGGCGCCTTGTATTGATTGGGATCTGCACTGCGTTGTTTATAGCCATCAACCCGCTCCTTAAATACGCTGTGGGCGACATCCGGCACGAGTAGCTTGTCTTGCGGGCCGAGGTCACTCATGTGCGGGCCGATCAAGTGCAAATCATAGTCAGCCGTCAGGGCTTTGCCGCCTTCGGTTTTTGCCAGCACTTCGACAGGCTTGCCTTGGTGGGTGATTTGAAAGTCGTTATCTAAAGGTGATTGGCGCTTGCCTTCGAATGCGTAGATTTTATGGCTGGGTCCCTGTGCATTGAAGCGTATGACGCCGTCAGGAGTCTCGGGTTGGAGTTGATCGATTTTGCCGAGCTTCAGCAGGTCGTTAAGGCGGTTGCTCGCCACCGTCAGCGGAACTGAAACCGCATAGCCATCCTGGATGCAACTGGTGGTTTGCTCGCTGGCCTTGGCGATTCTCTGCGGATTGGTTTCAGAAAACTTCTCCAGTTTACTGAGCCCCTGATCCACGCAGATCAGGCCGGCCTGCGGCCCCCAGTCGGCACTTTTGCCTTTGATATGAAAGTCTTTGGTGGGATGCCCTGCCTCGATCAGCCCGGTTGCCACTGGCTCGACGGCACGTACACCTATGATGGTGTTGTGCTCAGCGGCCAGGCGCTGGAAAGGTGCAAGATGGCTTGACGCAATTGCGGTCTGGTCCTTGACCCGTTCGATAACCGACTGCACGGACCGTTTTTCCAGCGTGACCGATCCGCCGTGCTGTTCAATTTGGCGATTTTCCAGTATTGCTCTGCTGGCGCTGGATGGAGAAATAAGAGAACTATTAAGAGTGTTCATGGGTTACCTCCAATTCGTTGCGACATGTCGTAAGTTTTATGGAGTTCCCTTCCAGACAAATGTGTGACCGATTGCACCTTCGACACTAAGCAACCCGTCTAGTCCGTGCTGTCGGAAATATCTGAAGTGTTTCGATGCATATTTATGTAATCCATTTATCCTGCATCTGCAGGTGTTTTAAACGGAGATGTCCTTATGACGATTCGCGCAGTTGTTTTTGATTTCGGCGGTGTCCTGTTCGACTGGAACCCGCACCATCTCTACCGCCAACTGATTGCCGACGACCACGAGCGCCAGCAGTTCCTGGACACGGTCTGCACTCAGGCCTGGAACACCGAGCAGGATGCCGGCCGCAGCCTGGCCGATGCGACCCGCACGCTGATCGCCGAACACCCCCAACACGAACGCTTGATCCAGGCGTACTACGACCGCTGGCACGAGATGCTGCGTGGCGCATTGCCTGAAGGCGTGGCGATTCTGGAAGCGTTGCATGAGGCGAAGATGCCACTGTTCGGCCTGACCAACTGGTCCGCCGAGACCTTTCCCTACGCCCGTGCCAACTATCCGTTCCTGCAGTATTTTCGCGACATCGTGGTGTCTGGCGAAATCAAGTTGATCAAGCCCGATGCCGCGATCTACCACGCCAGCCTGGCGCAGGTGCGTGCCCATCTGCCAGATATCCAGCCGGCTGAAGTGGTGTTTATTGATGACGTGGCCGGTAATGCCGAGGCGGCCATTGCCTTGGGCTGGCAGGGGATTCATCACGTGTCTGCCGGGCAGACACGCGAACGCTTAGGTGAGCTCGGAGTGAGCCTTTAGCGCGCCCACTTTTCCATGACGAAATCCACAAAGGCCCGCAGCTTGGGCAGGCGATAGCGGTCCTGGGCGTACAGTAAATGCATCGGCCGGCTGGGCAGTTGGTAGGACGTCAATAACGCCACCAGCTTCCCGGCCCGCAGGTCGGGCTCTACCAGTGCGTCCGGCAGCATCACGATGCCCATGCCTTCCAGTGCCGCCTGGCGCAAGGCCTGGGAACTGTTGATGGTCAACGAGCCGGAAACGGGAATTTCCACTTCGCCCTCTACACCGCGCATGCGCCACAGTTTGTCGGCGTTGCGCCAGTCGTCGGTCGCCGGGTAGGCGAATGCCAGGCAGTCGTGCTCCTGCAGATCATCGGGGAGTTGGGGCGTGCCACGCCGCGCCAGGTAACCCGGGGAAGCGCAGAGGGTGATGGTGTAATCCAGCATCGGCCGGGCAATCAGGCTAGGAGCGTCCAGCTCCCCCAGGCGGATGGCCACGTCGAAGCCGCTGTCGACCATGTCCATCCGCTGATTGCTCAGCACTACGTACAGCTTGATCTGGGGATAGCGCTGGGAAAATTCACTGAGTGCCGGTGCCAGGCGCTCGGTGCCAAAGGCCGGTGGCGCAGTGATCCGCAGCAGGCCCTTGGGTACGTCGCTGTTGGCTTGTTCGGCCATCTGTTCGGAGTCGGACACCAGCCCGAGTACTTCCAGGCAACGCTGGTAATAAATCCCGCCAAACTCGGTCAGGCTTTGCTTGCGGGTGGTGCGCTTGAGCAGGCTGACGCCCAGGCGTTGCTCCAGGGCGCGCAGGTGATTGCCGACCATGGTGGTGGACATGCCGCACGCCTGCGCCGCCGCCGTCATGCTGCCGGCTTCCACCACTTTCACGTACACCGTCATCGCCTGGAACAGATCCATTATAAAGCCTTGATTTAAAGTGATTGCAGGAATGCGCAGTTTATCCAGCTCGGGTGGCTAACGATACTGGCGCCATCACTACGATGCACTGGAGCCTCACGCCATGACCGCCGCCTGCCTGATGACCACTTATCAACCGTCGCCCCTGAGCTTTACCCGTGGCCTTGGCACGCGCCTGTGGGACCAGCAGGGTCGTGAATACCTGGATGCCGTGGCGGGTGTGGCGGTGACGAATGTCGGCCACTCCCACCCACGGTTGGTGACGGCCATCAGTGAGCAGGCCGGTTTGCTGCTGCACACCTCCAACCTCTACAGCATCGACTGGCAGCAGCGGCTGGCCCAGCGCCTCACCCAGCTTTCCGGGCTGGACCAGGCCTTCTTCAACAATTCCGGGGCCGAGGCCAACGAAACGGCGCTGAAGCTGGCGCGGTTGCATGGCTGGAAAAAGGGTATCGAACAGCCTCTGGTGGTGGTGATGGAGAATGCTTTCCACGGGCGCACCCTGGGCACTATGTCTGCCAGCGACGGGCCTTCCGTGCGGCTGGGGTTTCAAAAGCTGCCGGGGGACTTTATCAAGGTCGGCTTCGGTGACTTGAAGGCGCTGGAGGCGGTGACCGAGGAGTTCGGCGCGCGGATTGTCGCGGTGCTGCTGGAGCCGATCCAGGGCGAAAGCGGTGTGCAAGTCGCGCCGGCGGGTTACCTGAAAGCCTTGCGCGAGCACTGCACTCGCCAAGGTTGGTTATTGATGCTCGATGAGATCCAGACCGGGATCGGCCGCACCGGTCGCTGGTTTGCCTTCCAGCATGAAGGCATCGTGCCCGATGTGATGACCCTGGCCAAAGGCCTGGGCAACGGCGTGCCGATTGGTGCGTGCCTGGCCCGGGCCGCCGTGGCGCAATTGTTTACGCCTGGCAGCCATGGCAGCACCTTCGGCGGCAATCCGCTGGCCTGTCGGGTGGGGTGTACGGTGCTGGAGATCATCGAAGAACAAGGCCTGCTCGACAACGCGGCACAACAGGGCGAGCGGTTGCTGGCGCGCTTGCGGGTGGAGTTGAGCGAACATCCCCAGGTGCTGGCGATTCGCGGGCAGGGGCTGATGATCGGCATTGAGCTGGCGACGCCTCACCGCGACCTGGCCCAGCGCGCGGCGCACGAGCATGGGCTGCTGATCAACGTGACGCGGGGCAAGATCATTCGGTTGTTGCCGCCGTTGACCATTGACGGCAAGGAAGTGGAAATGATCGTGCGGGCGCTTTCCCGGCTGCTGGACTAGATCTACCCACCTTCCGTAGCAGCTGTCGAGCGCCAGCGAGGCTGCGTAGGACGCACCTCGGTCACGGGTCAAACTCGATGGCGGTGGTGCTGCCGACGCAGGGTCCCTGGCCAAACTCGATGGCGGTGGTGCTGCCAACGCAGCCTCGCTAAAGCTCGACAGCTGCTACGCGGGGCCGTTCAACCATTCCTGATTCAGGGTCTCGGTATCCCCCAGATAGTCGAGCAACCAGGCCATGGCCGGCGACAATTTGTTCTGCGCCCACGCCACGCACGACGGGCTGGCTGGGAAGGGCCGGGACAGTTGCAGGGCGCTCAGCTCGCCGCGTTCGATCCACGGTTGCACCAGGTGCGCCGGCGCCATGCCGACGCACAGGCCATCTCGCAGGCAATCAATCGCCGAGGCCCAATGGGGCACCACTAAACGACGCTGGTTATCCAGGGTCCAGGTGTCGCGCTTGGGCAGGTTGCGCGAGGTATCGGTCATGCACAGGGAGGCGAAAGGTCGCAGTTGGTCATCGCTGAGCAAGCCTTTTTCCGTCGCCAGCGGGTGCCGGCTGCTGACCACACACAGCCAGTTCAACAAACCCATGTCGCGAAACGTGAACTGGCTGGCCACCGGCACCGCGCTGGTGGCACCGATCACAATGTCGGTGCGGTCGTCGGCCAGGGCATCCCACACCCCGTTGTACACCTCGTAATCCAGCAGCAATTCCACCTCCGGGAACTGGCGATAGAAATCCAGCACCAGTTGCCGGCAGCGCTGCTGTTTGACGATGGAGTCCACCGCGACTTTCAGTTGGCCACTCCAGCCATTGGCCACTTGCTGGCACAGCCGGCGGGTGCCGAGCATTTTTTTCATGACGCCGCGGGCTTCGTCGATAAACAATCTACCGGCGGGCGTCAGTTCCACATCCCGATGACGTCGGACAAACAGCGGCACCGCCAGCCATTCTTCGATTTGCCGCACGGTGTAGCTGATGGCCGACGGCACGCGGTGCAGTTCCTGGGCGGCGGCGCTGAAACTGCCGTGGCGGGCCACTGCATCCACTACATCCAGGGAATATTCAGACCACATGGGTGTTGCCTTCAAAAATATTGATAGGAAAGTCCAATTATTCTCGCTTCACAGGGAAGTATGCAGCTTCATAATAGGCGCCAGTCAGCAAATAGTTTGATGGCAGGTTATACAAGGCTTCAATGAAAAATTCTTTTGGATTCACCTGGTACCTGGCGGGGCTGAGCATGCTCGGCTATCTGGCCATGGATATGTACTTGCCGGCGTTTGGCGCCATGGGCGAGCAACTGCAGATTTCACCCGGCGCAGTGGGCGCGAGCCTGAGCATTTTCCTCGCCGGCTTTGCCGTCGGGCAGTTGCTGTGGGGGCCGCTGTCCGACCGGCTGGGGCGCAAACCGGTGCTGCTCACCGGGCTTTCGCTGTTTGTGCTCGGTTGCCTGGGCATGTTCTGGGTCGAGACCGCACCGCAGTTGTTGGCCTTGCGCTTTGTGCAGGCAATTGGCGTGTGTTCAGCCGCCGTCAGCTGGCAGGCGCTGGTGATCGACCGTTACCCGGCGGATAAGGCCCATCGGGTGTTCGCTGGCATCATGCCGCTGATGTCCCTGTCACCCGCCCTGGCACCACTGCTGGGGGCATTGATGTTGAATCACTGGGGTTGGCAGGCGATCTTCGGTGTGTTGCTGGTGGTTTCGTTGCTGTTGCTGTTGCCGACGTTGTTTCTCAAGCCTTTGCCGAAACGCCTGACAACCGACGGCGAACCTTCCCGACTCGGTTATGGGCAACTGCTCAAGTCGCGGGTGTTCACCGGCAACGTGATGATTTTTGCCGCGTGCTCGGCCAGTTTCTTCGCCTGGCTCACCGCCTCGCCGTTCATCCTCGGCGGCATGGGCTACAGCCCCAACGACATTGGCTTGAGCTATGTACTGCCAACGCTGTCATTCCTGATCGGCGGCTACAGTTGCCGGAGCGCGTTGCAGCGCTTCCAGGGCAAGACCTTGTTGCCGTGGTTACTGTTGGCGTACTGCGTCAGCATGGTGGCGCTGTACCTGGTGGCCACCTTGACCGTGCCCACGCTCGCCACCTTGCTGATCCCGTTCTGCCTGATGGCTTTGGTCAACGGCGCCAGCTACCCGATCGTGGTGGCGAATGCGCTGATGCCGTTTGCAGAAAATTCCGGCAAGGCAGCGGCATTGCAGAACACCTTGCAGTTGGGCCTGTGCTTTCTTGCAAGCCTGATCGTGTCGTCGATGATTGACCAGCCGCTGTTGATTACCGCGATTGTGATGCTGGCGACGGCGCCATTGGCGGTGTTGGGCTACTGGCTGGCGCGGCCGAAGGGTAGTGACTCGGAGCTTGCACCTGCTTGACCTGATAATGCCGTCAAACTGTGGGAGCTGGCTTGCCTGCGATGAGGGCGGCATATCCGACATCATTATTGGCTGACCCACCGCTATCGCAGGCAAGCCAGCTCCCACAGTTGATCGGGTTCCTTGAGCAAGCATGGGGGGATTAGAAAGTCACTTCCATGTTCACCGTCGGCGTTGAAGTGCGGCTGCCCCGGCCGCCGTCCACACCGAACTTGTTATGCCAGTACTCGTAGCCCACGCCCAGGTACAGGTTGGGCTTGACGCTTTTGCCCGGGCGCACCGCCACCATCAGCGCGGTGCGCATCAGGGTTTCCGGCGCGGTGTCGCGGCCGTGGAAGTCCTCGCCCTTTTCCCCGACATGATTGATAAACCCCTGAAACTTCGCCCCGTGGTTGCCGATCTCGAAAGGGCGCATCCAGGTCAGGTTGAGCATGTAGGTATCGTCGAAGGCGTGGTCGGGTTCTTTCGCGCCGGGGATGCCGGAATGGTTCCTTTCCTTGTAGTACATCAGACTCAGGTCCAGCACGCCGACGGTGTTGAACTTCAAGGTCGGGCCAATCACCAGCGCGCGCTTTTTCGCCGACGCCAGGTTGTTGTTGCGGTTGGCGTCAAAGCCGAAGGTCAGTGCGTAATCCTTGATCACCCCGGTGCCCAGCGGCACATCGAAGACCCTTGAAGCGTACAACTGGTGCCGGTACACGGCGTACACCTCGCTGCCGCCGTGGTCGGTACCCTTGCGCGGGTCGCGGCTGTCGGACAGGAACACATCGAGGTTCAGGTAATTGCTGCCGTACTGGTAGCCGCTGGCGTGGGTGAAACTGTAGATGCGCTTGCTGAATTCATCCGGGTTGTTCGGATTGGTGAACTGTTGGCCGTAGCGAAATCCTACGCTGTTGTTCATCCACTCCAGCGCGACAGCCTCCCCGCCGCCGAACAGTGTGAGTAATACGGTTGCGCCGTGCAGTGCCTTTTTCATTGTTTTAATTCCTTTGGCGTTTTGGCTCATGGCAACCGTGCAAGGGTCGCCGGGCGCAGTATCCGCACATCCGTTGTGGGTTCCAAAGAACAGAATCTCGCCTGGGCCGATGCCGAAACGGCAGCACTGAAGCTGGCCTGGAAGTCAGGAAATACGCGGTGCCCGGGGTGTTTCCTGATGTTCACGCAAGCTGATTTCTTCACTGAGCAGATGGGCCATGGCTTGCACCGCAATCGGCAAGTCCCGGTCTTTGCGGGCGTACAGACCGAGGTCGCTGAAGATCCCGCCCTGGTCGCTCAGCGGAATGTGCAGGAGTTCACCGCGGGCCAAATCCACCTCCACGCCGATGCGTGTCTGGAACGCGATGCCCAGTTGCTGGCGCGCCAGTTGCCGGGCCAGTTCCATGGAGTTGCTGTGCAGCAGCGGTTTGTTCGTCGCCGCCGAGCGCTTGTGCAGAGGCGCGATCAGGTGATGAACCGACAGCTCGCTCTTGGCCTGGATCACCCCATGTTCACAGCAGCGCGCGTAACTCACGCTGGCCTCGCCCGCCAGGGGATGCCCCGGCGCCATCAACGCGCCCAGGCGGAAATGGCCGACACACACCTGGATGGTTTCGCTGCTGCGCGGTAAGGCAAAGGCCAGCCCCAGATCAGCCTGGCCGTTGACCACTGCGCCTGGAATTGACTGCGAACCCTGCACCGTGACGCCAATGGTCACCTTCGGGTAGCGCTCACGCATGCGCTTGAGGGCGGCGGGCAACAGCTCCACGGTGGCACCTTCCACCGTGGCGATTTCCACATGACCGGTCTGCACACCGTTCAAACCGTCCAGCTCACCGCGTACACGTTCCACATCCTGCAACAGGATGCTCACGTGACGGGTCAGGATCTCGCCGGCGGCGGTCAGGCGCAGCCCGCCGGGCAGCCGCTCAAACAGCGACGCGCCCACTTCATCCTCCAGCTTGAGGATCTGCCGGTTCACCGCCGAAGAGGCGACGTTCAGGCGGCGCGCGGCTTCGCGGATCGAGTGGCAGCGGCGAACCATGTCGAAGTAGTAAATCGCCGGGGCGTGAATGCGCAGCTTGCGGTTGAGCATTTTTTTTCAAGTCCTTGTGCGCAGCGCTTCAAGCCACGTGGCAGGGCGGCTGAATGGATTTTTGTAACATCGTTGATGATGGTTTTGTGAAATTGATTGTATACAACTCTATGGACATCCAATCTTTCTATTGCATACAGTGAGTGCACAACAAAAACAGAGAACCCCTCACCATGACTATCCCGAAGGCGTCACCGCAGCGGCCAGAAGATGAGAATCTCGGCGTCGCAGCCAACATGGCTTACGGCCTGCAGCATGTGCTCACCATGTACGGCGGCATCGTGGCCGTACCGTTGATCGTCGGCCAGGCGGCCGGATTGTCGCCGGCGGATATTGGCTTGCTGATCGCCGCCTCGCTGTTTGCCGGTGGCCTGGCCACACTGCTGCAAACACTCGGGTTGCCGTTCTTCGGCTGCCAGTTGCCGCTGGTGCAAGGGGTGTCCTTTGCCGGGGTGGCGACCATGGTGGCAATTGTCGGCAGCGATGGCGCGGGCGGCATTCCGGCGATTCTCGGCGCGGTGATGGCCGCGTCGTTGATCGGGTTGTTGATCACCCCGGTGTTCTCACGAATCACCAAATTCTTCCCGCCGCTGGTCACGGGCATTGTGATCACCACCATCGGCCTGACCCTGATGCCCGTCGCCGCCCGGTGGGCCATGGGCGGTAACAGCCGCGCCGCGGATTTCGGCAGCATGCCGAACATCGGCCTGGCGGCACTGACCCTGGTGCTGGTGTTACTGCTGAGCAAGATCGGCAGCGCGACCATCTCGCGGCTGTCGATCCTGCTGGCGATGGTGATCGGCACGATCATCGCGGTGTTCCTTGGCATGGCTGACTTCTCCAGCGTGACCCAGGGCCCGATGTTCGGCTTTCCCGCACCATTCCATTTCGGCATGCCCACCTTCCACCTGGCGGCGATCATTTCCATGTGCATCGTGGTGATGGTGACGCTGGTTGAAACCTCGGCGGACATCCTCGCGGTGGGCGAAATCATCGACACCAAGGTCGACTCCAAGCGCCTCGGCAATGGCCTGCGTGCCGACATGCTGTCGAGCATGTTTGCGCCGATCTTCGGTTCGTTCACCCAAAGCGCGTTCGCCCAGAACGTCGGGCTGGTGGCGGTGACCGGGGTCAAGAGTCGCTACGTGGTCGCCACCGGCGGGATATTCCTGGTGATCCTCGGCCTGCTGCCGTTCATGGGGCGGGTGATTGCGGCGGTGCCGACTTCGGTGTTGGGCGGTGCCGGGATCGTGCTGTTCGGTACGGTGGCGGCCAGTGGGATTCGTACCTTGTCCAAGGTCGATTACCGCAACAACATGAACCTGATCATCGTCGCCACTTCCATCGGTTTTGGCATGATCCCGATTGCGGCCCCGAGTTTCTATGATCAATTCCCGAGCTGGTTTGCGACTATTTTCCATTCGGGGATCAGTTCGTCGGCGATCATGGCGATCCTGTTGAACCTGGCGTTCAACCACTTCACCACCGGCAACTCGGACCAGCAGTCGGTGTTTGTTGCCGGCACTGAACGCAGCTTGTGCTTCCAGGATGTGGCGGCGTTGCGGGATGGGGATTACTTCAGCGGCGGCAAGCTTTTTGATGCCGAGGGCAAAGAGATTCCATTGCTGGCGGAAGTGCCGAAGAAAGCGGCGGTGCAGGGCAGGGCACAGACCAGCGAGGTGTAACAGCCAATCATTGTGGCGAGGGAGCTTGCTCCCGTTGGGCTGCGAAGCGGCCCCAGCTTTTGCGACTGCTTCGCAGTCGAGCGGGAGCAAGCTCCCTCGCCACATACACGGTGTTGTCAGCTGACTTTTCTGTGGGGCACCGAGCACGCCTCATCCAAAAACTGCACCACCGTCCCCATGCACGCCTGCCGCTCTTCAACATGCGGCATGTGGCTGGAGTCTTCGAACAGCGCCCAGCGCACATCGGCAATCTCATCCAGGAACGGCTTGACCACCAGTGGCGTGGCCTCATCATGCCGGCCGGAAATCACCAGGGTCGGCACATTGACCTTCGACAGCCGGCCAATCACGTTCCAGTCTTTCAAACTGCCAATCACATGGAATTCCGTCGGGCCGCTCATGGCGTGATACACCGTCGGGTCCGAATCCACCTGGGCGAATGTGCGAGCCACTTCTTCCGGCCACGGATTGACCCGGCACACGTGCTGGTCATAGAAAATCCGCGAAGCGGCCAGGTATTCAGGGTCTTGGTAGGTGCCGGCCTGTTCGTGCTTGAGCAGGGTCTCGTGCACGCCTTCAGGCAACAGCTTGCGCAGGCGGTTGGCCTCACTGACCCAGGTACGCATGCAGGTCGGCGAGTTGGCCGGGATAAACGCACGCAGGCCCTCGGGTTGCAGGATGGCGTGTTCGCTGCCCAGCATGCCGCCCCAGGATTGCCCCAGGATTGCGTAGTTGTTGCTGATTTGCAGGTGGTCCAGCAGGTTGTCCAGTTCTTCCAGGAACAAGCCGACGGTCCAGAACGAGGGGTCTTTGTCAGGCAGGTGCGTGGAGCGGCCGTTGCCCAGTTGGTCGTAGTGAATGACCGCGTGGCCACTGGCAGCAACGTCCTTGTAGGCGTCGACATAATCATGGGTACAACCCGGGCCGCCGTGGAGGATGACCAGCGGCGTAAGGCCGCTGTCCAGGTTGCCGGTGACCCGATACCAGGTTTGGTAGTCGCGAAAGGCCGCATAACCTTCGCGGATTGTTTCGATGAATTCCATTTCGTGCCCTGCCTTGAGAAAAAATGATCAGGCACACGATAGTCGGCACGGAAAGTTTAAGTAACTAGCAAAACAGCTAGGTTTTTCCTTCGGATCAGTCTTCCAGCAACCGGTAGTGGGTGGCTCGTACCACCGCCTGTACCCGGTTCTTGGCCCCCAGTTTGTGCATGGCCGAAGCCAGGTGCAGGGTGACTACGGCCAGGGAGCGGCTCAATTGCGTGGCAATCTCGGCGGCGGTCAGCCCGTCGGCGGCCCATTTCAGGCATTCACGTTCACGCTTGGTCAGGCGGATATGCGGGTAGGAACGCAGCTCCTTGCTGAATAGCGGGTAGGCTGCTTCCTGCAAGGCGTGGGTAATCAGGCTGAAGTCTGACAACGTGCGGCGGGCGTCCTGCAACACCGTACTGGCCTTGCCGGTGCGCAGGCCGGTCAGCGAGGCGAAGCCGCCCCGTGGCAAATGGATCGGCACGCTGACGCCGCAGGTCATCTGCCGGTCGTGCAGGTAGCTGGAAACCGGGGCGTGGCAGGGGTCGATGATCTTTTGCAGTGCCGTATCGGCCTTGGCCTCGTAGGACCAGACAAATGGTGAAACCGTAGACAGTGCCAGGTGCTGCACCGGATCGATCTGATAGAAGCCAGCGCTGCACCACAAGCTGTACCAGTCGGGTGGCGTATTGCGCAGTTGCAGCACAGAAGGGGTGATCAGTGCACCATTATGGTCAATGGGCACGGGGGTGTAGTCGTAGACCAGCGCATCGAAACCCAGGTCCTGGGCCAATACGAGGGTGTTGTCCATCTGTTCATCCAGGCTCCTGCCGGGGATGAGACGGTCATTAAACGCCGTTAGCCTGGCCAGCATCCGTTCTGCTCCCGAATTCGTTTGAATCTCGTCTTGCTGCAAGTAGAATGCCACGCCCCGGCGAAGGACTGCCAGACCAAACCTATAAGAATTACCAGGTTATGGACGCGCGGCATCCTCGGTAGTGTTGGCCTTTAAACGGCCACTATTCCCAGGGCCGACACACAACAAGGAATGTATGCATGTGGCGTGAAATTGCCCCCGACCAGCGGTACAACGTGCAAGTCGATGGTCACAACCTCGTGGCCTATAGCTTTGGCGAAGGCGATGAGGTGTTGCTGTGTCTCAATGGCGGCCCGGGCCTGCCTTGCGACTACTTGCGCGACGCTCATGGCTGGCTCAAGGACAACGGCCTGCGAGTGGTTGCATTCGACCAGCTTGGCACGGGCGCTTCAGCCAGACCGACTGATGTTTCGCTGTGGGAAATCAGCCGTTATGTCGAAGAAGTCGAAACCGTGCGCCAGGCCCTCGGCCTTGGTCGCGTGCATTTGCTGGGGCATTCCTGGGGCGGATGGCTGGGCATCGAATACGCCATTCACTACCCCGACGCGCTGAAAAGCCTGATCCTGGAAAACACCGTCGGCGACATTCCGCACCTGTCCCTGGAGCTGGAGCGCCTGCGCGGCGCCCTGGGCAGCGAAACCGTGGCGATGATGCAACGCCATGAAGCCATGGGCACCCTCGATCACCCGCAGTACCAGGCCGCCATCACCTTGCTCAACTACCGCCACGTCTGCCGCCTGGACGAGTGGCCGGCGCCGGTCCAGCGTTCCCTCGGCGACTGGAACATGGGCCCCTACGAAACCATGCAGGGCCCCAACGAATTCCTCTACATCGGCAACCTCAAGGACTGGAACCGCATCCCCGAGATGGCCGAATTCAAAATGCCGATACTGATCACCACCGGCCAGCACGATGAACTGACCCCGGCCTGCGCCATGCGTATGAAAAGCGCCGCCCGGCACGCTGAATTGCACGTGTTTCCCAACAGCAGCCATATGCCGTTCTACGAAGAGCCCCAGGCTTACTTCCCGGTGCTGCTGGACTTCCTTGCTCGTCACCGAGGCTGACGGATGAACCTGGCGCGTTACCGTTTTGTGCTGTCCCGGCCGCTGCAGTTGCTGCCGGTGCTGTTTGGCATCAGCCTGATCACCTTTGTACTGGTGCGCTCGATTCCCGGCGACCCGGCGCGTGCCCTGCTGGGATCGCGCAGCACGCCGGATGCGTTGCTGAAGATCCGCGCGCAGTACGGCCTCGACCAGCCCTTGTGGCTGCAATATTTCTACTTCCTGAAAAACCTGCTCAAGGGCGATTTGGGCCAGTCGCTGCTGTACAAGGTCGACGCGCTGAAACTGATCGTCACCCGCATCGAGCCGACCCTGTTCCTGGTGCTCGGCAGCGTGCTGCTGGCGCTGTTGATCGCGGTGCCGATGGCCACCGTGGCCGCACGTAACAAGGGCGGCTGGGCGGATAACCTGATCCGGCTGTTCACCACGGTCGGCCTGGGCATGCCGGCGTTCTGGCTGGGCTTGATGCTGATCCTGTTGCTCAGCGTGCAGTGGGGGCTGTTCCCGGTCTCCGGCTATGGGCGTACCTGGCTGGACAAGGTGCACCACATGGTCCTGCCATGCTTGACTATCGCCCTGGCGCTGTCGGCGGTGCTGGTGCGTAATCTGCGGGCGAGCATGTTGATGGAGTTGCAGGCCGATCACGTCACCGCCGCCCGGGCGCGCGGTTTGTCGGAGGCGGCGGTGTTTCGTCGCCACGTATTGCCCAACTCCCTGGTGCCGGCGGTCAACCTGCTGGCGGTGAACATCGGCTGGCTGATCAGCGGCACGGTGGTGATCGAAAGCCTGTTCGCAATTCCCGGGATCGGCCAGTTGCTGGTACGCGGGATCTTCACCCGCGACTACATGGTGGTGCAGGGCGTGGCGATGGTGCTGGCTTGTGCGACGGTGCTGGTCAACTTTGTCGCCGATGTGGTGACGGTCGCGCTGGACCCTCGAGTGAAAATGCAATGAGCAGCCGCCCCTTGATTGCCCCGTGGCGCTTGCGCCTGCGCTTCGGTTTTCGCAATGGCCGGCTGACGGCGGCCTGGGGCCTGTTGATTCTGCTGACATGGCTGGCACTGGCCGTTTTTGCACCGTGGATCGCACCCTTTGACCCGATTGCGCAAAACACCGACATCAGTTTGCTGGGTCCCAGCCAGGCCCATCCATTTGGCACGGATAACTACGGGCGAGACATCCTTTCGAGGGTGATATGGGGTGCACGTATCGACCTGCAACTGGCAGTGGTAGGGGTGATCTTTCCGTTCCTGATCGGCACCTTTGTCGGCGCGGTGTCCGGTTACATCGGTGGGCGTTTCGACAGCTTCTGCATGCGGGTGATCGACGTGATTCTCGCGTTCCCCTTCCTGGTATTGATGCTGGCGATCATGGCCATTCTCGGCCCGGGCTTGAAGAGCTTTTATATCGCCATGGCGCTGGTGGGCTGGGTGTCCTACGCGCGGCTGATTCGTTCGCAAATCCTGGTGCTCAAGGAAAGCGACTTCGCCCTGGCCGCCAAAAGCCTGGGTTTTGGCCATGGGCGCATTCTGTTCCGGCATCTGTTGCCCAACGCGATGTTCGGCTCGATTGTGTTCTCGATGTCTGACGCGGTGCTGGTGCTGCTCAACGGTGCGGCGGTCAGCTACCTCGGTTTGGGCGTGCAACCACCGACAGCCGAGTGGGGCACCATGGTTGCCGAAGGCCAGGCGTTCATCACCACCGCCTGGTGGATCTGCACCTTCCCGGGCCTGGCCATCGTGACATTGGCCATGGGCTTCAGCCTGCTGGCCGATGGTGTGGCGCAAGTGTTGGGGGACCGCTCATGAGCCTTCTGCAAGTGCGCGACCTGAGCGTGATCGCCAATAACACCGGGCGTGATGTGACGCTGGTGGACCGGGTGTCTTTCGACCTGGCCGAAGGTGAAATCCTCGGCCTGGTGGGTGAAAGCGGCTCGGGCAAGACCATGGCCTGTCGCGGGCTGATGCGCTTGCTGCCGTCCCCGAGCCTGCGGGTGCAAGGCGGCTCGGTACGTCTGGCCGGCCAGGAGCTGCTCACGCTGGATGATGCCGGGATGCGCGCGGTGCGCGGCGGGCAACTGGGGATGATTTTCCAGAACCCCAGCAGTCACCTCGACCCACTGATGCGCATCGGCGAGCAGATCGCCGAAGGTATCCGCCTGCATCAGGGTGCGTCGAAAAAGGACGCGCGCTTGCAGGCCATCGAAGTGCTGCGCCAGGTTGGCATTCCCGATCCTCAAGCGCGTATCGACAATTACCCTCACGAGTTTTCCGGCGGCATGCGCCAGCGGGCGATGATTGCCGTGGCCCTGGGTTGCAATCCCAAGGTGCTGATCGCCGACGAACCCACGACAGCCCTCGACGTCACCGTACAGGCGCAGATCCTGCGCCTGCTGCTGGACCTGCGGGACCAGCGTGGCCTGTCGATCATCATGATCACCCACGACCTGGGCGTGGTGGCGCAAACCTGTGATTCGATCGCCGTGATGTACGCCGGCCGCCTGTGTGAGCACGGCAGCAAATACGAGCTGCTGGCGCACCCGCAACACCCTTACACCGCCGGCCTGATCGAGTGCCAGCCTGCCACGAGCAGCGGCCACGCCTTGTTGCGCACCATCGCCGGGCAGCCGCCATTGCTCGACGCATTGCCCAAGGGCTGCCGGTTCAACCCGCGCTGCCCGCAAGTCGGCACCTTGTGCACCGAGCTGTTGCCGGAAGGCGCGCGAGTGGTCTGTCACTATCCCTTGGGAGCTCGCCCATGACGCTGTTACAGGTGAATGACCTTGAGGTGCGTTTTGCCGCCAGCGGCGGCGGCCTGTTGGGTCTGAATAAACAGTGGGTGAGGGCGGTCAACGGCGTGTCCTTGACCCTGGCCGCCGGTGAAACCCTCGGTTTGGTGGGCGAGTCCGGCAGCGGCAAAAGTACGTTGGGGCGGGCGATCCTGCACCTCAACCCGATCAGCGCCGGGCAGGTGGTGTTTGATGGCATCGATATGGCCCACGCCGGGCCGGTCGATATCGCGCGTTTGCGGCACGAGACGGCGATGATCTTCCAGGATCCTTACGCGGCCCTGAACCCGCGTCTGACGGTCGGCGAAACCATTGCCGAAGTGCTGCGGGTGCAACGCAAGGTGTCGTCAGAAAATATCCCGCGCCGGGTCGACGAATTACTCGACCTGGTAGGCCTGCGCCCCGAGCTTGCCAGCCGCAAGCCCGGCTCCCTCAGCGGCGGCCAGTGCCAGCGCGTCGGCATTGCCCGGGCGCTGGCGGTAGAACCGCGGCTGATTATTGCCGACGAATGTGTGGCGGCTCTGGATGTGTCGATCCAGGGCCAGATCATCAACCTGCTGCTGGAACTGCAACAGCGCATGAACCTGGCGATCCTGTTTATCGCCCACGACCTGGCCATCGTCCGCCGTCTGTGCGACCGGGTGGCGGTGATGTACCTGGGGAAAATCGTCGAGGAAGGCCCGGTGGAGGCGGTGTTCACCACGCCGCGTCATCCGTACACGGCGGCCCTGATCCAGGCGATTCCGGAGATTGATCCGTACCGCCCGCTGCCCAGCGAACCGTTGCCAGGCGAGCCACCGAGCCCGCTGAAACTGCCCGATGGCTGCGCCTTTCACCCGCGTTGCCGGCATGCACGCGCCGTGTGTGCCGAGGTATTGCCGCCGACTCACTTTGTGCAAACGCATCGGTACAGTTGCGTGCTTGAAGAGCCTTTGACCCTATCTGCCACTCGTGAACAACCGCCGTTATAGACAAGGAGTTATGACATGCAATCCCGTCACTTGAAGTTGCTCGCCGCCGCCACGCTCACCGCCTGGTCGCTGACCGCCGGTATCGCCCATGCGGCGGGTGTACTCACCATCGGCTGCCGCGAAGACAGCACCACCTTTGACCCGATCAAAAGTGCGCAGAACCGCGACACCTGGGTGTTCGCCAACGTCTACGACACCCTGGTGCGCGTGGATAACCTGGGCACCAAGATGGAACCGGGGCTGGCAGAAAGCTGGGACATTTCCAAAGACGGCCTGACGTATACCTTCAAGCTGCGTGCCGCGAAGTTCTCGGACGGCTCGCCGATCACCGCTGACGACGCCGCGTTCAGCCTGTTGCGCATCCGCGACAACAAGGCCTCGCTGTGGAGCGACCCGTTCAGCCTGATCAACACGGCCAAGGCCAGCGACCCGCAAACCCTGGTAGTGACCTTGAAAACCCCGGCGGTCGCCTTCCTCTCGCAACTGGCTTCGCCGACGGTATCGATCCTGTCGGAAAAGGCCATGACCAAGATGGGCGAAGACGCCTACTCGGAGAACCCGGTGACCTCCGGCGCGTTTACCGTGGGCGAGTGGCGCAAGGGCGATCGGGTGATCCTGAAGAAGAACCCGAACTTCTGGCAGGCCGGCAAGGTGAGCCTGGATGGCGTGGAGTGGGTGTCGGTCACCGACGACAATACGCGCATGCGCATGGTGCAGAACAACGAGCTGGACACGGCGATCTTCGTCCCGTTCTCCCGGGTTGAAGAGCTGAAAAAAGACAAGAACGTGGTGGTCCACTCCGACCCGTCGACCCGTGAAGATCACCTGTTGATCAACCATGCCCACGGCCTGCTGGCCAAGCCGGAAGTGCGCCAGGCGCTGGACATGGCCATCGATAAACAGTCGCTGGTAAAAACCGCCACCTTCGGCCAGGGCACTGTGGCCTATTCCTACATTCCCAAAGGCTCGCTGTACCACTACGCCAACAACCTGCAACGCCCGTATGACCCGACTGAAGCCAAGAAACTATTGGCCGCTGCCGGCGCTCAGGACTTGAAGCTCAACTACGTGGTCAACGCCGGCAACGAAGCCGACGAGCAGATCGCGGTGATGATCAAGGATCAGTTGGCCAAGGTCGGCGTGACAGCCAACCTGCAAAAGGTCGACCCGACCCAAAGCTGGCAGATGCTGGTGGACGGCGAATACGACATTTCGGTGATGTACTGGACCAACGACATCCTCGACCCGGACCAGAAGACCACCTTCGTGCTGGGCCACGACACCAACCAGAACTACATGACCCGCTACAAGAACGACAAGGTCAAGGACCTGGTGGCGGCCGCACGGATCGAGGCCGACCCGGCCAAGCGTGAGCAGATGTATGTCGACCTGCAGAAAATGGCGAAACAGGATGTGAACTGGATCGACCTGTACTACAGCCCGTACATCAACATCTCACGCAAGAACGTGAGCAACTTCCTGCAAAACCCGTTGGGGCGCTTCACGCTTGAGGAAGTGGTGAAGAACTGAGTTTTTAACCACACCACCAACCAATGTGGGAGCTGGCTTGCCTGCGATGCGGGCACCTCGGTGTTTAAGTCACACCGCGGTGATGCTATCGCAGGCAAGCCAGCTCCCACACAGACCGTGTCAGTTGTTATTGCGCGTCAAACGCCTGGCCATTGATGCCGGTACTGTCCGGCCCCATCAGGTACAGGTACACCGGCATGATTTCTTCCGGTGTCGGGTTATCGGTCGGGTTCTCCCCTGGGTACGCCTGGGCCCGCATGCTGGTGCGGGTAGCGCCCGGGTTGATGCTGTTGGCACGCACTGGTGCGACGTTATCCAGCTCATCGGCCAGGGTCTGCATCAGGCCTTCTGTGGCAAACTTCGATACCCCATACGCGCCCCAATAAGCGCGGCCCTTGCGGCCCACGCTGCTGGAGGTGAACACCACCGACGCATCCTGGGACAGCTTGAGCAGCGGCAGCAGCGTGCTGGTCAGCATGAACATCGCGTTGACGTTCACGTGCATCACCCGCATGAAATTCTCACCCGACAACTGTTCGATCGGCGTGCGCGGGCCGATGATCGAGGCGTTGTGCAGCAGGCCATCGAGGTGGCCGAATTCCTTTTCGATCATCGCTGCCAGCTCATCGTATTGATGGGGCAGGGCGGTCTCCAGGTTGAACGGGATCACCACGGGCTGTGGCTGGCCGGCGGCTTCGATTTCGTCATAGACCTGCGCCAGGTTGGCTTCGGTCTTGCCCAGCAACAGCACGGTGGCGCCATGGGCGGCATAGGTTTTTGCCGCCGCCGCGCCAATCCCGCGACCGGCGCCGGTGACCAGGATGACCCGGCCCTTGAGCAGTTCTGGACGTGCGGAGTAATCAAACATAAACAACCTCGACAAAGTTCACAGAAAATCCATGTGATTGAGTGCGGCTAAGGCTCTTGTGGCGAGGGAGCTTGCTCCCGCTGGGGTGCGCAGCAGCCCCGGCTTTTCGCGACTGCTGCGCAGTCGAACGGGAGCAAGCTCCCTCGCCACAAAGGCACATCAACCTCAAGCATTCCCGATCAGCAACTGCACAGCGCGCTATCCAGGACCTTGCGCAATTCCAGCGGGTGATCCACCACCACGTCGGCACCCCAGTTGCGCGGGTTGTCGTCCGGGTGGATATAGCCATAGGTGACCGCCGCAGTGCGGGTGCCGGCGTCGCGGCCCGACTCGATGTCCCGCAGGTCATCCCCCACGAACAGTACGCTGGCCGGGTCCAGGTCGAGCATCTTGCACGCCAGGATCAGCGGCTCCGGGTCCGGCTTGCTGTTCTTCACGTGGTCCGGGCAGATCAGCAGCGCCGAGCGCTCCGCCAGGCCCAGTTGCTGCATGATCGGTTCGGCAAAGCGCAGCGGCTTGTTGGTGACCACGCCCCAGATCAGCCTGGATTTCTCGATATCCGCCAGCAGCTCTTCCATGCCCTCGAACAGCTTGCTGTGGATGGCGCAGCCCTTGAGGTAGCGCTCCAGGAATTCCTGGCGCAGCTCTTCAAAGCCTGGGGATTCGGGGTCCATGGAAAAGGTCACGGCGACCATCGCCCGGGCGCCGCCGGAGATTTCATCGCGGATGTGCTGGTCGTTCATCGGCGCCAGGCCGCGGTCAGCCCGCATGGCCTGGCAGATGGCGATAAAGTCCGGCGCGGTATCCAGCAGGGTACCGTCCATGTCGAAAAGAACCGCTTGCAACTTCACAGGCTCACTCCTCGCGCAGGGTCTGGATCATGTAGTTGACGTCAACGTCGCTGGCCAGCTTGTAGTGCTTGGTCAGCGGGTTGTAGGTCAAGCCGATGATGTCCTTGACGGTCAGCCCGGCCTGGCGGCTCCAGGCACCCAGCTCGGAAGGGCGGATGAATTTTTTGAAGTCATGGGTGCCGCGGGGCAGCAGCTTCATGATGTATTCGGCACCGATGATCGCGAACAGGTACGCCTTCGGGTTGCGGTTGATGGTGGAGAAGAACACCTGGCCGCCGGGCTTGACCATGCGGAAGCAGGCGCGGATCACCGAGGACGGGTCTGGCACGTGTTCGAGCATTTCCAGGCAAGTGACCACGTCGAACTGCTCGGGCATCTCTTCGGCCAGCTCTTCGGCGGTGATCTGCCGGTATTCGACGTTCACGCCCGACTCCAGTTGGTGCAACTGGGCCACGGCCAAGGGCGCTTCGCCCATGTCGATGCCCATCACGGTGGCGCCGCGCTGGGCCATGGATTCGCTGAGAATGCCGCCGCCGCAACCCACATCCAGCACCTTCTTGCCGGCCAGGTTGACGCGCTCGTCAATCCAGTTGACCCGCAGCGGGTTGATGTCGTGCAGGGGTTTGAACTCGCTTTCGCGGTCCCACCAGCGGTGGGCCAGGGCTTCGAATTTGGCGATTTCAGCGTGGTCGACGTTGCTCATGGGGAATCCTCTAAATCTGATAAAGCGTTTTGCCGGTCCTGGCATGCACTGCCAGGGCGGGCGTTATTCGGTGTGTCCGCTGATGCGTTGGCCCCAGGCGATGGCCGTGGCGCACAACTGTTGCTCATCCAGGCGGGTCAGTTGCCGGTCGTCGAGCAATTGCTTGCCGCCGACCCAAAGGTGTTTCACACAATCGCGTCCGGTGGCATATATAAGCTGTGAGACCGGGTCGTAGATCGGTTGTTGCGCCAGGCCCGACAAGTCGAAGGCCACGATATCGGCGGCCTTGCCCACTTCCAGCGAGCCGATTTCACTTTCCAGGCCCATGGCCCGGGCGCCGTTGAGGGTGGCCATGCGCAGGGCGCGGTGGGCATCCAGGGCGGTGGCCGAGCCGGCGACGGCCTTGGCCAGCAGCGCGGCGGTGCGGGTTTCGCCCAGCAGGTCGAGGTCATTGTTACTGGCGGCGCCGTCTGTGCCTACTGCCACATTGACGCCGGCTTGCCACAGGCGTTCCACCGGGCAGAAGCCACTGGCCAGTTTCAGGTTGGATTCCGGGCAGTGGATCACGCTGGTGTTACTTTCTACCAGCAAAGCCAGGTCGTCCTCGCTGATTTGGGTCATGTGAACGGCCTGGAAGCGCGGCCCCAGCAAACCCAGGCGACCCAGCCGTGCCAGCGGGCGTTCGCCGCGCTGTTCAACGGACTGCTGCACTTCGAAGGCGGTTTCATGCACATGCATGTGGATCGAGGCGTCCAGCTCCTCGGCGATCACCCGGATTTTTTCCAGGTTTTCATCGCAGACGGTGTACGGCGCGTGCGGGCCGAAGGTGATTTTGATTCGCGGGTGATGCTTGAGGTCGCCGAACAGCTCGACGCCCTGGCGAATCGCCTCGTCGGCGTCAGCAGCGCCGGGAATCGGGAAATCGAGGATCGGGATGGCGATTTGTGCGCGAATGCCCGCGTTGTGCACGCGTTCGCTGGCGACTTTCGGGAAGAAGTACATGTCCGAGAAGCACGTGATGCCGCCCTTGATCTGTTCGGCGATCGCGAGGTCGGTGCCGTCGCGCACGAAGGCTTCGTCGACCCACTTGGCCTCGGCGGGCCAGATGTGGTTTTCCAGCCAGGTCATCAGCGGCAGGTCATCGGCCAGGCCGCGAAACAGCGTCATCGCCGCGTGGCCGTGGGCGTTGATCAGGCCGGGGCTGAGCAGCATGCCCGGCAGTTCACGTACCTCGGTAGCCTTGAGCTTCAAGGCCGCCGCG
Source organism: Pseudomonas sp. BIGb0558 (assembly GCF_024807515.1). Taxonomy (NCBI): domain Bacteria; kingdom Pseudomonadati; phylum Pseudomonadota; class Gammaproteobacteria; order Pseudomonadales; family Pseudomonadaceae; genus Pseudomonas; species Pseudomonas sp. BIGb0558. The sequence continues at coordinate 306,040 of NZ_JANUEW010000003.1, forward strand.
CGTGGGCCGATAAACGCAATGCGCCCGTCGCGAATGCCCAGGCCGTGTTCCTTGAGCACGACACCGGCAGGCTCGACAGGTACCAGCCAGGTGGGCAGCAGCAATAAGTCGAGCGGGGCGGCAGTCGGTGTCATCGAGGGCGGTTTCCCAGGCATCTATAAAGAACGGCGAAGTATACCCGAGCGTCCTGGCTGGCGGATCGCTATAATCGGCGGCTTTTGTTCATGAGTGCGGGGTGAAGGATGCGCGATCGACTGTTGGCAGCGGAGACGGTGAAGGCCATTGATTGGCGTGATGGCGCACTGTACCTGCTCGATCAGCGTATTTTGCCGTCCTCGCAAACCTGGGTCGCCTGCACCAGTGCGGCCGAGGTGGCCGAGGCCATTCGCTCGATGGTGGTGCGCGGAGCACCGGCCATTGGCATCAGTGCGGCGTATGGCCTGGTGCTGGCCGCGCGTGCGCGCATCAAAGAGGGCGATGACTGGCAGGCCGCCTGGGAAGAGGACTACGCGCTGCTGGCGGACACCCGCCCGACGGCGTCGAATCTTTTTTGGGCCATGAAGCGCATGCGCGATTGCCTCGATCGCCTCAAGAAACACGCCGACCCGTTGAAGGTGCTGGAGGCCGAGGCGGTGGCGATTCACCAAAGCGACCGTGAGGCCAACCTGACCATGGCGCAGTTGGGTGTGGAGCTGATCCGCAAGCACCAGGGCAATGTCCAGGCGATCCTCACCCATGGCAATGCCGGTGCGCTGGCCACGGGCGGCGTGGGTACGGCCCTCGGTGTGATCCGCGGGGCGTTCCTGGAAGGCATGGTGGAGCGGGTCTACGCCAACGAAACCCGGCCCTGGCTGCAAGGCTCGCGGTTGACGGCCTGGGAGTTGTCCAACGACGGCATTCCGGTCACCGTGAATGCCGATTCGGCCGGCGCGCATATTCTCAAGACCAAGGGTGTGACCTGGGTGATCGTCGGTGCCGACAGCATTGCCGCCAATGGTGACGTGGTCAGCAAGATTGGCACCTATCAGTTGGCAGTGTGCGCGATGCATCACGGCGTACGTTTCATGGTGGTGGCGCCCAGCTCCACCATCGACCTGATGGCGGCCAGTGGCGATGACGTGCCGCTTGAAGAGCGCGACGCCCGTGAGCTGCTGGAAGTCGGCGGCACCCGTGTGGCGGCCGATGTAGACGCCTTCAACCCGGTGTTTGACGTAACGCCGGCGGACCTGATTGACGTCATCGTCACCGAAAAAGGCATCGTCGAACGGCCCGACACGGCGAAGATGGCGCAACTGATGTGTCGTAAACGCCTGCATTGAGGCAATTCGCCCGCAAAAATCCCCTTGGATCCGGCTCTAAGCCCCTCTCGTCGCCGTCAAGCCTGTCATCCGTCAACTTACTATGCTCCATGCGCATCAGGGGGATAGGTGCGTGGCGGCGATTGTGATAACATCCGGCGGTTTCCAGGGTCACCCCAAGGGGTAACCTTTAATGCGCAGATCCGTGTCATAACTCGTTGATTTGTCGTAAGTCGTTGCCAGGCATCATGCCAGCAGCGGCGAGCTTCGTTCGTCCCATAGGATGTGACGAGGTTTCACCCGAAAAAGGAATCAGGCTTCTCATGGGCGAACTGGCCAAAGAAATCCTCCCGGTCAATATCGAAGACGAGCTGAAACAGTCCTACCTCGACTACGCGATGAGCGTAATTGTCGGTCGGGCACTGCCTGATGCGCGCGATGGCTTGAAGCCCGTGCACAGGCGTGTGCTGTTCGCGATGAGCGAGCTGGGTAACGACTGGAACAAGCCGTACAAGAAATCTGCCCGTGTTGTCGGTGACGTGATCGGTAAGTATCACCCTCACGGCGACACTGCGGTGTACGACACCATCGTTCGGATGGCTCAGCCGTTTTCCCTGCGCTACCTGCTGGTAGACGGCCAGGGCAACTTCGGTTCGGTCGACGGCGACAACGCTGCGGCCATGCGATACACCGAAGTGCGCATGACCAAGCTGGCGCACGAGCTGCTGGCCGACCTGCATAAAGAAACCGTGGACTGGGTGCCGAACTACGACGGCACCGAAATGATCCCGGCGGTCATGCCGACCCGTATTCCCAACCTGCTGGTCAACGGCTCCAGCGGTATCGCCGTGGGCATGGCCACCAACATCCCGCCACACAACCTCGGTGAAGTCATCGACGGTTGCCTGGCCCTCATCGACAACCCCGAGCTGACCGTCGATGAGCTGATGCAATACATCCCGGGTCCGGACTTCCCGACCGCCGCGATCATCAACGGTCGCGCCGGCATCATCGAAGCCTACCGCACCGGTCGCGGCCGCATTTACATGCGTGCCCGCTCGATGATCGAAGACATCGACAAGGTCGGTGGCCGTCAGCAGATCGTCATCACCGAACTCCCGTACCAGTTGAACAAGGCCCGTCTGATCGAGAAGATCGCCGAGCTGGTTAAAGAGAAGAAGCTGGAAGGCATCACCGAACTGCGCGACGAGTCTGACAAAGACGGTATGCGCGTAGTGATCGAGTTGCGTCGTGGCGAAGTGCCTGAGGTGATCCTCAACAACCTCTACGCCCAGACCCAGCTGCAAAGCGTATTTGGTATCAACGTGGTCGCGCTGATCGACGGCCGCCCGCGCATCCTGAACCTCAAGGATCTGCTGGAAGCCTTCGTGCGTCACCGCCGCGAAGTCGTTACCCGTCGTACCGTATTCGAACTGCGCAAGGCCCGTGAACGCGGCCATATCCTGGAAGGCCAGGCGGTTGCGCTGTCGAACATCGACCCGGTTATCGCCCTGATCAAGGCTTCGCCGACACCGTCGGAAGCCAAGGAAGCCCTGATCAAGATGCCGTGGGAATCCAGCGCCGTAGTGGCGATGGTTGAACGTGCCGGTGCCGATTCGTGTCGTCCGGAGACCCTGGACCCGCAATACGGCCTGCGCGACGGCAAGTACTTCCTGTCCCCGGAACAGGCCCAGGCGATCCTGGAATTGCGTCTGCACCGCCTGACCGGCCTGGAACACGAGAAACTGCTGGCCGAGTACCAGGAGATCCTCAACCAGATCGGCGAGCTGATCCGCATCCTCAACAGCGCCGTGCGCCTGATGGAAGTGATCCGCGAAGAACTGGAAGTGATCCGCGCCGAATACGGCGACGTGCGTCGCACCGAGATTCTCGATGCCCGTCTCGACCTGACCCTGGGTGACATGATCCCGGAAGAAGATCGCGTCGTGACCATCTCCCACGGTGGCTATGCCAAGACCCAGCCTTTGGCTGCGTACCAGGCCCAGCGTCGTGGCGGTAAAGGCAAATCGGCTACCGGCGTCAAGGATGAGGACTACATCGCTCACCTGCTGGTTGCCAACAGTCACACCACGCTGCTGCTGTTCTCCAGCAAGGGCAAGGTGTACTGGCTGAAAACCTACGAAATCCCGGAAGCGTCCCGCGCTGCCCGTGGTCGTCCGTTGGTCAACCTGCTGCCGCTGGACAGTGATGAATACATCACCACCATGCTGCCGGTGGACGAATACACCGAAGGTCACTTCATCTTCATGGCCACCGCCAAGGGCACCGTGAAGAAGACCCCGCTGGAATCTTTCAGCCGTCAACGCAGCGTGGGCCTGATCGCCCTCGAACTGGATGAAGGCGACGTACTGATTTCGGCCGCCATTACCGATGGCGAGCGTGAAGTCATGCTGTTCTCCGACGGCGGCAAGGTGACGCGCTTCAAGGAATCCGACGTTCGCGCCATGGGCCGTACCGCCCGCGGTGTGCGCGGCATGCGTCTGCCGGAAGGGCAGAAGCTGATTTCGATGCTGATCCCGGAAGAAGGCAGCGAGATCCTCACTGCTTCGGCCCGCGGCTACGGCAAGCGTACGGCCATCAGCGAGTTCCCTGAGTACAAGCGTGGCGGCCAGGGCGTTATCGCCATGGTCAGCAACGATCGCAACGGCCGTCTGGTCGGCGCGGTCCAGGTGCTGGATGGCGAGGAAATCATGCTGATTTCCGACCAGGGCACCCTGGTACGTACCCGGGTTGATGAAGTGTCGAGCCTGGGGCGTAACACCCAGGGCGTGACCTTGATCAAGCTGGCAAGCGACGAGACGTTGGTAGGCCTGGAGCGTGTCCAGGAGCCATCGGAAGTCGAGGGCGAGGAGCTGGAAGGTGAAGAGCTTGAGGGCGAGGTAATCGCCGGTGGCGATGACAACGTCGACGAGCCAACACTCGACGCTGCCGCAGACGAAGAAGAACCGCAGGAATAAGCGGACACACAGGGGGGCGGATGAAGATTCGCCCCCTTGTTGTTTGTCCCTTTTGAAATACGACGCCGCGCCGCTCTTGTAGGAGCCGGCTTGCCGGCGATGGCATCAACTCGGTTCAAGTGAAGTGCCGAGTCGTTTGCATCGCTGGCAAGCCAGCACCTACAGGGGTCCGCGTTGCGGGATGTTGATTGCAGTCCCACCAGATCAGAGAGATTGGATGTGAGCAAGAGAGCCTATAACTTCTGTGCCGGTCCCGCGGCGCTTCCTGAAGCAGTCCTGCAGCGCGCGCAGGGTGAACTCCTCGACTGGCATGGAAAAGGCCTCTCCGTGATGGAAATGAGCCATCGCAGCGATGAGTTCGTGTCCATTGCCACCAAGGCCGAGCAGGATATGCGCGACTTGCTGGACATCCCGTCCGACTACAAAGTGTTGTTCCTGCAGGGTGGGGCGAGCCAGCAGTTCGCTCAGATTCCGCTGAACCTGCTGCCGGAAAGCGGCACTGCCGACTATATCGACACCGGTATCTGGGGGCAGAAAGCGATTGAAGAGGCCTCCCGTTACGGTCACGTCAATGTCGCGGGCACGGCCAAGCCTTACGATTACTTCGCCATTCCCGGTCAGAACGAGTGGAAACTCTCGAAGGACGCGGCCTACGTTCACTACGTGGCGAACGAAACCATCGGCGGCCTGGAGTTTGACTGGGTTCCCGAGGTGGGTGATGTTCCGCTGGTGTGCGACATGTCTTCGGACATTCTTTCGCGCCCGATCGATGTGTCCAAGTACGGCATGATCTACGCCGGCGCGCAGAAGAACATCGGCCCGAGCGGCATCCTGGTCAATATCATTCGCGAAGACCTGTTGGGTCGTGCCCGTTCGCTGTGCCCGACCATGCTCAACTACAAGGTCGCGGCCGATAACGGCTCGATGTACAACACCCCGCCGGCCTTCGCCTGGTACCTGTCGGGCCTGGTATTCGAGTGGCTGAAAGAGCAGGGCGGTGTGGCTGCCATGGGCAAGCTCAACGAAGAGAAGAAACGTACCCTGTACGACTTCATCGACGCCAGCGGCCTGTACAGCAACCCGATCAACCTGACTGATCGTTCTTGGATGAACGTGCCGTTCCGCCTGGCGGACGACCGTCTGGACAAGCCATTCCTGGCCGGCGCCGACGAGCGCGGCCTGTTGAACCTCAAGGGCCACCGTTCGGTAGGTGGCATGCGCGCCTCCATCTATAACGCTGTCGATATCCACGCCGTCAAGGCGCTGGTGGCTTACATGGCAGAGTTCGAAAAGGAACACGGCTAATGTCTGAGCAAGAACTCAAGGCCCTGCGCGTACGCATTGACAGCCTGGACGAGAAAGTCCTGGAGCTGATCAGTGAGCGCGCGCGGTGCGCCCAGGAAGTTGCACGGGTGAAAATGGCGTCCCTGGCTGAAGGCGAAGTGCCGGTGTTCTACCGTCCGGAGCGCGAAGCCCAGGTGCTCAAGCGGGTGATGGAGCGCAACAAGGGCCCGTTGGGCAACGAAGAGATGGCGCGGTTGTTCCGCGAAATCATGTCTTCGTGCCTGGCGCTGGAGCAGCCGCTGAAAGTGGCTTACCTCGGGCCTGAAGGCACCTTCACCCAAGCCGCGGCCATGAAGCACTTTGGCCACGCCGTGATCAGCAAGCCAATGGCCGCGATCGACGAAGTGTTCCGTGAAGTGGCCGCCGGGGCGGTGAATTTTGGCGTGGTGCCGGTGGAAAACTCCACCGAAGGTGCCGTCAACCACACCCTCGACAGCTTCCTTGAGCACGACATGGTGATCTGCGGCGAAGTCGAGCTGCGTATCCACCATCACCTGCTGGTGGGCGAAAACACCAAGACCGACAGCATCAGCCGCATCTACTCCCACGCCCAGTCCCTGGCCCAGTGCCGCAAGTGGCTGGACGCGCATTACCCGAACGTGGAGCGCGTGGCGGTATCCAGCAACGCCGAAGCGGCGAAGCGGGTCAAGGGCGAGTGGAATTCGGCGGCGATTGCCGGCGACATGGCTGCTGGCCTGTATGGCCTGACGCGCCTGGCCGAGAAAATCGAGGACCGCCCGGATAACTCCACGCGCTTCCTGATGATCGGCAGCCAGGAAGTGCCGCCGACCGGCGACGACAAGACCTCGATCATCGTCTCCATGAGCAACAAGCCCGGCGCGCTGCATGAGCTGCTGGTGCCGTTCCACGACAACGGGATTGACCTGACGCGAATCGAGACTCGTCCTTCGCGCAGCGGTAAATGGACTTATGTGTTCTTTATCGACTTCGTCGGCCATCACCGCGACCCACTGGTCAAGGGTGTGCTCGAGAAAATCAGTCAGGAAGCCGTGGCACTCAAGGTGCTGGGCTCTTACCCGAAAGCGGTTTTGTGAGGCTTTAACATGAGTGGCAACTTCCTCGCCCTGGCGCAGCCGGGCGTGCAACAACTGTCGCCTTACGTTCCGGGCAAGCCTGTGGACGAGCTGGCGCGTGAGTTGAATCTGGATCCATCGAAGATCGTAAAGCTGGCCAGTAACGAAAACCCGATGGGCCCAAGTCCCAAGGTATTGGCCGCGATTCGTGATGCGCTGGCCGAGCTGACCCGCTATCCCGATGGTAATGGCTTTGCGCTCAAGTCCCTGTTGGCGGAAAAATGCCGGGTTGAGCTGAACCAGGTGACCCTGGGTAACGGTTCCAACGACATTCTGGAGCTGGTCGGGCGCGCCTATCTGGCAACTGGCCTGAACGCGGTGTTCAGTGAGCATGCGTTTGCGGTCTATCCGATCGTCACTCAGGCCGTTGGCGCCGAGGCGCGCGTGATTCCTGCGAAAGACTGGGGTCATGACCTGCCGGCCATGCTGGCGGCCATCGATGACCAGACCCGCGTCGTGTTTATCGCCAACCCGAATAACCCGACCGGTACCTGGTTCAGCGCCGAGGTGCTGGACAACTTCCTGCAAGAGGTGCCGGAGCACGTGCTGGTGGTGCTGGACGAGGCTTACATCGAGTACGCCGAAGGCAGTGACCTGCCGGACGGCCTGGACTTCCTCGCGGCTTATCCGAACCTGCTGGTCTCGCGCACCTTCTCCAAGGCCTATGGCCTGGCGTCGCTGCGGGTTGGCTATGGCCTGTCCACCGCCGTGGTGGCCGATGTGCTGAACCGTGTTCGCCAGCCCTTCAACGTCAACAGCCTGGCGCTGGAGGCGGCTTGCGCTGCGGTGCAGGATGCCGAGTACCTGGAAGAAGGCCGTCGCCTCAACGAAAGCGGCATGCTGCAGTTGCAGGAGGGTTTCCGTGAGCTGGGCCTGGGCTGGATTCCGTCCAAGGGCAACTTCATCTGTGTCGATCTCGGCCAGGTAGCGGCGCCGGTGTTCCAGGGCCTGCTGCGCGAAGGCGTGATCGTGCGTCCGGTGGCCAACTACGGCATGCCGAACCACCTGCGTATCACCATCGGTTTGCCTGCTGAAAACAGTCGCTTCCTTGAGGCGCTGGCCAAGGTTCTGGCTCGTGGTTGATGTCACTGCATTGCAACCTGCTGTGCCTATGATCGGTCGCCTGGTGGTGGTCGGTCTGGGATTGATCGGCGGCTCCTTCGCCAAGGGCCTGCGGGAAAGCGGCCTGTGTGGCGAAGTGGTCGGTGTGGACCTGGACCCGCAATCGCGCAAGTTGGCGGTTGAATTGGGCGTGGTGGATCGCTGTGAGGCGGACCTTGCGGTTGCCTGCCGGGGCGCGGATGTCATTCAGTTGGCGGTGCCGATCCTGGCCATGGAGAAGTTGCTGGCGCTGTTGGCTGGCATGGACCTTGGACAAGCCATCCTGACCGACGTCGGCAGTGCCAAGGGCAATGTCGTTCGTGCCGCCCGGCTGGCCTTTGGTGGCATGCCTGCGCGCTTCGTGCCGGGGCACCCGATTGCCGGTTCCGAGCAGAGCGGGGTGGAAGCCTCCAATGCGCAGCTGTTCCGCCGCCATAAAGTGATTCTGACGCCACTGGATGAAACCGATCCTGCGGCATTGGCCGTGGTGGATCGGCTCTGGCGCGAGCTGGGGGCGGATGTCGAGCACATGCAGGTCGAGCGCCACGATGAAGTGTTGGCGGCGACCAGTCATCTGCCGCATTTGCTGGCGTTTGGCCTGGTGGATTCGCTGGCCAAGCGCAACGAGAACCTCGAGATTTTCCGTTACGCCGCCGGTGGCTTCCGCGACTTTACCCGGATCGCCGGCAGCGACCCGGTGATGTGGCATGACATCTTCCTCGCCAACCGCGATGCAGTGTTGCGCACTCTGGATACATTCCGCAGCGACCTTGACGCCTTGCGCGACGCGGTCGATGCCGGCGACGGGCATCAGTTGTTGGGCGTGTTCACTCGTGCGCGGGTGGCGCGGGAGCATTTCAGCAAGATTCTGGCGCGTCGGGCTTATATGGATGCTGTTGTAAACGCGGATGATCTGGTCTTCCTCGCCAGCCCCGGTGGCCACTTGAGCGGGCAGATTCGGGTGCCTGGGGATAAATCGATCTCCCATCGTTCGATCATGCTGGGCTCCCTGGCGGACGGTGTCACCGAGGTGGAAGGCTTCCTGGAAGGCGAAGACGCCCTGGCGACCTTGCAGGCGTTTCGTGACATGGGCGTGGTGATTGAAGGCCCGCACCATGGGCGCGTCACCATTCATGGGGTTGGCCTGCATGGCTTGAAGCCGGCGCCAGGCCCGATCTATCTCGGTAATTCGGGCACTTCCATGCGGTTGTTGTCCGGTTTGCTCGCGGCCCAGAGCTTCGACAGTGTGTTGACGGGCGATGCGTCGCTGTCCAAGCGCCCAATGAATCGCGTGGCCAAGCCATTGCGCGAAATGGGCGCGGTGATCGAGACCGGGCCGGAAGGCAGGCCGCCGCTGACGATTCGTGGTGGCCAGGCACTGAAAGGGCTGACCTACGCATTGCCGATGGCCAGTGCCCAGGTTAAATCCTGCCTGTTGCTGGCCGGGTTGTATGCCGAGGGTAAAACCTCGATTACCGAGCCGGCGCCGACCCGCGACCATACCGAGCGGATGTTGCGCGGTTTTGGTTATCCGGTGGAGGTGGTGGGTGCTACGGCTTCGGTCGAATCCGGTCACTCGCTTGTTGCGACCCATATTGAAGTGCCGGGTGATATTTCCTCCTCGGCGTTTTTCCTGGTGGCGGCATCGATTGCCGAAGGCTCCGAGTTCTTGCTTGAGCATGTGGGCATCAATCCGACACGTACCGGGGTGATCGATATCCTGCGGCTGATGGGGGCGGATATCACCCTGGAAAACCAGCGCGAGGTCGGTGGTGAGCCGGTTGCTGACCTGCGTGTTCGTGCGGCGGCGTTGAAGGGTATCGAGATTCCCGAAGCCCTGGTTCCGTTGGCTATCGATGAGTTTCCGGTACTGTTCGTGGCTGCGGCGTGTGCCGAAGGCCGGACGGTACTGCGCGGGGCAGAGGAGCTGCGGGTCAAGGAGTCTGACCGGATCCAGGTCATGGCCGACGGTCTGCTGGCCCTGGGTGTGAAGTGTGAACCAACACCTGATGGGATTATCATCGAGGGTGGCGTGATAGGTGGTGGTGAGGTCCATGCCCATGGAGATCACCGGATTGCCATGGCCTTCAGCGTGGCATCCCTGCGAGCGGCTGCGCCGATTCGTATCCATGACTGTGCCAACGTGGCTACGTCTTTTCCGAATTTTCTTACACTGTGTGCCCAAGTCGGCCTCCGTGTAGCCCAAGAGGCTCAATTGTGAATATCAAAGCACCGGTGATTACCATCGACGGGCCAAGTGGCTCGGGCAAAGGCACGATCGCCGGCATCCTGGCCAAGCGCCTGGGCTGGTGCCTGTTGGATTCCGGGGCGCTGTACCGCTTGCTGGCCTTTGCGGCCCGCAACCATGGCGTCGACCTGACCAACGAAGAATCGCTGAAGTTGTTGGCTGCGCACCTTGATGTGCAGTTCGTCGGGGCGACGGAAGGTCATCCCCAGCGCATCATCCTGGAAGGGGATGATGTGACCGATGATCTACGTAACGAGCAGGTCGGTTCCTGGGCTTCCCAGGTCGCCGCACTGCCTGCGGTGCGCGACGCTTTGCTGCAGCGCCAGCGGGCTTTCCAGGAACCGCCGGGCCTTGTGGCTGACGGCCGCGACATGGGCACGGTGGTGTTTCCCGATGCGCCACTGAAGATTTTCCTGACTGCCAGCGCCGAGGAGCGGGCCCGTCGCCGTTACTTGCAGTTGAAGGGCAAAGTCGATGGTGTTAGTCTGTCGAGTCTGCTAGATGAGATCCGTGCACGCGATGAGCGTGATACCCAGCGTGCGGTAGCCCCGCTCAAGCCGGCGGCTGACGCCATACAGCTGGATTCCACGGAGTTGTCCATCGAGCAGGTGCTGGAACGCATCTTGAGTGAAATCGCCATTCGCGATATCGCCGGGTGACCAAGAAGGCTGCAGGGGACCAGTCATAGTCCTGCGGTGCTTCTTCTAATTGAAACTAACCCACACCGTCTGGGGTGTGGAGATGGGCGTATTCTTCGCCCTTATCAACAGGAATTAAAATGAGCGAAAGCTTTGCGGAACTCTTTGAAGAAAGCCTAAAAACCCTGAACCTTCAGGCAGGCTCCATCATCACCGGTGTTATTGTTGATATCGATTACCAAGCTCGCTGGGTAACCGTTCACGCTGGTCTGAAGTCTGAAGCTCTGATCCCGCTGGAACAGTTCTACAACGATGCTGGCGACCTGACTATCAATGTCGGTGACGAAGTTCACGTTGCTCTGGACTCGGTTGAAGACGGTTTCGGTGAAACCAAGCTGTCCCGTGAAAAAGCCAAGCGCGCTGAATGCTGGATTGTTCTCGAAGCAGCCTTCGCAGCTGAAGAAGTGGTCAAGGGCGTTATCAACGGTAAGGTTAAAGGCGGCTTCACTGTCGACGTTAACGGCATCCGTGCGTTCCTGCCAGGTTCTTTGGTCGACGTTCGTCCTGTGCGCGACACCACGCACCTGGAAGGCAAAGAACTCGAATTCAAGGTCATCAAGCTCGACCAGAAACGCAACAACGTTGTCGTTTCCCGTCGCAGCGTCCTGGAAGCAGAGAACTCCGCCGAGCGTGAAGCTCTGCTGGAATCCCTGCAGGAAGGCCAACAAGTCAAAGGTATCGTCAAGAACCTCACCGATTACGGCGCATTCGTCGATCTGGGTGGCGTCGATGGCCTGCTGCACATTACCGACATGGCTTGGAAGCGTATCAAGCATCCATCGGAAATCGTCAACGTTGGCGACGAGATCGATGTCAAGGTTCTGAAGTACGATCGTGAGCGCAACCGTGTCTCCCTGGGCTTGAAACAGCTGGGCGAAGATCCATGGGTCGCTATCAAGGCTCGTTACCCAGAAAGCACTCGCGTCACCGCGCGTGTTACCAACCTGACCGACTACGGCTGCTTCGCAGAGCTGGAAGAAGGCGTGGAAGGCCTGGTACACGTTTCCGAAATGGACTGGACCAACAAGAACATCCACCCTTCGAAAGTCGTACAAGTCGGCGACGAAGTGGAAGTTATGGTTCTGGACATCGACGAAGAGCGTCGTCGTATCTCCCTCGGCATCAAGCAGTGCAAATCTAACCCATGGGAAGATTTCTCTGGCCAGTTCAACAAGGGCGATAAAATCTCCGGCACCATCAAGTCGATCACCGATTTCGGTATCTTCATTGGTCTGGACGGCGGCATCGACGGCCTGGTTCACCTGTCCGACATCTCCTGGAACGAAGTGGGCGAAGAAGCTGTTCGTCGTTTCAAGAAGGGCGACGAGCTGGACACCGTTATCCTGTCGGTTGACCCAGAGCGCGAGCGCATCTCCCTGGGTATCAAGCAACTGGAAAGCGATCCGTTCTCCGAGTACGTTCAAGAGAACGACAAAGGCGCAATCGTTAAAGGCATCGTGAAAGAAGTTGACGCCAAAGGCGCCATCATCACTCTGGCCGACGATATCGAAGCGACTCTGAAAGCCTCCGAAATCAGCCGTGACCGCGTTGAAGACGCGCGCAACGTTCTGAAAGAAGGCGAAGAAGTAGAAGCCAAGATCATCAGCGTTGACCGCAAGAGCCGCGTAATCCAGCTCTCCATCAAGTCGAAAGACGATGCTGAAGAGAAAGAAGCCATCCAGAGCCTGCGCGACAAGCCAGCTACCTCTGAGCCTTCTGCTGGTCCTACCACTCTGGGCGACCTGCTGCGTGCACAAATGGAAAAACAGAACTAAGTTCTGTCAGACCATAGAAAAAGGGCGACTTCGGTCGCCCTTTTTTGTGCCTGGGATTTGGTGTTGCGCGAACTTCGTCTGGGTGTTCTGCAGCTGGCGCGCTGTGGTCTTGCTGGTAGCGCATTCGCGCTCATAGGCTCCCTCAGCCAGTTACCACGCTTGAGTGGCTTCTGTGCCTCTACGCGAGGCGAGGGGTGGTGGGCTCTAAAGCTGTGGCTCCGAGAGTTACGCCCCAACTCTTTGAATATAAGTCAATACTTGGGCTGTTCAAATTCCTCCGGTCATGCTAAAACCTTCGAAGCGCTTTTCCTAGCTGCTTGAAAAAGAAGGGAAAAATATGACGAAGTCGGAGTTGATCGAACGAATTGTCACCCATCAAGGGCTGCTCTCATCCAAGGATGTGGAGCTGGCCATCAAGACCATGCTTGAGCAGATGTCCCAGTGTCTTGCTACCGGCGATCGGATTGAGATTCGTGGGTTTGGTAGCTTTTCGCTGCATTATCGGGCGCCGCGTGTGGGGCGTAATCCGAAGACTGGCCAATCCGTTAGCCTCGATGGCAAGTTCGTGCCTCACTTCAAGCCGGGGAAGGAATTGCGGGACCGGGTGAACGAAGACGAAGAAGAAGGCGTCTGAGTGTTTTTTGGGGTAGGAGAAGGTTATGCGTGGGATTAAGCGCGTTGTTCTCGTGCTGGCGATGCTGATTGTCGTGCTGGCAGTGTTAGGGTTCGTGCTGGAAAACCAGCAGGGTGTGTCTCTTTCATTCCTGGGGTTGGTGACCGGGCAGATGCCCGTATCGGTGTTTGTGGTGGTGGCCTTGATAATTGGAATGCTGCTGGGGCCGCTGTTAAGTGTCATCGTTGGATGGAATCGACGTGAAAAGTCTATGACTGCAGGGCGCGGGTAGAGCTTCCATGGGTATTGCAGTGAACTCCTGAACCGTTCGTCGGACGATTCTCGTGCAGTACACATCAGTGCTTGGAGTGATCTGGCAGGTGGTAAATCCGGCGATACCACTGATTATTGTCTCGTTGCTACAAAATTTTCTTTCTTGTCCTTCTCGGACGACCTTTATCAGGGTTGCCCCTAGGTGTTAAGGAAGCGCCCTACGGATAAGTCAAGACTTGTAATATGTCAGCGAGATGGCAGAATGGAATCTGTTCTCGATAACAGGCATTTTTTGCGCTCAAAACTCGGCAGCGACGCTGGGTTTTTCGGTCATATAACTAGAATAAAAATACACAATTTTGTCTGCATAACGAGCCCGCAGTTTCTCTTTGAAGGCAGGTTTTTGTTGTGAGTAGTAGCTTCCGTGCTCCCCCGGTTCGATCATCCGAAGAAATTGATTTTGTGCGGCTTTTCGCGTCTGTCTGGCAACAAAAAAAACTTCTGCTTTTTGTCACCATCGGCGCGGGATTGATTGCTGCATCCTACGCATTTTTAGCTGATCCTTTATATAAAGTCAGCAGTGTTTTGCGTCCTGCCGCTATTAATGATTTAGATGCGTTAAATCGTTCAGAGATTTATCAACTACCTCCTTCCGAAGCGCTCCTCAAAGTAGGCGCGGCACTTGACTCCTATGATACCCGTCTGGGCTATTTCAGGAAAAATCAGAAGCTTTTCGAGAAGTTTGTTCGTCCTGGGCAGACGCTGGAGCAGAGTTTTCAAGAATTCAATCATGACTCTATCCGTTTGATTCTTCCTGATGCAGATAAGAAAAATTCGCTGAGTGCCTACATCAAGCTCGAGATGATGTATCCGAAAGGCGTCGACGGCGTCTCTATTCTTAATGGCTTTGTCGACTACGCTATCGCAAGTGAGCGCGAGCGCATCACGGCTGATTTGAATGTGATCGCTAAAAACCGTTTGAGGGAGCTTAACGGCAAGCTCGATTCGGCTCGCTCAAACTACGATATTGAAAAAGAAGCCAAAATAGCATCATTGCGAGAATCCGACTCCTTGAGGCGGGCGCAATTGCAAGATGAGTTGAAGGCGCTGCGGTCTCAGCTGAAGACCTTGCGTAGTGACCGTATCGCTCAACTGAATGAGGCAATAGGGATTGCCCGTTCCTTGGGTATTCAAAAGCCAGCTACGCCTTCCTCACTTGGCGAATCGGCTGTAACAGGTGCTGGCAGTGTGATGCGTACTGAAGTGAACAATCAGCAGATTCCGCTCTATTTTATGGGGGTGGATGCGCTTAAGGCTGAGCTTGCTGCATTGCAGTCGCGGAAGTCGGACGACTTTACCGAGTCGCGCATCGCTCAAATCGCCAAGGAGCTTCAGTTGCTGGCCTCCAACCGAGAGGTTGAAGTGCTGGATGCTCGAAAAAATGAAGATATCTTTCTTGCGGGTGTTCAACCGCTGCGAACAGAGATTTTCCGCTTGAGCAGTCTGAATATTGATATGGCGAAGCTGAAGTTGGTGAGCATTGACCAGCAAGCCCTTGAGCCACTGGTTCCGTCGAGTCCTAATCGCCCATTGATCATTTTGCTTGGCCTGCTCTTCGGCGCTGTTGCCGCGATAGGTATTGCGCTGGTCAGGCAGGCGTTACGTGCTGCTCGGGTTAATACAGAGCACGATAGGCACGACCTGGCAGCTTCGCTTCTTCAGTCCTCGGGCTCCGGGGCCGCTCAGCTGGATCGGCAACAAGAGCTTGGCAATAAGTTACTCCAAAAATAATTCCACGCACGTGAAGCCTTTCGCCTCACGTGCTTCCCCCGGGCCGTATGTCTTGTTTTCGTGCGGAATCTATATTACACGCCAGCGCAAATCTGAACGGTCATCTGAAAGGCTCTTCTGGGCGGCTTTCGACTATCGGAAGTTACCTGAATTTCGCGACGGGTCTTCATGACGTTTCGATGTTTGATCTGTATTTACTTGTGCGTGCGGTCAAGCGTGCTGCGCAAGTTTATATTGTTAGCTTAATAGTTGAAGGTTGCGCCGGCCAACGAGGTTTGATGTCACTGATTTGCGTGTGACTTCTTGATTAGTGGCTTATGGCTAGTATCTGGTGAGAGTTGGATAAAGGTGCGGCCTGCTCAGGTTGGCTGCGCGAAGTGCGCCGGCGAGCACCAATGAGCTAGGTGGTACGGTCGAGCGTGGGCTCAATCGTCACGGGGAATATACAGATGGGGCGGGATCCTTATGGGACAACGACCCAATTTCAATGAATGGTTGCGACGCGCCGCTGCCGTGAAACGACGCATTGCAAATGTTGCGGTAAAACGTTGTCCGGTCCTGAACTGGGCAGGGGTGGTGGGGTCTCATACGCAGTATAGGGGACCAGCGAGGCGTTATGTCGGCACGCTTGGTGATGATATGCTGCAGAGCAGAAGTGGTTGCAGTTGGAGCGGCAAAAGGTCGCTTGCGCGTAATCGGTAGGTCAGGCAGGAGCAAGGCAGCGTTGCTGGTTTCCAGACTGATTCTCTGACTAAATAATGATATGGAATCGTTGGTAATCTAATGACTTTAAAGATCTTGAGTGTTTTCGGTACGCGACCGGAAGCTATAAAAATGGCTCCATTAGCTTTAGCGTTGAATGCAGATGAGCGTTTTGAGGCCAAAATCTGCGTCACGGGCCAACACCGTGAAATGCTGGATCAAGTGTTAGAGTTATTTAAACTTGAGCCTGACTTTGATCTGAATATCATGAAGTCGGGTCAAGACCTTACCGATGTGACAACTGGTATTCTTCAGGGAATGAAGGAAATCTTCCGGACCTATCGGCCGGATATTGTTTTGGTGCATGGTGATACCGCCACGACCTTTGCAACTACATTGGCGGCGTATTATCAGCAAATTCCTGTCGCTCATATCGAAGCAGGACTTCGTACCGGGAATTTATACTCTCCCTGGCCGGAAGAGGCCAATCGAAAGTTGACGGGAGCGCTCGCGTGTCTTCACTTCGCTCCTACCGAAAGATCGGAGCAGAATTTACTGCGTGAAGGGGTTGCACCTGACGCAATTCATGTGACGGGAAATACTGTAATTGACGCTCTGCTTGAGGTCGTCCAGAAGCTCGAGTCCAATGAACAGTTAAAGCAGAAATTTTCTCAGCAGTTCGCTTTTTTACCCACTCAGCGCCGCGTCATCCTCGTGACAGGGCATCGACGTGAAAGCTTCGGCGATGGATTCGAAAGAATTTGCAGTTCGTTGGCTACGATTGCCCATGAGTTTGATGATGTCGAGATTGTCTACCCTGTTCATTTAAATCCAAATGTCCGTGAACCGGTCAATCGTTTGTTGGCTGGCATAAAAAATATTCACCTCATAGAACCCTTGGATTATCTGCCTTTCGTATATTTGATGAATCGGTCGTATTTGATTCTGACTGATTCCGGTGGCGTGCAGGAAGAGGCTCCTTCTTTGGGCAAGCCTGTCCTGGTAATGCGGGACACTACTGAGCGGCCTGAGGCGATTGAGGCCGGTACCGTCAGATTGGTCGGTACAGAGAAGGACAAGATAGTTCACCATTTGCGTGAGCTTTTACTTGATCAAAAGGCTTACGAGGAAATGAGCTTTGCTCATAATCCTTATGGTGATGGTAATGCCTGCGTGCGCATTGTTAATGCTCTAGCCACTTTCAAAAATTAAGGTTTGGTCATGGAATTTTCCACTATTTCTGTCATTGGTCTGGGCTACATTGGTTTGCCAACCGCAGCCGTTTTTGCCGCGCGAAAGTTAAAGGTCATTGGTGTCGACGTTAATCAAAAGGCCGTCGACACGATCAACGGTGGACAGATTCATATCGTTGAGCCTGATTTGGACATAGTCGTGCATGCGGCCGTGACCGAGGGGTATCTGCGCGCGAGCACTCGACCAGAGCCGGCGGATGCTTTCCTGATTGCCGTGCCCACTCCGTTCAAGGATGGTCATGCTCCAGATCTTTCTTACATTGAGTCCGCAAGCAAATCCATTGCGCCAGTACTGAAAAAGGGTGACCTGGTCATTCTTGAGTCCACCTCACCGGTGGGAGCGACCGAAAAGATGGCGTCGTGGCTGGCTGAAGCACGTCCTGACCTGACGTTTCCGCAGACCCATGGCGAGGCGTCGGACGTTCGCGTTGCGCACTGCCCTGAGCGTGTACTTCCAGGTCATGTTTTGCGTGAGTTGGTACAGAATGATCGAGTCATTGGCGGGATGACCCCCAAGTGCTCGGACGCGGCGACACGTCTCTACAAGTTGTTTGTAGAGGGCGAGTGTATTATCACCAATGCCCGAACCGCAGAAATGTGCAAGTTGACAGAGAACAGCTTTCGCGATGTCAACATCGCCTTCGCGAACGAATTGTCGATGATATGCGATAAGTTTGATGTCGACGTCTGGGAGCTTATCAAGCTTGCCAACCGGCACCCTCGCGTTAATATTCTCCAGCCAGGGCCTGGCGTGGGTGGACACTGCATCGCCGTTGACCCTTGGTTCATCGTCAGCCAGGCTGATGGTCAGGCGAAACTGATCAAAACGGCACGTGAGGTCAATGACTCGAAACCATCGTGGGTTATTGAAAAGGTTGATGCTGCTGTGGCCGATCATCTGTCGAGTCACCCCGAGAAGTCGGAAAAAGACATTGTTATTGCGTGCTTCGGCCTGGCATTCAAGCCCGATATTGACGACCTGCGTGAAAGTCCATCTCTGGAAATTACGAAAAATATCTCAAACCGTCACGCCGGGAAAGTTATTGTCGTAGAACCTAATATTGATTCTCTGCCTGCGACGTTGCCGAATGTTGAGTTATGCACAATAGAAGAAGCGTTTGAGCGAGCGGATGTCTTATTGTTGTTAGTGGATCACAAGCCATTCAAAAGTGTTCCTTCTTCACTTCTCCAGGGGCGTCAGATTGTTGATACTCGGGGAATCTGGCTTGTATGAAAATTCTTCCTGTTATTATGTCTGGGGGCTCTGGAACGAGGCTCTGGCCGCTTAGCAGAACTCTTTACCCCAAGCAGTTTCTGGCAATTTCGGGGCGAGAGACGTTGTTTCAGCAGGCTATTGCCCGACTGTTGAAGATCGGCGGTCAAGGCTCGGATTTGCTGGCCCCATGCATCGTTGCCAATGATGAGCATCGTTTCCTGTGTCTCGACCAGATACGGGAGATGAGCGTTTCTACAGCTGTAGTCATTCTTGAGCCGGTAGGACGCAATACTGCTCCTGCGCTTACGTTGGCGGCGCTCTATGCGCGCGATGAAGTGGGTCAGGAAGTTGACCCTGTCCTGGTTGTTGTCCCGGCCGATCAGATGATTCTCGATATTCAAGCCTTTACTGATACGGTCAGTAAAGCTATCGACGTTGCAAAAGACGGCAGCATTGTGATCTTGGGGATCACGCCTGACCGTCCTGAAACGGGTTATGGTTATATCCACTCGGCAGATCCCTCTAACGTCAAGAGGGTGGACGCGTTTGTTGAAAAACCTGAGCGGTCAACTGCAGAAAAATACCTGGAAGATGGAAGCTATTTCTGGAATAGCGGCATTTTTGTGCTGCGTGCGTCAGTCTGGTTGAAAGCACTGAGCGCGTTCAGAAGGGACATCTTCGATGCCACTGAAGCCGCGTGGAAGGGCCGAGTTCAGGATAATGGGTTTATTCGACCACAACTCGAAGCGTTCTCCCTGATACCGCCAGAGTCAATTGACTACGCCGTGATTGAGCATTGTGCGAAAACGCCTTCAGCCGGTCTGACGCTAAAAATGCTGACGATGGACGCCGGTTGGTCTGATCTGGGTGCATGGGATGCTGTTTGGCGTTCGAGTGAAAAGGACGAAAAACAAAACGCTACTCATGGCGATGTAATCATAGACTCCAGCTCCAATACATTGGTTTACGCCTCTCACCGTTTGGTAACGGCCGTGGGGCTTGAAAATATTGTTATTGTCGAAACGCCTGATGCGGTATTGGTTGCGGATAAAGACCGTAGCCAGGGTGTCAAGGCCATTGTCGAAGCATTGAATGTCAAGGCCAGGCCAGAGTCAAAGCTTCATCGTCGTGTTCATCGCCCCTGGGGCTGGTACGACAGCATAGATTCCGGCTCGCGCTTTCAGGTGAAGCGAATACTGGTGAAGCCGAAAGCAACATTGAGTTTGCAGAAGCATTACCACCGCGCGGAACACTGGATTGTTGTGTCTGGCACCGCTGAGGTCACCTGTGAAGATCGCGTTTTTCAGCTGAACGAGAACCAGAGTACTTATATCCCTATTGGCCATGTTCATCGCCTTTCCAATCCCGGCACCATTCCTCTTGAGATCATTGAGGTGCAGTCAGGAACGTACTTGGGTGAGGATGATATTGTTCGATTTGACGATACCTATGGACGTGTTTAAGGCTTAAATTTTTAGGAGTTGTACAGATGCAGAAGCATGCGCTGGTTACTGGTGTTACAGGTCAGGATGGGGCTTACCTTGTCGAACTGCTGCTGTCCAAGGGGTATAAGGTTTATGGCGCCTATCGCCGGACAAGTTCTGTAAGTTTCTGGCGATTAGAGGAACTTGGCGTTTTTGGGCATGATGATCTTCACCTCGTCGAATTTGATTTGACTGACCTCTCCGGGACCATTCGTTTAATTCAGAATTGCGCCCCGGACGAGGTGTATAACCTGGCGGCTCAAAGCTTCGTAGGTGTTTCCTTCGATCAGCCTATTACAACCGCGCAGATTACGGGTGTCGGTGCGCTTAATTTGCTGGAAGCGATCCGAATAGTAAATCCGAAGATTCGCTTCTATCAAGCTTCGACATCTGAAATGTTTGGATTGGTACAGGCTGTTCCTCAATCTGAAAGCACACCCTTCTACCCGCGTAGTCCTTACGGCGTTGCGAAGTTGTTTGCGCATTGGACAACCATTAATTATCGCGAGTCATATGGCATTTTTGCCACCAGCGGCATTCTGTTCAACCATGAGTCTCCGCTGCGAGGAAAAGAGTTTGTTACTCGGAAAATTACCGATGCTGTAGCCAGTATCGAAATGGGCGAGCAGCAAGTCTTGGAACTTGGAAACATGGATGCCAAACGAGACTGGGGTTTTGCTAAAGAGTATGTAGATGGCATGCACCGGATGTTGCAAATCGACACGCCGGAAACATTTGTGCTGGCCACAAATCGCACGGAAACTGTTCGTGATTTTGTTGCCATGAGCTTCAAAGCTGTAGGCGTTGATATTGATTGGTCCGGAAGTGGCGAGAATGAATTCGGCGTTGATCGTCGGACCGGCGTCACCCGGGTAAAAGTCAATCCACGCTTCTATCGACCTGCGGAAGTAGAGTTGTTGATTGGCGATGCGTCCTTTGCAAAAGAGCGGTTAGGCTGGGAACCAGAAACGACGCTGGAGCAACTGTGCCAGTTGATGGTTGAAGCTGACTTGAGAAGGGTTCGCAATGGCACTTCAAAGTAACGATCGGACAGTACTGATTACAGGGCTCTCAGGTTTCACCGGGAAGCACTTGGCGGAAAGCCTCACCCAAGCTGGCTGGCGGGTCGCCGGCCTGGGAGGGGAGCGGCTGGCGTGTGAGTTTGACCATCTGGACGCGGACCTGAATGACACGGAGCGGCTCAGTGGTTGGATCAAGCAGGTTCAACCCACTCATATTATTCATTTGGCCGCGCTGGCGCATGTCACTGGCAGCGATGCCTTGTCATACTACCGGGTCAATGTGTTGGGTACGGAAAGCCTTCTTAATGCGATTAAGGAGGCAGCGGTGGCTGTTGAGAAAATCATCATTGCAAGCAGTGCAAATATTTACGGAAACGCCATTTCATCGCCCATTTCAGAGAGCAGTGAACCGCAGCCCGTTAACCATTACGCATTGAGCAAGCTGACGATGGAGGCCCTGGTCCGCAAGTGGTTTTCTCGTATGCCTATATTGGTGGTGCGGCCATTCAACTACACCGGACCAGGCCAGTCGGAGTCATTCGTTTTCTCCAAGATCGTGGGCGCGTTTGCTCGTGGGGAAAAGGAACTCAGGCTAGGCAACCTGGATGTTTCCCGGGACTTGTCTGATGTCGGTTTTGTGGTGGAGGCCTATTCGAGGCTGTTGACGTCTGATCAACGCGGTGAGTTTATAAATATTTGCTCAGGTCGCAGCATTTCTTTACTGAGCGTGATTGATGAAATGGCACAGATTGCAGGTTATCGGCCAACGATAATAGTTGATCCTGCCTTTGTCAGGGAAGATGAAGTTAAAGAGCTTTACGGTAGTCCGGCCAAGCTCTTTGATGCGGTGGGTGAAATTGATGTGCCTAATTTGCACGATACATTGCTTTCAATGTATCAGCAGAAGGTGGTTGTTTAATACTGGTGGCTGGTAACGGGTTGGTGCACTGTGCGTATATGTTTTTTTGCTAATATGTCCGCTCACGCTAATTGGCGCGAGATGTTTGATAAAGTCGAATTTTATCGGGTCGATATTCGTATTCTCAAGGAGCTTGGACACGAAGTCGTTTTGTCGGGGACGCCGGGCACATTAGATTGGAAGGCGGATCTCTATTTTTGTTGGTGGTGGGGGCATTCACCGCTTCCGTTGCTTGCCGGAAAACTACGTCGTCGTCCAGTAATTGTAACTGGGGCCTTTGACTATTCCACCTGCCGGAAGGAAATTCCGGGTCTGTGTTACCTGGACCGCCCGTTATGGCAGAAGGCAGTACTGCGCACCTCGCTGTTGTTGGCTGATCGAAACCTGTTTATCTCAAGATCTGAGTGTGAGGAAGTCACAACCAACCTGCCGGTCAGAAACCCAGTGTACGCAACGCTGGCGATCGATACAGACTACTATTCTCCTAGCGAGCTTCCGGCGGTTGGATCGGATTACTTTTTTACGGTGACCTGGACAAGTCGTACAAATGCCATTCGTAAAGGGCTCATTCCGACGATTGAGGCGTTTGCAAAGGTTTCGGCTAACGCACGTCATCTTCGACTGGTTGTTGCTGGTAAGCATGGTGACTACCTGCAGGAACTAAAAGACCTGGCGCAGCGCCTGGGTGTAGGAGACAAGGTGGAGTTTGTCGGGATGATCTCCGATGAAGAGAAGCTGCACCATTACCGCAATTGCCTGGCCTATGTTCAACCAACGCTTTATGAAGGTTTCGGGCATGCGATCGGCGAGGCCCTGGCGTGTGGAGCGCGAGTGATAACTTCGCCTCGGGGCGCGGTGCCTGAGGTCGCGGGTGACTTCGCTTACTGGGTTCAACCAGATAGCCAGGAAGAAATTGCTGCGGCCATGGAGGCGGTTGTCGCCACGCCGACTTGCGCTGAAGATGCCAAAGCCAGGCATCAGTGGATTTCTTCCAATTATTCCATCGCAGCTCGTCGTGTGGCGCTTAAAAATGTCCTGGATTCCTTGTCGCTGGTGAAATAAAGGAGAGCTTCGTTGATAGTGTTTATCAAGATTCATGGTGGTAGCGTGTGTTGAATCGTCTGATCAGCATGTTTGAAAGTTCGAAGCTGTTACAGCTGATCGTTATTACTGCCTGTATTCAAGGTGGGGTAATAATAAGTCAGTTTTTGATCACGTCTTGGGTTGATCCGTCGGTCGTGGGTGTGGTGCGCTCGCTGGAAACAATTATTGCTCTTGTCGTACTGGCAGGAAGTTTGGGCATGCAAAGCATCGCGATTCGCGATACGGCGGCGAGTCATGGTACTTCTCGTCAAAGTGAAGTGCTTCGGCAAGTGTTTTTGTTGGTCGGGATCGCTTCAGGTGTCGTGATTGCTGGCATATACGTCGCGCATGAGTTTGTGTTGACTTCGGCGATTAGTTCTTATGTTTTTACAACCTGTGGCTTGGTGTTGTTGACTAATTTACTTCGTGTAACGACTGGCTTTGCTCAGGGGGCGAAGGCGATACGCGAGATCTACTTCGTTCTGATGCTGGTTACCGGGGCGGGCGTTATTCTGCATGTTGTGTTGACGAAGTTGTATGGTATCCAAGGCTGGATGGCTGCTCGTTATCTTGGTGAGTTCTTTTGTCTCGCTGCCGTTTGGTGGAAGCTGCGAGCGCATATCTTTCTGGCGCTTGATTTTCGCCAGGTGAACCGGCGCGAATTAATTACAACGGCCAAGTCCGGTGTCATTGTCAATGCCAGCCTGTTTGTTCGTCTGTTGGTGGATAGTCTGCCTGTCCTGATGTTGACTGCTTATCATGTGAAAACCGACGAGATCGGTTTTTTTGGTATTGCTATATTGAGCCTTATTCTTGGCTTGCTGCCATTGGCAATCATTGCACAAAGGGCCCTTCCTGAGTTGGTCGAGGTCATCCATGATAAAAGCGAGCTGCGCGAAAGGTATCATGCATTCTCCAAAAGCATGTTAAAGATCTCATCCGCAGTTGCTTTGCTGTTGATCTTTTTCTCTTGTATATGGTTGGTGTGTGTGGGCGGTGTTTATAAGCAGACGGCCATGTATATCATTGTGTTGGCGTTGACTTTGCCCTTGAAGGCTATGGCTCTCGCTTGCGGTACAATACTGGTCGCATTGCGTGTTTTTAGTTTAAGCCTTAAAACCAATATTGTAGAGGGCTTGCTTGTTCTTTTAATTCTATACGTCGGTATCCCTGTTTTGGATGCTTGGGCTGGCGTTTTGGGGTATGTGGTTGGTGCTGTTTTGTCCGCCGTGCTGCTTCTGATTGCGGTGAGAGTCCGCCTCGCTGATTTATGACCCAAGAGGTTGATACCTTGGAAGAAAAATATTTAGGGCCTGAGCACTTGCGGGTCCCGCTTGAAAAAAAAGCGTTTGATTGTTTTGGCGTTGGTTTTTTCTTTCTGGTGATCTGGCTTGCAGGCGTTATTGTCCCGTTATATCCCTTTATCATGGGATTTGATGGGTTTAGTCAGTTTTGGGAGTTTGATTTTTTCGATAAGCAGAGTTCTATTGATTATGCCATTTTGCTGTATGTTGGGGCTTTAATTTTTGTTTTGATGGGGTGTTGGTTAGGACGGAAAACGCATTTTAATTTTCCCGTCGGGATACGCTACATAGTAAGTCCACGGATTTTTTCGCAACGGGCCTTAGGTTTTTCGTTAGTGGCGCTGCTGGCGTTTACAACTATTCTTGTAATCCTAGGCGGGGTCTCGGGGTTGCTTCAAGGTGCCAGTGACAGGATAAGGGCGTTTGCAGGTTTGAACGGCTTGTTCCTCTTGGAGAACTTGTTGCTATCTGTCTCGCTGGCCTGGTATATAAGGCTGACCCGTGCCGGGAAGAAGTCACTTTCCGAGCGGTTTTGTTTCTGGTTATATTTTTTGGGCGGTTTGTTTATTTGCGCTCTCCAAGGGCAGAAATCGACAATTTTTATTATCGTATTGTCGTTGATTATAGTTCGGCATTACCGCGTCAAGCGTGTCAGTCTTGTAAAAGGGGCTGTGCTTGGGGCTGTAATGTTTGTTTCTCTAATGGCGTATCACCTGGTCAAGCAAGAGTTTCTCGCAACAGGGAGGTTCTTTTTTATTAATGAGGATCAGGGCGTTTTCCTGTCGTTCATTCATTTTTTGGCGACTCAGTTTACGGGCAATCTAATGCAGTTGCAGACTATGACTGTGCTTATAGATGCTATGCCCGAGAGGCTTGAGTGGCAAAATGGTACGACGCTGCTGATGGTTGTATTGATTTTAATACCCTCGGGTCTGTTTCCGGGTAAGCCACTCACCGCCGCCGGGGTATTTACAGGTGCCTTTTGGCCAGATAAGTGGCTTATGGAAGGTACGACATTGCCGCCAGGTATTTTTGGTGAGCTTTATATGAACTTTGGCACTCTGGGTGTACTGTTTGGCGGCTTCTTTCTAGGGGTTATAGGAGGGCGGCTTTATGGCGCAGTTGTCTGTAATCCTAAAAGCGACCGCGCGTTAGGTCTTTATGCATTGGCAGTCGCCTCTCTGCTTCACCTTTTTCGAGGAGAATTGGCGTCGGTCGCTCTTCTCATAGCGTCTATATGGCTTCCTTTTTTATTCTTGAGCTCAAAGCGCGAAGAGCCAGTTAATAACCCAATCTAGAGAAACTGATATGTGCGGAATTTTGGGCTACATTCATAACGGAACGCGGGAATCTATTGATTTCTCTTCGGCGCTTTCGTTTATTAGACGTCGTGGGCCTGATGATCAAGGCGTTTGGGCCGATACCGACGTTGGTGTATGGCTCGGCCAGGTGCGCCTTTCCATTCTCGATACGACTTCAGCCGGTCACCAACCAATGGTCTCTGCCGATGGGCGAGTGGTCATGGTGTTTAACGGTGAAATCTATAACTTTCGAGAATTAAGGGCTCATCTCGAAGCGGCGGGGGATCACTTTTCCAGCCAGTCCGACTCCGAAGTATTGCTCGCACTGTTCTGTCGTTATGGAATTGAGTGTTTAAACCGCTTGAACGGGATTTTTGCGGTCGTATTCTGGGAGCGCGACACTGAAACACTTTGGGTGGCTAGAGATCAGATGGGTGTCAAACCCCTCTATATCCATTCCAATGATGGTTGTTTTGCATTTTCAAGTGAGATGAAAGGCTTGATCCGAGGCGGCTTCAGTAAAACTGAAATTGACCCGCAAGCCGTACTCGCGCACCTTGGTTTTCTCTGGTCACCAGGTGATCGGACGATTGTGCGGGATATCAAAAAAGTTTTACCTGGCCAAGCGTTATGCGTTCGTAATGGGCATATTGAGAAGAGCTGGTTTTACTACGAACTGCCAATTTCCGAGAAACCCCTGACAAAAACGGTTGCGGATGTCGCTGTTGATGTTGCCGATGCGGTCAGGACTGCCGTCCAGCGTCAGTTGGTGTCCGACGTACCGTTGGGTTCATTCTTGTCAGGCGGCTTGGACTCCAGCGCCATCGTCGCGTTTGCAGCGCAGGAAATGCGGGACAAGGGGCGGTTGCAGTGCTTCAGTATCCGTGTAGACAACGGCTCCACTGCAAACGAGGGGTTCGCCGATGACCTTCCGTACGCACAGCGCGTTGCCAAGCATCTGGATGTCGACCTGCATGTCGTAGGCGTCGGTGATGAGATGATGGATCGTCTGCCGGAAATGGTTTACCTGCTCGATGAACCTACGCCGGATCCGGCCGCGTTGAATGCGTTGTTCATCTCGGAACTGGCGAGCCAGAACGGTATCAAGGTCCTGCTGTCGGGTGCCGGGGGAGATGATATTTTTACAGGCTATCGTCGTCATTTCGCTCTGGCACAAGAGCGTTGGTGGGGCGGCATGCCTCGACCGCTGCGTTCGGTACTGGCCCGTAGCTCAAGCTTGCTTCCGGCGTCGTCTCCGCTGTCTCGTCGCCTCGGGAAGGCTTTTCGCTACGCGGACTTGCCTGCTGATGATCGCTTGATCAGTTATTTCCTCTGGCTTGAACCTGATCAGGCGTATGGGCTGTTGGCGCCAGACTTGCGACACCAGTTGGCGGCCGATGATCTGTTTGCGCCTATGCGAGAAACACTTTCGCGGCTGCCTTCGGATGCAACACCTCTTGATAAAATGCTCACCCTGGAGTGCAAGCATTTTCTCACCGATCACAACCTCAACTACACCGATAAAATGGGTATGGCGACGGGCGTTGAAGTGCGTGTTCCGCTGCTGGATCTTGACCTGGTACGCCTGGCGGGTTCACTGCCATCGCATATCAAGCAAAAAGGCCGGGAAGGGAAATGGATTTTCAAGAAGGCCATGGAACCCTATCTGCCTCACGACGTCATCTATCGGCCCAAGACGGGCTTCGGTGTACCGCTTCGCAACTGGTTGCAAGGACGCCTGAAGCCTTTGGTCGATGAGGTGCTTTCTCCGGCATCCCTGCTGAAAAGGGGGATTTTCGACCCCAAAGCAGTGGCGCATCTGATCGAAGCAGATCGTTCAGGCCGAATAGACGCTGCTTATACGTTGTTTGGCATCGTTTGCATGGAGCTGTGGTGCAAACAGTATCTGGACGGCGATTTTGCCCTGGACGGTTGAGTCGGCGGGCACGTCCCGGTCTTATCCGATGGTAGGATAGATAGCTCTATACAAGTTTCTCAGTGATGAGTGAATTTTTAACTTTATTGGTGTGAATGCATGAAGCAGGTTGTTCAGAACATGGCTAGCGGTGAGACGTCATTGGTTAATGCACCCGCTCCCGCCGTTCGCAGTGGCACGCTAAAGATCAATACAACCAATACGCTGATTTCTGCCGGCACGGAACGCATGCTTGTAGGATTTGGCCGGGCCAACTGGTTGGAAAAAGCTCGCCAGCAACCTGACAAGGTTCGCATGGTTCTGCAAAAGGTGCAGACCGATGGTTTGGCGACAACGGTAGAAGCCGTTCGCTCGAAGCTTGCACAGCCGTTGCCGCTTGGATACTGCAACGTGGGTGTTGTAGGCGCCGTGGGCAGTGACGTATCCGGGTTTAAGCCCGGCGACCGCGTGGTTTCCAATGGCCCTCATGCCGATATCGTTATCGTTCCCAAGAATCTGTGTGCCTTGATCCCGGATTCGGTCAGCGACGAAGCCGCCTCGTTTACCGTGCTGGCCAGCATCGGCTTGCAGGGGATTCGGCTGGCTCAGCCTACGCTGGGCGAGACCTTTGTCGTCACCGGCGTAGGTCTGATCGGACTGATGACGGTTCAGCTCCTGCGAGCCCAGGGCTGCCGAGTACTTGCCATTGACTTTGATGAGCAAAAACTGGCGTTGGCTCGCAGTTATGGCGCCGAAACCTGCAATCCCGGCAAAGGGGAAGATGTTGTATCGGCGGGGATGACGTTCAGCCGCGGAAGAGGCGTGGATGGCGTCATCATTACCGCGTCGACCAAGTCTTCCGATCCGGTCACCCAGGCGGCACACATGTGCCGCAAGCGTGGGCGCATTGTTCTGGTGGGGGTCACCGGGCTTGAGTTGAGTCGAGCTGACTTCTACGAGAAGGAACTGACATTCCAGGTTTCATGTTCTTACGGGCCCGGGCGCTATGATCCGAGTTACGAAGATCAAGGCAACGACTTCCCGATAGGTTTTGTTCGTTGGACTGAGCAGCGCAACTTCGAAGCCGTCCTGGATATGCTCGCCAGCGGCCAATTGGAGGTCAACTCGTTGATCTCCCATCGGGTTGCATTTGAAGATGCCGCGGATGCTTATCAGACGCTTACGACGGATAACTCGGCGCTGGGTATCATTCTTCAGTACACCTCGGAAGATACCGAGCGAAACATCAAGGAAGTCGTGCTGGCACCTGGTGCGGTAGCCAGTTTCGACCCGGTCAAACCCGTGGTTGGCTTCATCGGTGCAGGAAACTATGCATCAAGAATGCTGATACCGGCGTTTAAGGCCGCGGGCGCTCAGTTCCATACGATTGTGACTGCCGGTGGTATCAACGGTGTAATACACGGCAGCAAGGCTGGATTTGCACAAGCCTCGACTGATATCAGTGCGATGCTTGGCGAGAGCACGATCAATACCGTTGCAATTGTCACCCGTCACGACAGCCACGCCCGTTTTGTCGCTCAAGCGCTGGAGGCGGGTAAACATGTGTTCGTCGAAAAGCCATTGGCAATTGAATCCCAGGATTTGGCAACGGTTGAAGAGGCCTATCGAAAGGCTGTCGAACAAGGGCTCAAGCCACATTTGATGGTTGGGTTCAATCGACGCTTTTCGCCACAGGTCCAAAAGATGAAGGCGTTGCTCTCGGCTGTAAAAGAGCCCAAGTCTTTCATCATGACGATGAATGCCGGAGCGATTCCCGCGAATCACTGGACCCAGGACCCGTCAGTCGGCGGTGGGCGTATTATTGGCGAAGCGTGTCATTTCATCGACCTGATGCGTTTTCTGGCGGGCAGCAAAATTGTTTCGATTCAGGCCCGCAGAATGGGAGATACGCCTGCTGTTGCCATTACGGAAGATAAAGCGGCGATTACCCTGGGGTTTGAGGATGGCTCTTTCGGCACCATCCTCTATCTGGCCAATGGCGCTTCAAGCTTTCCAAAAGAGCGAGTTGAAGTTTTCGCTGCCGGACGCGTCCTGCAACTGGATAACTTCCGCAAGTTGAAAGGTTTCGGCTGGCCGGGCTTCAGCAAGTTGAATCTCTGGAAACAGAACAAGGGGCAAAGCGAGTGCGCTGCGGCTTTCCTTGCAGCGGTGCAAAACGGGGTTGTCACGCCGATCACTTCCGATGAAATTTTCGAAGTGGCGCGCGTGAGCATTGAAGTTGCCCGGATTCTGCGCGAGCAATGAGCCTTCTTCTTGTTAAAGCCAAAACTGCGATAGCTCTCGGTTTTGGCAATCTGGCGCGTGCATTGACGTATCGGCTTGGGGTCAAGACTGGCTTGAACCCTGTCAGACGCCTTCGGGCTGAAATTCCCCAGGGCCCGTTTTTTGCGGAAAGTGCGAGACAGGCCGGCTCGTTGCCATGTGCGTCCCAATGGGATTCCCAGGTCCGATATTTCGGGTTCTGGGAATGTCCGGTATCGGACGCACCTCCTGACTGGCATTTGAATCCGCTGAATGGAGTTCGAGTGCCTGATCCCGGCCGGGAATGGTGGCGGATTCCGGATTTTGATGCCGCTGTCGGTGATATCAAGAATATCTGGGAAGCTTCGCGATTTGACTGGACATTGGTCTTTGCCCAGAAGTCCTGTGTTGGCGGATCTTCAGGGACGGCGCAGTTAAACGGTTGGTTGGCGGATTGGTGTGTCAATAATCCTCCCTATTGCGGTCCGAACTGGAAGTGCGGTCAGGAGGCGTCCATTCGTGTCCTGCACCTGGCGATGAGTTCGGTCATTCTTGAACAGTTTGCCCAACCGTTGCCGGGGCTTGTGGATCTGGTTCGACTGCATCTCAAACGTATTGAGCCGACGCTGAGCTATGCGATGGCTCAGGACAATAACCACGGGACTTCCGAGGCTGCCGCACTTTTTGTCGGCGGCAGTTGGTTAACGTTAAGCGGTTGCCCCGAGGGCGAACGCTGGCAGCGATTGGGGCGCAAATGGCTCGAAAACCGGGCCGCTCGGTTGATTGAGCAAGATGGCAGTTTCAGCCAGTACTCCGTCAATTATCATCGGGTGATGCTCGACACGTTTTCCATGGTTGAAGTCTGGAGAAACAAACTGGGGCTCCCGGCGTTCTCCGCTACCTTCCAACTCAGGGCTCGCGCAGCCGCGCTTTGGTTATTTTCGTTAGTCGACGAGCACACTGGAGATGCTCCGAACATTGGCGCAAATGATGGTGCCCGGCTGCTGCCACTGACGGATACGGACTATCGCGACTTCAGGCCTGCGGTCCAGTTGGCCATGGCGTTGTTTGCCGGAAAGAGAGCCTATGAGTCGGCAGGTGAATGGGATTTGTCACTGCGCTGGCTGCTCCTGCCTGGCCCATCGGCGATAGCGGAGCGTCCAGGTAGTCAACTGTTTGATCAGGGTGGTTATGCATTGTTACGGCGTGAACAAACCTATGCTGTATTGCGCTACCCGCGCTTCCGATTTCGCCCCAGCCAGGCAGATGCTCTGCATGTGGATCTATGGCGTGCAGGCATTAACTTGCTCCGGGATGCAGGTACCTTCAGCTACAACACCTCTGCCCAGTGGCTGAGTTATTTTCCGGGTACCGCCAGCCACAACACCGTTCAATTTGATGGGCAAGACCAGATGCCCAGGCTCAGCCGGTTTCTGTTCGGGGAATGGTTGCGTACGCGCCAGGTCGAAAGTCTGGTTGAGCAGGCTGGAACCAGCTCCTGCGGCGCCACGTACATCGACGGCAACGGCGTCCGTCATAAGCGGCATGTCAGCCTGACCGATACCGGCATGAAGGTCAGGGATGAATTCACCGGATTCAAGGATCGTGCAGTTCTACGCTGGCGTTTGCAGCCTGGGGACTGGCGGCTTGAGGGCGAGGTTCTGACCAACGGCTCGCATCGAATATCCGTTGCGGGCAGCATGCCTATCGTTCGGCGG
The DNA here is from genome assembly GCF_024807515.1 of Pseudomonas sp. BIGb0558. Lineage (NCBI taxonomy): Bacteria > Pseudomonadati > Pseudomonadota > Gammaproteobacteria > Pseudomonadales > Pseudomonadaceae > Pseudomonas > Pseudomonas sp. BIGb0558. Next base: position 337,432 of record NZ_JANUEW010000003.1, read on the forward strand.
GAACTCGTCCAGGGTTTGGAGTCTCGTTACTACTTACAAAAAACTGAGGTGCCGGTGCTTGAGGTTGAGGTGACTTCGGCGGGCGTTTTGACTACGGAGTATCACTGGTAGACATGAAAGTCCTTTATTTTCATCAGCATTTTTCAACTCCGAAAGGAGCAACTGGTATCCGGTCTTATGAGATGGCCCGCCGCCTGGTTGCCAGGGGTCACCAGGTGACGATGGTCTGTGGCAGCTATGGTGGTGGCCAAACGGGGCTGGAAAGCTCTTTCGTTGGTGGAAAACGCAAAGGTACCGTCGACGGTATTGAGATCATCGAATTTGACTTGGCGTACTCCAACAGCGATGGCCTGTTCGTTCGAGCGCTCAGCTTTTTGAAGTTTGCAGTGCGCAGTATCGGTATTGCACTAACCGCGCGTTACGACCTGGTTTTTGCGACCACGACGCCTTTGACAGCCGGTATACCCGGGATATTCGCCCGGTGGTTTCGCAATAAGCCGTTTATATTCGAGGTGCGGGACCTCTGGCCCGAGCTGCCGAAAGCGATGGGTGTCATTCGTAATCCGGTAATCCTTGCCGCCATGTCTTTTCTTGAGTGGGCAAGCTATCGCTCGGCTCACCGGGTCATTGGGTTGTCGCCGGGTATTGTGGATGGCATTGCGCACCGCGGTGTGGCGCGTGATCGGATCGAAATGATCCCAAACGGTTGTGACCTGGATATTTTCAACACGCCTGCTGAGCCATGGTTGCCGGCTGGAGTGGATAAAAGTCATCTGGTAGCGGTCTTTGCGGGTACGCATGGGGTGGCCAACAAGCTGGACGCGGTGCTCGATGCGGCTCGAGAGCTGAAACTGCGAAAGCGCGACGATATCCGGCTGGTTTTGATCGGGCAGGGCAAGCTCAAGCCCGCGCTTCAGAAGCGTGCAACGGAAGAACAGCTGGACAATGTGATATTTCATGACCCGGTGAACAAAGCCCGGTTGTCCGGTTTGATGGCCAACGCGGATCTGGGGCTGCAAATATTGGCAAACGTACCGGCCTTTTACTACGGAACGTCGCCTAACAAGTTTTTCGACTATATCGCTTCGGGGTTGCCTGTTTTAAATAACTATCCAGGCTGGCTCGCCGAGATGATTTCCACGGAAAACTGCGGTTTTGTCGTACCTCCTGATGATGCTGCTCTTTTCGCAGATGCGTTGATACAGGCGGCAGATGATCGTGACGAGCTGCGGGCCAAGGGCGCACGAGGCAGAGAATTGGCGGTCAGAGAGTTTGACCGACGTAAGTTGGCTGATCGGTTTGTGGATTGGCTGGAGGGTGTTGCCAGATGATCAAGCGTGGTTTTGATTTATTTGCGTCATTACTTGGACTAATTCTGCTTTCTCCGGTCATAGCAGTAATTGCCTGGAACATTCGCAAGAAATTGGGATCTCCTGTTCTGTTTCGTCAGGTTCGTCCAGGTCGTAATGGCAAGCCGTTCGAAATGATCAAGTTCCGTACGATGCGAGATGCTCATGATGCAAACGGTGAGCCTTTACCTGATTCCCAGCGCATGACAGCCTTTGGCAGTTTTCTGCGATCCAGCAGCTTGGATGAATTGCCCGAGCTGTGGAATGTGGTCAAGGGCGATATGAGCCTGGTGGGCCCACGACCGTTGCTGATGGAATACCTGCCTCTCTACAGCGCCGAACAATATCGTCGCCATGAGGTGCGCCCTGGCGTCAGCGGCTGGGCACAGATCAACGGGCGGAATGCAATTGAATGGGAAGAAAAGTTCAAGCTGGACACCTGGTATGTCGATAATCAGTCTTTTTGGCTGGATATGAAGGTGATCTTCCTGACGATCAAGAAAGTTCTGGTACGTGACGGTATCAGTGCCGAAGGCGAAGCGACAGCATCGAAGTTCACAGGCTCCAAGTCATGAGCCGCCTCGCGGTGCTGGGTGCTAGCGGCCATGGCAAAGTCGTCGCGGATACAGCCGAATGCTGTGGTTGGGACACCATTGAGTTCTTTGATGATGCCTGGCCCGGGTTGCTTCGAAATGGTGCCTGGAACGTCGTAGGCAACACCGAGAGACTGTTGGCGGCTGTGGATGAATATGATGGAGTGCTGGTGGCGATCGGCAATAATCGGGTACGCCAGGCAAAACTGGACCAGCTTAAGGCGGCAGGCGCTGCGCTGGTTACGCTGCGCCATCCGGATTCAACCGTCAGCCGGTATGCCACGCTTGGTGAAGGATCGGTGGTTTTTGCTGGCGCTGTGGTAAATGCCGATGCCAGAGTAGGCAGTGGCGCTATTCTCAATACGGGCAGCAGCGTCGACCACGATTGTCTATTGGGATCGTGTGTGCACATCAGCCCCGGCGCCCGGCTTGCAGGCGGCGTCTGCGTGCAGGATTTGAGCTGGATTGGCATAGGTGCCTGCGTGCGACAACTTGTGAACATCGGTTCACAGGTCATGGTTGGCGCGGGTGCCGTAGTTGTCAGAGATGTGCCAGACAAGGTTACGGTCGCCGGAGTGCCGGCCAGGTTGTTTGACGGTTCTTGAAATATCGTCGCCGCGTGAACAGCGTATTGAGCGAATTGCAACGGGGCTCGTGTTGACGAGTCTTTCATATTTTCGAATGAAAACTGACGGGTACTGGTTGTGTTGAATTCACCATTTTCTCCTTGGCCTTCTTTTAGTGAAGAGGAGGCTGATGCCGTACGTGATGTGATTCTGTCCAATAAGGTCAACTACTGGACCGGTACACAGGGGCGTGAGTTTGAAAAGGAGTTCGCTGCATGGGCGGGCACCGAATACGCCATCGGACTGGCCAACGGAACGGTTGCCCTGGACCTTGCCTTGAAGGCCTTGGGTATCGGTGCTGGCGATGAAGTAATTGTCACCTCACGCACGTTTCTTGCTTCCGTCTCGAGCATTGTGAATGCCGGGGCTGTTCCGGTTTTCGCCGACGTGGATCGCGATTCGCAAAACTTCAGCGCGCAGACTATCCGCGCTGTGCTGACGCCTCGCACCCGGGCCGTAATTTGTGTGCATTTGGCTGGCTGGCCTTGCGATATGGATCCGATCATGTCCCTGGCCGAGGAATTCGACCTTAAAGTGATCGAAGATTGTGCCCAGGCCCATGGCGCTCGTTACAAGGGGCGCTCGGTGGGGTCAATTGGCCACATCTCTGCCTGGTCCTTTTGTCAGGACAAGATCATGACCACAGGCGGCGAGGGCGGAATGGTCACAACCAACGATCGCAAGTTGTGGTCGGACATGTGGTCGTTCAAGGATCATGGCAAAAGCTGGGAAGCAGTCTACGAACGCAACCATCCCCCAGGTTTTCGCTGGTTGCACGAAAGCTTCGGTACGAACTGGAGAATGCTTGAGGTTCAGGCCGTGATCGGCCGGATTCAACTCAAGCGCATGACCGATTGGCAGGCCAGTCGGCTAGCGAATGCCGGGCAGATCTGGGAGTGCGCCAGCCAACTCAAAGGTTTACGTGTGCCAGTCATGCCTGAGGACAGTGTTCACGCGGCGTATAAGTGCTACGTGTTTGTTGAGCCTCAGGCGCTCAAGGCCGGATGGGATCGCGATCGTATTCTGGCGGAGATTTCGGCACGGGACGTTCCGGTATTTTCCGGTTCCTGCTCTGAGGTCTATCTTGAGAAGGCGTTTGACAATACTGGCTGGCGTCCGGCGAGCCGGTTGCCGGTAGCACGAGAACTCGGCGAAACAAGTGTGATGTTTCTCGTGCACCCAACGTTGACGCAGCTTGAAATTGACAAGACATGCTCGGTGCTCAAGACCGTTATGCAGTTGGCTACCGAAGAGTAATCAGTTAGACAGTCAGGAATGCCCGTCTTTGTTTGCAACGCAGAAGGACTTGAGCTGCGGGCCGGTCAAATGGAGTTTTCCATCATCATGGGATGAGGTCCCTTGGAATCATTCATGGTGGTGGCGGATGTACTTTAGGAGTAACAGAGGTGTTTCAAGGCGTTATGGATAAGTTGAGAACCTTATTACTGGGTTTAACGCGGCGGCAGAAACGTGCCTTCCAGGTAGTGACCGACGTTTTTCTTGTCTGGTTTGCCCTTTGGATGGCCTTTGTCGTCCGTCTGGGGATTGATGAGCTGATCAATCCTTTCACTGAATACCTATGGTTATTCCTGAGCGCCACGGTCATTGCGATTCCGCTGTTTGTACGGTTTGGTATGTACCGTGCAGTCATGCGCTATTTTGGAAACGATGCGCTGATCGCAATTATCAAGGCCGTCAGCCTGTCATCGTTGTTTCTCGCGCTGGTTGTTTACTGGAGCGGCAACCATCAAATGTTTGTTCCACGCTCGGTCATCTTCAATTACTGGTGGTTGAGCATGGTCATGATCGGGGGGCTACGCCTCGCGATGCGCCAGTATTTCCTGGGAGACTGGTTTACGGCTGCGCAACATGTTCCTTTTACCAACCGGGATGATGGACTACCGAAGGTGGCCATTTATGGTGCGGGGGCAGCCGGTAATCAGTTGGTTGCTGCGTTGCGCATGGGGAGGCTGTTGCGTCCTGTCGCCTTTATTGATGATGACAGCAGCATTGCCGATCGTGTGATTTCAGGCTTGCATGTCTATAAGCCAAAGCATATCCAGCAGATGGTTGATGTAACCGGTGCCCAGCAGATTCTTCTCGCCATTCCGTCTGCCAATCGCGGGCGTCGCCGGGAGATATTGACCTTTCTGGAGGGCTTCGCGCTCCATGTGCAAAGCGTGCCCGGTTTTATGGATTTGGCCAGCGGGCGAGTGAAAGTTGACGATATCCAGGAAGTTGATATTGCTGACTTGTTAGGCCGCGACTCTGTCCCCCCTCAGGATGAGCTGCTTGAACATTGCATTAAGGAGCAGTCGGTTCTTATAACCGGGGCGGGCGGTTCAATCGGGTCTGAGCTTTGCCGGCAGATTCTCACGCTACAACCCACGACACTGCTGTTGTATGAGCATAGCGAGTTCAATCTCTACAGCATCCTGCAAGAGCTTGAGCAGCGAATCGTACGTGAGTCGCTTTCAGTTAAGTTATTGCCAATCCTGGGCTCTGTCCGCAATCAGGAAAAGCTCTTTGACGTCATGAAAACCTGGCGCGTGAACACGGTCTACCATGCGGCGGCCTACAAGCATGTACCGATGGTCGAACATAATATTGCTGAAGGCGTACTGAATAATGTGATGGGCACGTTGAGCGCCGCACAAGCCTCTTTACGCGCCAACGTGGCGAACTTCGTGCTGATTTCTACTGATAAGGCGGTGCGTCCGACCAACGTTATGGGAAGCACCAAGCGTCTCGCAGAAATGACGCTGCAGGCGCTCAGCAGTGAGATAGCTCCGGTGCTTTTCGGTGAAACGTCCAATGTTTCCCGTGTGAACAAGACCCGCTTTACCATGGTGCGGTTCGGCAACGTGCTGGGTTCATCCGGATCGGTGATCCCGTTGTTCCACAAGCAAATAAAATCTGGTGGCCCGCTGACGGTTACACACCCCAAGATTACCCGGTATTTCATGAGTATCCCTGAAGCCGCTCAATTGGTTATCCAGGCGGGTTCCATGGGGCAGGGCGGTGACGTATTTGTTCTGGATATGGGCGAGCCGGTGAAAATCGTCGAGCTGGCAGAGAAGATGGTGCATCTTTCCGGTTTGAGTATTCGTTCTGATAAAAATCTTCAAGGTGACATCTCCATTGAGTTCACGGGGTTGCGTCCTGGCGAAAAGCTCTATGAGGAATTGCTGATCGGCGACAACGTAGTCACGACTCCGCACCCCATGATTATGAGTGCCAATGAGGACTACTTGCCTTGGGACGTCTTGAAGGCCCGTTTAACGGAGCTGCTCAGCGCCGTCGAACAGGATGACTACACGCGTGTGCGCCAACTGCTGCGCGAAACGGTCAGCGGCTATTCCCCGGACGGTGAAATCGTTGACTGGATTTACCAGCAACGCCGCCTGGAACCCTGAACTCACACCCTGTAACTCACCCATTTTTGACTCTCCCCAAACATCGCCTAAGTTTGAAAAGCAGCTTCGGAAAAGCTGCTTTTCCCTTATCGATGTCATGGAGCCTCACCAATGCATAAAGCGTATTTCTCATTCCTCATCTTTGCCTTCCTCACCAGCTTCTCGCTAGCCAGCACTGCCGCCCCCTCCACCAAAACCGAAGCCCCAACCCCCATCACCACCCAGATCACCAAGGTCGAACAATCCTCCAAGGTCAGCCTCAACTCGGCAGACGCCGAAACCCTGCGCCGCGACCTGTTCGGCATCGGCGCCGCCAAGGCCAAGGCCATCATCGCCTACCGCGAAACCAACGGGCCGTTCACGGCGATAGATGAGTTACTGGAAGTAAAAGGCATCGGCAAGGCATTGCTGGAAAAGAACCGCGACCGGCTCGAGGTGAACTGAGGATCTAAAAGCAGGCGAGGAGGCCGGTCATTGACCGGCTTTCTTCTGTTCAGCGAGTTCTGCTTTCAAGCTCCCCCTCACCACATCGAGAATCCGTGTCGCCAATTCGGCACTCTCGACACTTCTCGCCAACACCAACGCCCCCACCAGCGTCGACATCAGCACCAGGCTCTGCTCCCCGGCATTCGGGTTGCCAAGCGCCGTTTCAACCTGCTTGAGTCGAGCATTGAGGACTTCATCCGTGGTGCGGCTGTTCTGCCCACGCAACCCCATCTCCGATGACATCGTCGTCAGCGGGCAGCCTTGATCCGGCGAGGTCTGGTGCCATTCAGACAGATAGCTGTCGATGAACGCCTCCAACGGCCGCTCCTGGCTGAACAGCTGTTCGCAATGTTCATCCAGCTGCGCGGCGGCCTCCTGCAAGGCCTTTTCCACCAACTCGTCCTTGGACTTGAAGTGCGCATAAAACCCGCCATGGGTCAGGTTAAGCGCTTTCATCAGCGGCTGGAGGCCGGTCGCGCCAATGCCGTCGCGGCGAAAGCGTACAGAGGCCTCCTTGATGATGCGCTGGTGGGTTTGAGCTTTGTGATCTTGTGAATAGCGCATGGGGAGGCCTCCGAAACATCAGGCCATATTAACCAAGCTTGCCTGGGCATAGGCGGGTGTTTACAAAATTGTGCGGCTCCTCGGTGGAGCCGCCTCAGGCTCAGCGATCCTGCGCATCCTTGGCGTCCGCTTGGGCATTGCGCTCGGCTACACGTCGGCGCTGTTCGTCGGTCAATTCAACCTTGTTGGCGCTGTCTCGCAGCATCAGCAAACCACCGACGATCGAGCCGATCGCGACCACTAAAATCAACCAGGCATACCACGGCATAGGGCTCTCCTTGAGGCAGCAAACCGTGGGGAAATTTCCCACGGTAATAGCTGCTTTGAGTAACGGGCTTTCTTAGTAGTTCATTGTAGGCCCGTTCTGCCCCGGTAACCTTATAGCCCGGTCAGCATCGCGTCCGCCGGCGCATCGGCGCGGTCTTGTGCGGTCAGTTGGAAGTACACAAAACCCACCACCATGAAGCCCAGGAAGATCAGCCCGATCAGCGCGTTGAACCACGCCATTGCCACCAGGCACACCACGGCCAGTACCAGCGCAATCCCCGGCACGATTGGATAGCCCGGTGCACGGAAGGTGCGTTCCAGCAACGGTTCGGTCTTGCGTAGCTTGAACAGGCTGAGCATGCTCATGATGTACATCACGATCGCACCGAACACCGCCATGGTGATCATTGCCGCGGTCAAGGTCATACCGCCCAGGTTGATCAGCCCGTCGCTATAGATAGCAGCGATACCGACGATGCCACCGGCGATGATCGCCCGGTGCGGCGTCTGGAAGCGTGAAAGCTTGGCCAGGAAAGACGGCAGGTAACCCGCGCGCGCCAGGGCGAAGAATTGGCGCGAGTAACCCAGGATGATCCCGTGGAAGCTGGCCACCAGGCCGAACAGACCGATCCACACCAGCATGTGCAGCCAGCCCGAACTGTCGCCGACCACGGTTTTCATCGCCTGGGGCAGGGGATCGTTGATGTTCGACAGCGTGCGCCAGTCACCGACGCCGCCGGCGAAGAACATCACGCCCATCGCCAGAACCACCAGGGTCAGGATGCCGCTGATGTAGGCCTTTGGAATGGTGCGCTTGGGATCTTTCGCTTCTTCGGCCGCCATGGCGGCACCTTCGATGGCGAGGAAGAACCAGATGGCAAATGGAATCGCCGCAAACATCCCGGCAATCGCCGGCGCGCCGAAGGTGTCGGAGCCGGCCCAGCCATTGAGGGCAAAGTTGCTGAAGCTGAACGCAGGGGCGACCACGCCCATGAACACCAGCAACTCGGCGACCGCGAGCACGCACACCACCAGTTCAAAGGTCGCGGCCAGTTTCACGCCGAGGATGTTCAGGCCCATGAATACAATGTAGGCGCCGACTGCCGCGTGTTTCGGATCAAGGGCCGGAAACTGCACATTCAAGTACGCGCCAATGGCCAGTGCGATGGCGGGCGGGGCGAAGACGAATTCAATCAGCGTCGCCAGTCCGGCGATCAGACCGCCTTTCTCGCCAAACGCCCGGCGGCTGTAGGCAAACGGGCCGCCAGCGTGGGGAATGGCGGTGGTCAGTTCGGTGAAACTGAATATAAAGCAGGTGTACATGGCGGCGACCATCAATGAGGTCACCAGGAAGCCCACCGTTCCTGCCACGCCCCAGCCGTAGCTCCAGCCAAAATATTCTCCGGAAATTACCAGGCCGACGGCGATGCCCCATAAATGCAGGGTGCCCAAGGTGGGTTTGAGTTGTGTGTTCATCGTGTAGCTCTCCCTGAACGGTTTGGAATGTTTCAGGGCATTGCAGCGGGCATGCCATTAACCCATGCCGTGTCGTAAAGGCGCCGAACTGTCGCCGAGGGAACGGTTTGGCGTTTGAATCATTTCAAGCGCTGCACCAGATGAGGGCGTGGGTGTCTGGTCTGACGCCATCGCGGGCAAGCCCGGCTCCCACATTTGAAGTGCATAGCCCTGTAAACGCCGCATAAACCCACTCTTTACGCCGTCTTTACGCCCCACCCATACCGTCGCTCTCGTTCCTTTACGCCACTCCTGCGGACAATCCTCCTACACGCGGCAGTCGCCGCACGACGGAGAAACTTCCATGAGCGTTCTGGACGGGGTGTCACTGCTGTTGGCTGTGGCGCTGTTCATTTATCTGCTGGTTGCGCTGTTACGCGCGGATCGGAACTAGGAGCAGGCTATGCACAGTTATGACTATTGGCTGATCATCGCCTTCTTTGCCTTGGTGCTGATTCCGGCACCGGCCCTGGGGCGGTTCTACTACAAGGTAATGGAAGGGCAGCGAACCTGGCTCACGCCGGTGTTCGGCCCGGTCGAGCGCGTTTGCTATCGCCTTTCGGGTGTCGATGCCGACCAGGAGCAGAGCTGGCAGAAGTACGCGCTGGCGTTGCTGGCGTTCAACCTTGCCGGTTTCGTTCTGCTTTTCGGCATCCTGGTGTTCCAGGAGTACCTGCCGCTGAACCCGCAGAAGTTGCCGGGTCAGGAATGGACCCTGGCGTTCAACACCGCTATCAGTTTCATGACCAACACCAACTGGCAGAACTACAGCGGTGAAGCGTCCCTGAGCTACCTCAGCCAGATGGCCGGCCTCACCGTGCAGAACTTCGTCAGCGCTGCCACCGGCCTCGCCGTACTGGTCGCGTTGTGCCGTGGGATCGGTCGCAAATCCACCAAGACCTTGGGCAACTTCTGGGTCGACATGACTCGCGCCACCCTCTACGGCCTGTTGCCGTTGTGCCTGGTGCTCGCGTTGTTCCTGGTGTGGCAGGGCGTGCCACAAACCTTCGCTCACTACGTTAACGCCGTGACCATGCAAGGCGTTGACCAGGTAATTCCACTGGGTCCGGCCGCCAGCCAGATTGCGATCAAGCAACTGGGCACCAACGGCGGTGGCTTCTTCGGCGTCAACTCGGCGCATCCCTTCGAGGACCCGACTGCCTGGGCCAACCTGTTTGAGCTGGGCGCGATCATCCTGATTCCGGTGGCGCTGGTATTCACCTTTGGCCACTACGTGAAAGACCTGCGTCAGAGCCGGGCGATCCTCGGTTGCATGCTGGCCTTGTTCATCATCGGCGGTGCAACCGCGATGTGGGCCGAGTATCAGCCCAACCCTGCGCTGAACAACCCGGCGGTGGAACAGGCCGCGCCGCAGGAAGGTAAAGAAGCGCGCTTCGGCACCACCGGCACCGTGCTGTGGTCGGTGGCTACCACCGCCGCGTCCAACGGTTCGGTCAACGGCATGCAGGACAGCCTCAACCCCCTGAGCGGCATGGTGTCGCTGGTCAACATGATGGTCGGCGAAGTGATCTTCGGCGGCGTCGGTGCCGGCATGTACGGCATGTTGCTCAACGTGTTGATCGCGGTGTTCCTTGCCGGCCTGATGATTGGTCGCACGCCGGAATACCTCGGCAAGAAACTCCAGGCCCGGGAAGTGCAATTGCTGGTGGTGACCTTGCTGGTGATGCCGGTGGGCACCCTGGTACTCGGCGCCATCGCCGCCAGCCTGCCTGGGCCGGCCGGCGCCATCAGTAACCCTGGGCCCCACGGCTTCAGCCAGTTGCTGTACGCCTACACCTCGGCCAGTGCCAACAACGGTTCGGCGTTCGGCGGCTTCAGTGCCAACACCGCGTTCCACAACCTGATGTTGAGCCTGTCGATGTTGCTCGGCCGCTTCGGCTACATCCTCCCGGTTCTGGCGTTGGCCGGCAGCCTGGCGATGAAGAAGACCGCGCCGATTGGCCAGAACAGCTTCCCGACCCACGGCCCGCTGTTCGTGACCCTGTTGACCGTGACCATTTTGCTGGTGGGCGGCCTGACCTTCCTGCCGACGCTGGCACTTGGGCCTATCGCTGAACATTTGAGCATGGCTGCTTTTTAAATGAAGAGCCTAGGGGATATGAAAATGAATATGCCTGCAAAAAACGCGGCTCCGGTGAAAACCCAGGAGCCGGCCAAAACCGCAATGTCGGCCCTGTGGCGCCCGGCGCTGGTCCAGGCCTTCGTCAAGCTGGACCCGCGCCAACTGCAACGCTCGCCGGTGATGCTGGTGGTGGAGCTGACGGCGATCCTCACCACAATCCTGTGCTTCGTGCCGGAGGTGGCCGTACCGACCTACGTCTCCGTACAAATCGCGGTGTGGCTGTGGTTCACCGTACTGTTCGCCAACTTCGCCGAAGCCCTGGCTGAAGGTCGCGGCAAGGCCCGCGCCGACAGCCTCAAGGCCGGCAGCGAGGGCCTCAGCGCCCGCCGCAAGGAAGCCGACGGCAGCTTCAAGGTCGTACCGGCCGCCAGCCTGCGTAAAGGTGATGTGGTACGGGTGGCCGCCGGGGAAATGATCCCTGGCGACGGCGAAGTCATCGAAGGTATCGCGGCGGTCAACGAGGCGGCGATCACCGGCGAATCCGCCCCGGTCATCCGTGAGTCCGGCGGCGACCGTTCGGCCGTCACCGGCAACACCCGCCTGGTTTCGGACTGGTTGATGATCCGCATCACCGCCAACCCGGGCGAGTCGACCCTGGACCGCATGATCGCCCTGGTGGAAGGCGCCAAACGCCAGAAAACCCCCAACGAAATCGCGCTGGACATCCTGCTGATCGGCCTGACGCTGATCTTCCTGCTGGTGGTGGTGACCCTGCAGCCGTTCGCCCACTTCGCCAATGGCAACCTGCCGCTGGTGTTCCTGGTGGCGCTGCTGGTCACCCTGATTCCGACCACCATCGGCGGCCTGTTGTCGGCCATCGGTATCGCCGGCATGGACCGCCTGGTACGCCTCAACGTGATCGCCAAATCCGGTCGCGCGGTGGAAGCAGCAGGGGACGTGCACGTGCTGTTGCTGGACAAGACCGGCACCATCACTTTCGGTAACCGTCGTTGCACCAACGTGATCGCCGCACCCGGTGTCAGCGGCAAGGAGCTGGCAGAAGGCGCGTTGCTGGCGTCCCTGGCGGACGACACGGCGGAAGGCAAATCCATCGTCGAATACCTGCGTGGCCTGCACCCGCAAGCCGAGCCGTCGACGGATGAGTTGACCTCCGTACCGTTCAGCGCAGAAACACGCTTGTCTGGCGTCGACTATCAGGGCCGCGTGTTCCGTAAAGGCGCGGTGGATTCGCTGCTGGCCTTCATCGGCCTGCAACGCCGCGACCTGCAACCGGCGCTGTCCCGTGAAATCGACAAGATCGCCCAGAGCGGCGGCACGCCGTTGCTGGTGTGTGCCGATGGCAAGTTGCTTGGCGCGATTCACCTCAAGGACGTGGTCAAGCCCGGCATTCGCGAGCGTTTCGCCGAGCTGCGCAAGCTGGGGATTCGCACCGTGATGGTGACCGGTGACAACCCGCTGACCGCTGCGGCGATTGCTGCGGAAGCCGGCGTGGATGACGTGCTGGCCGAAGCCACGCCGGAGAAAAAACTCGCGCGCATTCGTCACGAACAGAACGACGGGCGCCTGGTTGCGATGTGCGGCGACGGCGCCAACGACGCCCCGGCGCTGGCCCAGGCGGACGTCGGCATGGCAATGAACGACGGCACCCAGGCCGCCCGTGAAGCCGCCAACATGGTCGACCTCGACAGCGACCCGACCAAGCTGCTGGACGTGGTGCAGATCGGCAAGGAATTGCTGGTGACCCGCGGTGCGCTGACGACGTTCTCCATCGCCAACGACGTGGCCAAGTACTTCGCAATCCTGCCGGCGCTGTTCGCCTCCATCTACCCGCAACTGGGTGTGCTCAACGTGATGCACCTGCAAAGCCCGCAGAGCGCGATCCTCTCGGCCATCGTGTTCAACGCCCTGATCATCGTGGTGCTGATCCCGCTGGCCCTGCGTGGTGTGCGTGTGCAGGCGGCGAGTGCGGCAGCGTTGCTGCGTCGCAACCTGCTGATCTACGGCCTGGGCGGGATTGTGGTGCCGTTCGTGGGCATCAAGGCGATCGACATGCTGCTGACCGCGCTGCACCTGGTTTGACCCGATGCCTGCGGGTGCCGGGAAACCGGTGCCTGCAGGTTGCAATGACCGAATTGAGGAATTTGAAATGTCCAACATAATCCGCCCGGCCCTGAGCCTGCTGGTGTTGATGACCCTGATCACCGGCGTGGCCTATCCCCTGGTGGTCACCGGCGTGGCGCAAGTCGCGTTCCCTGACCAGGCCAACGGCAGCCTGGTGCGCGATGCCAGCGGCAAGGTGCGTGGTTCGAGCCTGATCGCCCAGGATTTCAGCGGTGACGGCTGGTTCCACCCACGGCCATCCGCCGGGGCGTTTGCCACTGTCTCCAGCAGTGCCAGTAACCTCGGCCCAAGCAATCCGACGCTGGCTACCCGGGTGTTCGACGACGCCAACAAACTGCTGGTGCCAGGCCAGGGGCCGGTGCCGATGGCAATGCTGACTACCTCCGGCAGCGGTCTTGATCCACACTTGCCACCACAGGCGATTGCCTATCAACTGGCGCGGGTGGCGGCCGCACGTAACCTGCCGGTGGCGACCCTGGAGCGCTTGATGGATGAGCACATCGAAAGCCCACTGGTGGGGCCGCCGGTGGTGAACGTTTTGGCGTTGAACATGGCGCTGGAAAAGTTGTAAGCAGTGGCGCCGCGAATCGCGGGCAAGCCCGCTCCCACAGTTGATCTTTGTTGAACACAAAGTCTGGATTCACTGAAGATCAAATGTGGGAGCCGGGCTTGCCCGCGATGGCTGCATCACAATCACTACATCAACACCTGAAGGAAGACCGCCCGCATGAGCGACTCCGGCCGCGCCGATGCCCTGTTAGCCGAACTACCCCGGGACGGCCGCGGCCGGCTCAAAGTCTTCCTCGGCGCCGCCCCCGGCGTGGGCAAGACCTACGCCATGCTCCAGGCCGCCCACACCCAGCTGCGCCAGGGCGTGCGGCTGATCGCCGGCGTAGTGGAAACCCACGGCCGCGCAGAGACCGAAGCCTTGCTCAGCGGCCTGCCGCAACAACCGCTGCTGCGCTCCGAATACCGCGGCGTGATGCTGGAAGAAATGGACCTCGACGGCCTCCTCGCTGCCAAGCCCAAACTGGTGCTGGTGGACGAGCTGGCTCACAGCAACGCACCTGGCAGCCGCCACGAAAAACGCTGGCAAGACATCCAGGAACTGCTCTCTGCCGGCATCAACGTCTTCACCACGGTCAACGTCCAGCACCTGGAAAGCCTCAACGATCAGGTACGCGGTATCACCGGCGTGCAAGTACGCGAGACCTTGCCCGACTGGGTCTTGCAGGAGGCCGACGAACTGCTGCTGATCGACCTGCCATCCCGCGAACTGCTGGAGCGCCTGCGCGACGGCAAGGTCTACGTGCCGGAACAGGCTCGCGCGGCCATCGACGCCTTCTTTACCCAGACCAACCTCATGGCCTTGCGCGAGTTGGCGATGCAAACCGCTGCGGCCCACGTCGATGACGACCTGGCCCAGGGGTATCGCCAGTTGGGCCAGGCTGCGCCCGCTGTGCGTGGCCGGTTGTTGGTGGGCGTGGACGGCGATGCCCAGGCCGAACGCCTGGTGCGCCACGCCAGCCGCGTGGCCCAGCGTCGGCATTTGCCGTGGAGCCTGGTGCATGTGGATAACGGTCGGGTGCGTGATGAACAATCGCGTCTGCGCCTGCAAAACGCCCAGCAATTGGCCGAGCGCCTTGGCGGTGAAGTGGTGTTGCTGCGGGCGGGGGAGGTGGCGAAGACGCTGATCCAGCATGCGGGCGAACGACGCGCCAGCTTGATTCTGGTGGGGCAATCACGTCCGCGCTGGCATCGCACCCTGTTTGGTGGTGGCCTGGCGTCACGCCTACTGCGCAATGCCCGGGGCCTGGAAATCAACGTCCTCGACAGCGACGAAATCCCGGCCCCACCACGCCTGCCGGATGTGCGTGGGTTGGTGTGGTTTGACTACGCGCTGGCAGTGGTAGCAACCGTGATCGCGGCGGCCGTCGCCTGGGGTGTCGCCAGTGTGCTGCCGTTGCCGAACATCTCGCTGGTGTTCCTCGCTGCCGTGCTGCTGGTGGCGGTACGCAGCAGCCTGGGCCCGGCGCTGGCGTGTGCGGCGTTGTCATTCCTGAGCTACGACTTTCTGTTTATCCCGCCGAATTTCTCTTTCGCGATCCAGCGTGAAGAGGACGTGCTGACCCTGTTGTTCTTCCTGCTGATGGCGGCGCTCACCGGCAACCTCGCTGCGCGCCAGCGTCGGCAGTTGCAGGCGCTGCGCGATACCCAGGAAGAAACCACCGAGTTGCTCGACCTGTCGCGCAAGCTCACCGCCGCCACCGATCGCCAAGCGGTGATCAGTGCCGCCGCGCATCATCTGGAAGGCTGGAGCGACCTGCAATTGTGCCTGCTCAACCGTGACGGGCAGGGCGACTGGAAGGTCGAGACCGGCGGCCCGATCACCTTCACCGAAGCCGAACGCGCCGCCGCCGATTGGGCCTGGCAGCACGATCAACCGGCAGGCATGGGCACCGGCACCTTGCCGTTTGGGCGCTGGTGGTGGTGGCCGTTGTCCGGCGAAGAAGGTCCGTTGGGTTTGTTGGGTGTCAGCCCGAAAGCCGGCCTGGAATTGAGCGGCCAACGCCGTCGCCTGCTCACAGCCCTGAGCCAGCCCTTGGCCCAGGCCCTGGCCCGGGCGCAACTGGGCCAGGAGCTGGAAGCCGCTCGCCTGCATGGCGAAACCGAACAGTTGCGCAGCGCGTTGCTGGCTTCGGTGTCCCATGATTTGCGCACGCCACTGACCTCCATGCGGGGCAGCATCGACAGCCTGCTGGCCCTCGGCGAAGCGATTCCCCTGGAGGATCGCCGGGAGTTGCTGGAAGGCACCCGCGATGAAGCCGAGCGCCTGGACCGCTACATCCAGAACCTGCTGGACATGACCCGCCTGGGCCATGGCGCCCTGAAGCTGGCGCGGGATTGGGTTTCCCCCGGCGATATCGTCGGCAGTTCCCTGGGCCGTTTGCGTGCGGTATTGGCGCCGCTGCAAGTGACCACCGACGTACCGCCCGAGTTGCCACTGCTCTACGTGCATGCGGCCTTGATCGAACAGGCGCTGGTCAACGTATTGGAAAACGCTGCACGCTTCTCGCCGCCCCAAGGCCGCCTGAAACTCAGTGCGGGTGTGGTGGATAACCAATTGTTTTTTGCCGTCGCCGATGAAGGCCCGGGCATTCCCGAGGAGGAGCGCGCGAAGATCTTCGACATGTTCTACACCGCCGCTCGTGGTGATCGCGGAGGGCAGGGCACCGGACTCGGCCTGGCGATCTGCCAGGGCATGGTCGGCGCCCACGGCGGGCATATCAGCGTGGCCGACGGCATTGAAGGCCGCGGCACCTGCATCACTTTATTCCTGCCATTGCAGGCCCAGCCTGGCCTGGAAAGCGAACCTTGAGCTACCCTCTTTTCTTCACGGATTTTGATTGGACACCATGAGCCAGACTGCGACGATTTTGGTCATTGACGACGAACCGCAGATCCGCAAGTTCTTGCGTATCAGCCTGGCCTCCCAGGGCTACAAAGTGATCGAGGCCGGCACCGGCAACGAAGGCCTGGCCCAGGCCGCCTTGAGTAAACCGGACCTGCTGGTGCTCGACCTTGGCCTGCCGGACATGGACGGCCAGCAGGTGCTGCGCGAGTTTCGTGAGTGGTCCACGGTGCCGGTGCTGGTGCTGTCGGTGCGGGCCAGTGAAGTGCAAAAGGTCGAGGCACTGGACAACGGCGCCAATGACTACGTGACCAAGCCGTTTGGCATCCAGGAGTTTCTGGCGCGGGTGCGGGCGTTGCTGCGCCAGGCGCCGGCGGGGGAGGCCCAGGAAGCGGCGTTGCGTTTCGGCCCGCTGACGGTCGACCTGGCCTATCGGCGAGTGCTGCTGGACGGTGTGGAAGTGGCTCTGACCCGCAAGGAATACGCAGTGCTGGCACAGTTGGCGCGGCATCCTGGGCGGGTGATTACCCAGCAGCAACTGCTCAAGGATATCTGGGGGCCAACCCATACCGAAGACAGCCATTACCTGCGGATTGTGGTGGGGCATCTGCGTCAGAAGCTGACGGATGATCCGACTCAGCCACGGTTTATCGTGACCGAGGCGGGTGTTGGGTATCGGTTGTTAAATAACGAATCCTGATTGTCCGTAGCAGCTGTCGAGCGCCAGCGAGGCTGCGTTGGACGCAACCCGGTGTTGTGCCAGTCTCGAATCGGTGGTGAGGCCAACGCAGCCTCGCTGGCGCTCGACAGCTGCTACGGGGCGTCAGTGTTGCTCACTCTCATACCGGTCCAGCGTATCGCTCGCAATCTCCCGCCCCAGGGCGATCAACTCCGGCGCCTTGTAAAACTCGAAAAACCGGCACACCCGCTTCGGCACGTTGATCAGGACATCCGGCGGATACCCTGCGATCTTGTACTGCGCCAGGGACGTCTGCATCACCTCGAAACTCTGGTTGATCAAATCCAGCAGCGACGCCGGTCCCACGTTATCGATGATGAACGAGCCGGTCGCCGACTTCGGCGCGCCGGCCTTTTCCGGGGCCGCCGCCGGTTGCTGCGCTTCGGGTTCGGCCGACTCCAGCCACGGGTTGATATCCGCGGCCTGGGCCAGCAGCGCTTCCTGTTCCAGCAGCAACAACTGCTCGGCCTGCTTGCGGCGGAACGGCAGGTGCGAACCCAATGAACGCACCAGGTTATCGAAGCGGCTCTTGAACGCCGGCGGACGCTGGATCACCGGCAGCGTGTAGTGCTTCTGGTTGGTGGAGTTGAGGTTGACCGCAATGATCAGGTCGCAGTGGCTCGACACCACCGGCACGATCGGCAAGGGGTTGAGCAGGCCGCCGTCCACCAGCATGCGGTTGCCTTGCATCACCGGGGTAAACAGGCTGGGAATCGCCGCCGAGGCACGCATGGCCTGGTGCAGGCAGCCTTCCTGGAACCAGATTTCCTGTTGGTTGGTGAGGTCGGTGGCCACGGCGGTGTAGGGAATGCGCAGGTCTTCGATGTTGATCTCGCCGACGATCTTGCGGATCTGCCCAAAGACCTTCTCGCCACGGATTGCTCCCAGGCGAAAACTCACGTCTACCAGGCGCAGCACGTCCAGGTAATCGAGGCTTTCGATCCAGTTCCGATACTCGTCCAGCTTGCCCGCGGCATAGATCCCGCCCACCACGGCACCCATGGAGCAGCCGGCAATGCAGGCGATGTCATAGCCGCGCCTTTCGATTTCCTCGATCACGCCGATATGGGCGTAGCCCCGGGCGCCACCGGAGCCCAGCACCAATGCAACACGTTTCTTCATGACCTGATCCTTCGCAAAACAGGTGCCCACAATGCACCCATCGAGGGGCACGCTTCAATCATCACGGTCGCAACCGATTATTTTCGCAAGTGGGCTACTCCGCTCGGGTATGCTCTGGCAATCGGCGCTGCGGATTCAGGCAGTCGGATAAGGCACTTTTCGGTGTGGGCAACGTCTACTCCTGTGACTGTTTTTTCTTTTCTTGAGGTGTCATTTGATGAAAGCCTGGATGTGTGTACCTGTGATCGTGTTGGCCTTGGCCGGTTGTGCCGGGAAGACCGCTTATCGCGACAGCTGCGGCACGCAACTGGATGCAGCGTGGCACGAGCTTGACCTGGCCAAGGCCGAAGGGTTTGCCGGCACCGTGAGTTACTCCAAGGCCCTGTCGTTGTTGACGGGCGCCAAGACCCAGCAGCAGTTCGAAGCGTTTCAAGGCTGCTCGGAAAAGGCCGAGAAAGCCCGTTTCTACATTCGTGAGTCTCGCGCAGGACGTTGACCCGTAGCAGCTGTCGAGTGCAACGAGGCTGCGTCGGCGGCCTCAAGCCCACCCAGGATTAATCATTGAGGAGGAAAGGATGTCAGCCTTGGTAGATCAGTTGGTCGCTCAGGTCATAGGCCTGGAAGTAGGGTTGCTGAACTGCCAGGCGCGACTCGCCGCCGTCACGGATGACGAGGCCCTGCATGATCTGCGCACCACCGTGCGGCGCTTGCGCAGCCTGTTGCGGCCATTGCGCGGGTTGCCCGGTGTCGAGCAACTCGAACAGTCCGCCAGTGCCGTCGGCCAACTGACCACGCCGTTTCGTGACCGGGAAGTGTTGGCGGCGTACCTGCACCAGCACGGCCATCATGAGGCGGCTGACCGGCGTATCCGTCAGCAACCAGCCACTTATCGCTCGGTCGCACAAGGGCCGGAGCTGGCGCATTTGCTGCTGATCCTCGAGGCATTCCCCCGCTTTATCCGTGCATCCCAACGGCAGAAATTGCTCAAGGGCTTGCGCACTCGGATTGAAAAGCGGCTGGCCAAGCAATGGAAAAACCTCGGCGAGGCGCTGAACGACCCCAACCATGATCGTCATCGCCTGCGTCTGCTGATCAAGCGCGTGCGCTATGCCGCCGAAGCTTATCCCGAGCTGGACAAGCTGCCCCCCAAGGCCGTGTCCCGTCTCAAGGCGGCCCAGGGTGCCCTTGGCGATTGGCATGATTGCTGGCAATGGCTGGCGCAAGCCGGGCACGAGCCGGATTTGCAGCCGTGCGTGTCGGGCTGGCATCGCACCATGGCCGAGGCCGAAGGGCGGGCGGATCGTGTGCTGGATAAACTGAGCGCCGACTGCTTCGCTTGAGCCCGCGGCCTATCTGTCCGGACTTTTGGCTGGAATAGGTGCTGTACGGCGCAGGCTGGCTGGTTAAGATCCCTCAATCCTTTTTCAAGTTGAGATCGCCATGCGCTTTAGTGATTTGCTCGACGCTGCCCGCAGCCATCCCCTCGACATTTCGATTCCGGCCGAATGGGCCCAGGGCCGCGCCAGCTTTGGCGGCCTGGTCGCGGCGTTGGAGTACGAGGCCTTGCGCGCGCAGGTTCCGGCGGATCGCCCGTTGCGTTCGCTGGCGATTACCTTTGTCGGCCCGGTGGCGCCGGAGGTGTCCGCCCGCTACGAAGTCGAAGTGCTGCGCGAAGGCAAGGCCGTCAGCCAACTGCTGGGCCGCGTGGTGCAGAACGGCGAAACGATGACGTTGGTGCAAGCGAGTTTTGGCGCGTCGCGCCCGTCACAGATCGACGTCGCGGCTGAACCTGCGCCCACCTTCAAACACTGGGACGAGTGCCAGGAGTTGCCGTACATCAAAGGCGTGACGCCGGAGTTCATGCGGCACCTGGCGATGCGCTGGAGCGTGGGCGGCCTGCCGTTCACCGGCAATAAATCCCGTGAGATGGGCGGCTGGGTGCGCTTGCGTGGCGATGTGAAAGAGGAGCCGCTGACCGAAGCGCATCTCCTCGCGCTGGTGGATGCGTGGCCACCGTCGGTGCTGCCGCACCTGACCCGGCCGGCCGCCGGCAGTACCCTGAGCTGGACCATCGAGTTCGTCCAGCCGCTGCAAAAACTCAGCACCCTGGACTGGTGCCAATACCTGGTCCACATCGAACATGCCCGCGACGGCTACGGCCATGCGGCTGCGCAGCTGTGGAGCCCGGACGGCCAGTTGATCGCTATCAGCCGCCAGTCGGTGGTGGTGTTCGCCTGACCCGTCAGACCAATAGGTGTTGATCGTGGGAGGCGTCGCTGGCGCGCGCCTCCAGGCTACGACCGTGATGCTGCAAAGCCAGCGCGGCCACAATGCCGACAACCCCGATAGCAACGCTCGCCAGGTTCTCGCCGAACACGCCAGACACCATCAGCAGAAAGCCGATCACCAGCAGCGGCAGCGCCAGCAGCTGCAACACTTGATTGGTCGCGTGCTGATGATTCTGCGGTTGGTTGCGCCATTGCCAGGCGGGGAGATTTGGATGACGTTTGCCCATGATCGTGATTCCTCTGTCCGTTGAAACATCTTGGACCGAGTGTAGGACGGGCAGGGCGGCGCGGCGAATCAAGGATGGCTATGGGGGCCATAGCCATCCCTTCAGGGTCTACAGCTTCAACTGTCCGATGGCCTTGCTCAGTTCCCCGGCCAGGGTCGCCAGCTCATTGCTGGTGGTCGCCGAGTCCACGGTCTGTTGCACGGTGTTCTCGGTGACGTCACGAATGCTCACCACCGCTCGATTCATTTCCTCGGCCACGTGACTTTGCTGTTCGGCCGCGACGGCAATCTGCGTGTTGCTCTCGCGCATCTGCGCCACGGCGCCGGTGATTTCGGCGAGGGCAATCCCAGCTTCCTGGGCCTGCTGCACGCAGTCGTCGGCCTTGAAGGAGCTTTCCTGCATAAAGTCCACCGCGTCCCGGGTGCCGGCCTGCAGGGCGGACACCATGCGTGTGATCTCATCGGTGGAGCTCTGCACGCGCTTGGCCAGGTTGCGCACTTCGTCGGCCACCACGGCAAAGCCCCGGCCCATCTCGCCGGCGCGGGCGGCTTCGATGGCGGCGTTGAGGGCCAGCAGGTTGGTCTGCTCGGCGATGCTGTGAATCACCCCGACAACGCTGTTGATTTTCTGGCTGTCCTCGGCCAGTTTCTGGATCATCTCGGCGGTCTGCTGCACGCCGCTGGACAGCCCGGCAATCGAGCGTTGCACCCGGCTGACCACTTCCTGGCCGCTGCCGGCGAGGGTGTCGGCCGTCTGGGACAAGTCGCGGGTGGCGCCGGCGTGCTGGGCGATGTGGTAGACGGTGGCGGTCATCTCGTTGATCGCGGTGGCGGCCTGGTCGGTTTCGCTTTGCTGGCCGAGCATGCCGTGCTGCACCTCGTTCATGCTGCTGGCCAGGCGAGCGGCACCGTCGTCCAGTTGCTTGGCGGTGCGTGCCACGGTGTTGACCACCCGCTGATAACCCGCCTGCATCGCGTTAAAGGCACTGGCCATCTGCCCGACTTCGTCCTTGCAGGCCAGGGGCACGCGGGCCGAGAGGTCGCCGGTTTTCTCGACGTGAAGCATCACGTCTTTCAAGGTATTGAGCTGGCTGAGCAGAAAACGGATCAGCAGCTGTGAGGCGCCAAGCATGGCCAGCATCAGAATCATCACTGCTACGGCGTAGTTGGCGAAACGCTCTTCGAAGACCTGGCTCAAGCTGGGTGCATAGGCCAGCACAGCGACCTGTTGGCCGTCGGCACGGCTGATCACCTCGGCGCCCATCAGCGGGTTTTCGCCGAACAGTGGCATGGGATTGATATCCACCCAGCCGGTGGCTGTGGCGAGGGCTGACAGATCCTGGTCGCCCAGCTGCGGGATTTTGCCCTTGGCAAACGTCAGCCAGTGCTCGCCCTTGGGCAGTGGCTGGCCGGCGGGCCAGGCGCCGAGCAGGTGGGCCTGGGCTTGTGCTGAAGCCTGAGAGGCTTGGCTGCGGGCCTGTTGTTCGAGCTGCACGGCGTACAACACCAGCAACAGGGTGGTGATGAAGGCGACCGCGTTGACGGCCCAGAATTTGTACTTCAGCGAGATGTTGCTAAGCCAGGCACCCATGGAAGGTTTTCTCTGATAGCGGAAACAGCATTGGCAAGGTGCCATTATTGTGCCGCTATCGAGCCAGCGGGTTTTGATATGGGTCAATGCGCCGCGTCAATCCGGCACAGGCAATCCAAAAAACGCGCGGGCGCAGGCGGTGCTGTGTTGCGCCAGGTCTTCCACGGTTTCTTCGCGGTGCAGGGCAACTTCCCGCAGGACTTCCGGCAAATAGGCGGGCTCGTTGCGACCGTTTTTCGGCTTGGGCCGCAGGGTTCGTGGCAGCAGGTAGGGCGCATCGCTTTCCAGCATCAGGCGGCCCCTGGGAATTTCCCTGACCAGCGGATGCAGGTGCGTCCCACGGCGCTCGTCGCAGATCCAGCCGGTGATGCCGATATGCAGGTCCAGGTCGAGGTAGCTGAACAACGCACTCTGCTCGCCGGTAAAGCAGTGCACCACGGCGGCCGACAGGTGATCGCGATAGTCCCGCAGGATTTCCAGCAGGCGCTGGTTGGCGTCGCGTTCGTGGAGGAACACCGGAAGTTTCAACTCCACGGCCAGGGCCAGGTGTTCTTCGAGGACTTTTTCCTGCTGGGGGCGTGGCGAGAAATCCCGGTTGAAATCCAGCCCGCATTCACCCACCGCACGCACGCGGCTTTCGTTGAGCAAGCCGCGCAGGCGCTTGGCGCTCTCGGCGTTCCAATCGCTGGCGGAGTGGGGATGGATGCCGGCGGTAGAGAACAGGCGCTGGCCACTTTCGTCCAGTCGCTGGCACAGCTCCAGGGCCTGTTCGCTGCCGTCGACACTGGTACCGGTGAGCACCAATTGGCTCACCCCGGCGGCGTAGGCACGGTCGAGGACGGCCTGGTGCTTTTCGTCGAAACTTGGGTTGGTCAGGTTGACGCCGATATCAATGAGTTGCATGGTGCTACCTCCGCCTGCGGTCGGAAAGCATATCAGAGCTGTAGATTTATAAGAAAAGCCAAGAACTACAACGAGTTAAAGCTGTCTTTGAAAGTCGCAAGTAACACCGTGTTTGGTTTATTGCCATCTGCCGTGCCACCCTTGCGCCCAAAGCCTGCGCTCATGGCGCTCTGTTTCTGTCCCCCAACGCCTCGTTTTTCGCGACGCAATGGGCAGTATTCTTTCTTCCGGAGAGCGGATGATCCGACCCTCGGCGTTGCTTATGTTGTGCCTGACGTTACTGCTGCCCATGGCGGCGGTTGCGCGTCTGGACGGGCCGCTGGAAGTGACCCGGACCGGCAAGGTCCGCGACCTTGCGGAGATCCGCAGCAGCCGCACGTTGCGGGTGTTGGTCAACCAGAGCCGTAACAGCTCCGGCGAAGTCCAGGGCCAGGCCATCGGTGTTGAATACCATCGCCTGCGGGCTTTCGAGCAGTACCTCAACGGTCACGCCCGTGACGGTGAGGAAATCAACCTCAAGATTATTCCCAAGGCCAAGGACCAGTTGATCGGTGCGCTGGCCCGTGGCGAGGGCGACCTGGTGGCCCCCGGTGAATTGCTCGACGTGAAGGCCGCCCACAAGATAGCCACCAGTGACCCGATCGCCAGTAACGTGCCGTTGTGGCTGGTGGGGCTCAAGGGCGAGCGACGGTTTACCAAGCTGGAGCAACTGTCCGGGCGCACGCTGGCCCTTACCACCGGCAGCGCCGCGTCGGATGCAATCAATCAGGTCAACCAGAAGCTGGCGCTGCACAAGTTGCCGCCGGTGAAGGTGGAATGGGTAGACCCCAGCTTGGCGGTGGAAGACGTGCTGGAGATGGTCCAGGCCGGGATTTTTCACCTGACGATTGTCGAGCGGCCGATTGCCGAGCGTTGGGCGAAGATCCTGCCCAAGCTGCGTTTTGACCGGCAGGTGACCATCAGCGAGCCGGGCGAAGAGTATTGGTTCGTACGCCAGGATGCCTCGATGCTGCGGGCCAGCATCGACCGTTTCCTCAAGACCTACCGAACGCCGTCTGACCAGGATGTGGCGTTCCAGCGCATCTATCGTCGCCTGTATCAAGTGCGTTACCCACTGGCCAGGGCCGACCGCCAGCGCCTGGAAAAGCTGCGCCCGGTGCTGCAAAAGCATGCGCACGAGCAAGGCATGGACTGGCTGAACCTGGCCGCGCTGGCGTTCAAGGAGTCGGCCCTCGACCCCGGCGCGCGAAGCAGCGGCGGCCCCACCGGGTTGATGCAGATCACCCCGTCGGCGGCGCAGCGGGTTGGGGTCAACAACATCGAAAGCCTGGATAACAATGTACAGGCGGGCGCGCGTTACCTGGCGATGATCCGGCGCAAGTTTTTCTCCAGCCCCAAGCTCAACGAGCGCGAGCGCATGGCCTTTGTGCTGGCGGCCTACAACATGGGGCCGGAGCGGGTCCAGGGCATGCGCGCTGAAGCCCGGCGCCGGGGGCTTAACCCGAATCAGTGGTTCTTCCAGGTCGAGCGCATTGCCATGGAGCAGGTGGGAATGAGTGGCGTCAGCTATGTTAATAGCGTGAACAAGTACTACCTGGCGTTTGACCGGGAGCGGGAGTCTCTGGAGCCTGCAGCGCCAAGGGTAGCCTCACGCAAATGATCTATTAAGTCGATTATAATTAGCCGTTTTATCGGCTTTTATCATTGTTTAAACTGATTAATATAGCGGCCAACCACCCCCTACATTGAAAAGGATTATCAGCATGAGCCCATTGATCACCCGCGTCCTCTCCACCCGCGCCGGTTACGGTTTGACCGTCCTGCGGATTTTTGTCGGGATCATCTTCGCCGCCCACGGTTCGCAGAAACTCTTTGGCTGGTTTGGCGGCGGCGGCCTGGCGGGCACAGCCCAATGGATGGAAAGTATCGGCCTGACCCCGGGCACCCTGATGGCGCTGTTGTCCGGCGGTACCGAGTTCTTCGCCGGGCTCGCGCTGATCATCGGTTTGCTGGCGCGGCCTGCGGCGTTGGGCTTGTCGATCATTTCCCTGGTAGCGATTTTCTCGGTGCATATCCATAACGGTTTGTTCATGGCCAACAACGGTTATGAGTTCGCCCTGGCGTTGCTGGGCGGTACGCTGGCGGTGTTGGTGGAAGGTGCAGGCAAACTGTCTGCCGACCGCGCCATCACTCACTGATACTGCGCAACGCCCTCTAAAGGCCCGCCCGTGCGGGCCTTTTCATTGCTCGGGATTCTTGACACCGCCCTACGGGCTTCTCTAGGATGTTGCCCATGCGCCGATTTAAACAGCTAATTGCGGGGCGCCACCGGTGACTGATCACAGTCCCGACAGAAGCCAGAGCCCATGGGCCGGTTTCGAAATTCCGCTAAAGCGCTGGTTCGGTGTTGCCTCTCACCTGCCCGCAGACTTTTGAGGCAGAGACACGACACGATGAATGCACTACGCCCCCTCATACGCTTGGCCCCGATCACCGCGGACCTTACCCAACGCAATCCAAAAATCCTTCTGGGCGGCAAGCATCAGCCGACGCTGTTGCGTTATCTGGATGGCTGGCCGCGCCGTACCGGGCGGCCTTCAGCCTTTCTGATCCAGTTCGTGGAAGATGGCGACTCCCTTGCGCGCTTTGCGTCCAACAGCTTTGACTTGGCCGTTATTCAAGCGCCGAGCGCGAGTGATGCGCACGAAGTGATACGCCAGTTGACCCGAATTGCCCGGCAAGGGCTGATCGCCCGGCGCTGAGCCTTCAATAAAACGCCGTTGAAGGCAGGTGCCGGCGACGGCGGCGCCACCAGCAGATGGTCCACGCAATCAGGCACAGTATCAGCGGTATCGGCAGGATATTGAGCAGCTTCACCTTGCGCTCCAGGGCATGAACCTGGGCGTATGCCTGAACCTTAATCGCGTGAACTTCCATGGGGATGCGCAAACGCTCCTTGTTGAGTGCTTGCAGCAGTGCGTTGGAGGTTACCGCCTGGGTCGCGGGGGAAATTGTCCGGGGGGTCAGCAATTGCCATTCCTTCTCCGTTCGTTCCAGGCGTTGCACCCGTTCGGCCGACTTTTCCCGATAGGCCTGTTCAGCCTCTTCATGCATAGCCAGCAGCACCTGCAGTGATCGACCGCCGCCTGCGCGGGGGCGAACGTTCATCAGCGCGTCGGGTGCTGCCAGGTTATCCAGGGTGTTCAAGACAAACATTGCGTTGTTCGACGAGGCTCCGCTCATCGCGCGATTGTTTTGGGGCACTCCTGCCACACGGTCGCTGAGCAGATCGGTATCGGCGACCACCACGACGTGGATGTTCTCAGACTTTTGCAAACTGGCCTCACGCCCGCCTTGCCCCTCAGGAAAAGCGGAATAGGCGGGTCCCTCCACACGGGCTGCGATCACATGCTGTTGGCCGCGTGTGGCTGCCTCGTTGATCAGTGAATCAAACGGTGCCGGCTCGGCAACGCGCTTGGCATCAAGCAGGGCCGCTTGGCCGGAGCTTTGGAGCAGGGGAGTGAAGGTCATGCGGCTTTTCTTCGCGGGCGCCAGTGCACCACTGCTCAAGACATTCACGCTGTGGAGTTTCCAGGTGCTGATGTCATCCTGTGTCATCGCCTGGCGGGGCAAGGTCAGTGCAGCGGGATGGCGCACCGCTGGCTGGCCGGTGGCGATGATTACTGAGGTGGCATAGTTGCGGTCGGCAATGACCTTATTCGCAGGCATCTGGATACTCCAGGCTGTCAGCAGTGTTTGCAGCTTGGGGTTTTCAGGGGGGTAGGGGCTGGTATCCAGCCCGGTTAGCGGGTCGATAAACATCATCAGCCTGCCTGAGCCAAGCACAAACTGATCGATCGCGTACAAGGTTTGATCCGGCAGTTTGCCGGGGTGAACCACCATCAAGGTTTTGACGTGTTCGGGGATTTTCTCGATACCGGGTGCCAGGCTCACGAGATTGAATTGGCGGCGCATCGCTTGAACCACCTGCCAGTCAGGCGTATTCACGCCGTTGCGCTCGTCGCGTTCACCGTCCATTGGCAGCCCGGATATCAGACCTATAACGGGTTGCTCCGGGTGGATGACTTTATGAATCAAATGGCTGATTTCATATTCCAGCAGCGACTCCCGGTCCGGGCTGAATGAATCAATGCTGTGTGGCCCATGGCCGGCGCTGGTGCCGACAAGGCCAAAGAACCCTTGTTGGTCGTCAAGCCCCAGTAGCCTGGCTTTGTATTCATCTTCCGAAAAAGGGGCGGGGTCGATGAGGTGCAGGTTGATTTTGCCCTGTGCCGCTTCTTCATACTCTTTGAGCAGCAACTCCACACGTTTACCGTAGCTTTCTATCGCGCTGGTTTTTTTCGGATGTTTGCTTGAGTTGAAAAAGTACAGATCAACCGGCTGTTCCAGTGAGGCAAGTAACGTCTGTACCGGGGCAGAGAGTGTGTGGATTTTTTGTTCTGAAAAATCCAGCCGCAGATTGGGAAGTTTCAGTGCCCATACCAGGTTAAAAGCGAGAAAGAGTAGCAGTAGGGTGATAATGGTGAGGCTGGCGCTTAGTGGCGATTTCATCGTGATTTGTCCTTCTCAACCGTTTCTGGCATTCAGGGCAATGATCGCAGCAGCGAGAAAGGCAACGATCATGCTGATGAAGTACACACTGTCTTGAAGAGCAAAGACGCCTTGGCCAATGGCATCAAAGCGTGTCGACGGACTCAGGGAAAGAATACGATCAATGAGCCAGATTGGCGCTTGGTGTTCAATGGCATCAAGAATG
Organism: Pseudomonas sp. BIGb0558; assembly: GCF_024807515.1. Lineage (NCBI taxonomy): Bacteria > Pseudomonadati > Pseudomonadota > Gammaproteobacteria > Pseudomonadales > Pseudomonadaceae > Pseudomonas > Pseudomonas sp. BIGb0558. The sequence continues at coordinate 365,531 of NZ_JANUEW010000003.1, forward strand.
GAGGACAGCCCGCTGGCGGCCAGGAGCAAACACAGTGTGACGGTAAATGTAACGGCGCGGTGATTCGTCAGTGTGCAAATAAGGCAGCCAGCCGATAAGTAGCTTCCCGCTAACAACCAACTTGCCAGGTACTGGGAAGCAATGACTGTATTGTCCGGGTTTCCCAAATAGTTGACGGTGATGACGATGGGAAAGGTCAATAACAAGGCAATACCGGAAACGACCCAGGCGGCCAGAAATTTCCCGATAACGATTTCGAAACAAGTGACCGGCAGGGTCTTTAGAAAGTTCATGGCGCCCGCGTTGGGCTCGTCTGCCCAAAATTGAATGGCAAGAAAAGGTATCAATAGTAAATAAAGCCATGGATGCAGTTGAAAGAAACCGTATAAGTCAACACTGCTTTGTTCCAGTAGCTGGCTTGTATGGAAGCCAAAGGCAGTGGCGGCTGTCAGGAAAACAGCAGTGCTCAGATACGTGACGGGTGCTGAAAAGTAACTGACAAGTTGACGCTTGAATATCACCGGTAGAAGTTTCAATTCGAGGCCTCCTGGCTCATGTGGCGGACCACTTCGTGCAGGCGCCCGAGTTCGAGGTTCAGGGCGTTGATTTTCCACCGGCGGTGGGCGATCAGGGCATTGATCTGGGGATAAATCGTTTGCCCCGGGATAGCGAGTATGGTCACCGTGCCGGGGGTCTCACGGTCTTCCTCGATGCCGGCGACGCCTGGCAATACTGCCAGGGCCAGCAGGTCCAGTGGCGTATCGGCTGCAAGGGTGACCGCCTGGTAATGACGGGAACTGCGTTGCAATTCGGGCAGGGAAGTGTCTGCCACCAGGCGGCCGTCGGCGATCACCAGTGCCCTGTTACAAATACTGGTCAGCTCTTCAGGAGAGCGGGACGCGACGATGATCGTCATTTCATCGTTGAGCGACTTGATGAGCATTCTGACTTTGTGTTTTTGATCGGCGCTCAGCCCTTCCGTTGGCTCGTCGAGCAACAGCAGGCCGGGGTCATGCAGGATTGCCTGGGCGATGGCGACTTTGCGTTTCAAGCCTGCCGTGAGCGTTTCGATCGGGCATTTGAGTATCCGCCAGAGCTCCAGCCGTGCGACCGCCCGGTCAATCATCTTGCGCTTTTGCGCGCCGCGGAATCCGCGTACGTCAGCAATAAAATCAAGATATCCTTTCACGCTCATTGCGTTATGGCTTGGAAGTGATTCTGGCTGGTAGCCCGTCATCTTCTTTGCCTGGAATGCATTGAGGGCTATATCGTTACCGAATATTTTTATTTGGCCTGAAGAGGGTGTGATCGAGCCTGATATCATTTTGATGATAGTTGTTTTCCCTGCACCATCATTTCCAAATAATCCCAGGCATTCCTGGGTTTTGGCGTTGAATGACATATCATGGATAATGCTTTTTGCGCCCATGTTTTTTGTCAGGCTCGTTATCTCGATCATTATGCTTTTCTACTGAATGAATATGGCGAGGCCCGATTGAATCGATACCCCGATTAACCTGCATGACCCGCAGGTTGTGAGTGCTCGAAAAGTCAAAATTTGAAATATTTATGATTGGCGTATGTCCAGTGTCGTACTGTTAAAAAATGGTACGTTCAATAGGCTGTCTTGGAAACGCCGAAGTGCCCGAATAAGATAAGTCCTACGTACAACGCGATAACGCGCATCAACAATTGTTATATTGTTGATGCGTCAATTGTTGTCATATTTTATTTGGTGTGAATTTGACGTTCTGCCAATTTCAAATGGAGCCTGATCATCATGCTGCTTCTACGTACCCTTGTTCTTGAGCAGTCCGGGCATGATGCGCCGGTCAACGGTGCACTGCTTTGTAGTTTTGCGGTGGCTCAGATTGCTTCCAATTTCCTTGCCTATAGCCTGGATGAAGAGACAGAGCCCGGTAGTTCACGGGTATATCTCGCGGCGCTGCGTAAAAAGTCCGAACGCTACTTTCTCGGAGCGATAGATTCCAAGGAAGACCTGCAAACAGCGACCCGTGTCTTCAAGCAGATCCTGACACTTGCCGCTGCGCCCGTGGCAAAATCCGCAAGCACCGGTGAGCCCCAGATTCCCTATCATTTCGTTGATCTGAAAGGCTGCAAACTGCCACCTGCCAGGCCTGAAGATCATCATTCGTTGACGATCAAGAAATCCCTGGTGATGAAGGTGATCACCCTCGGCACTTCCGCGCCCGGCTTGCCCGCTATCGAAAGCAACTCATTGATCGTGCCGTCGATTCGTTTCTCCTCAACGATGGTTTCTCCTCCACGGGCCCTTGAACATTCAGAGCCTGCGCCGCCGGTACCCGAACCCCTCGTTGAACCGCCACCCTCAGCATTGGTCGAGGCACCCGTGGTCGCCGCTCCACTGCAGGCCCCGGTAATCCGACAACCTGAACCCGCCCGGCAAGACTCGCCCACACTATTCGAGGTGGACGATACGCTCGCCAATCTTTCCCGAGTGGCGCAAGAGTTGACGCAGCAGAAGCTCGCTGTGCTCAGGCAGGAGGAAGCGCTCGAGCAGCTGAGTCTGGAACTTCGTCAGGAAAAGGCCGACTTCGAGCAGGAGAGCCAGCGCAGCGGCGAGAGCATTGCCGAGAAAGAAGCGTCCCTGCAGTTGTTGGCCCACACGCTGACTGCCCGGGAGGAACAACTGGCCGGCAGCGCCGCGTTAAACCAGGCGGAGCAGCGTCGAATGGATGAGCGTGCGCGCTATCTGGAGAGCCAGGAAACCCGGTTGCATGACCGTGACCTGGCGGTTCGCCACAAGGAGCAACAGTTGGCGGCAGCACTGTTTCAATTGCCGGTTCTGCGGGACAACCTGAGGGTCGCGCTTCAAACCCTGGATGAGTCTCTTGCTTGGCTGAGCGAGACTGGGCGCTCCCAGCCTGAAGGGCACCCGCTTCAACCGGATGCGAACTGACGCGGCGTTGGCTGCCGGAATCCAGCGCTGGGTCTGGCTACTTTCCTGCGTTCATTTATCATCGACCCCCACAGTCTGCATCGGGCGTTAATTGCGCTGTGCAGGCCGCGGCTGCGGGTCTGAAAAATGGAAACTTCCAGGGGATGTAGAGCTTTTGAGCACCAAGCTGATTACCAAAGAAGGTCATGAAGCCCTGAAAAAGGAGCTTGATTACCTGTGGCGAGAAAAGCGCCCTGATACCACCCGTAAAGTGACGTGGGCCGCTTCCCTGGGAGACCGGAGCGAGAACGCCGACTACCAGTACAACAAGAAGCTGCTGCGGGAGATTGATCGCCGTGTGCGCTATCTGCGTAAGCGCCTTGAAGACATGCGCGTGGTCGAGTACATGCCGGAGCAGGAAGGGAAGGTATTTTTCGGCGCCTGGGTAGAGATTGAAAACGAGCAGGGGGAGACCAAGCGTTTTCGCATCGTGGGTTACGATGAGATCTATGAGCGCATGGACTACATCTCCATCGACTCACCCATGGCCCGGGCATTGTTGCGCAAGGAAGTGGATGATGAAGCGCTTGTGCAGACTCCAACCGGCGAAGTGTGCTGGTGGATCACGGCTATCGAATATGTGAAGTAACAGCGGATGGCCCGTGCTTTTTAAAGAGCGCGGGCCATCTGCGTTTTCAGCCCTCGCGCAGCACCGTTAACGGGCTGGCATTCAACGCGCGGCGGGTGCCGAACACGCCGGCGCCGCCGATCAGCACCGCGCCGATCACCGGCAGCAGCAACAGCCATGGATGCGGGTGCCAGGTCAGGTCGAACGCATAGCGATACAGCACCAGCGTCACCAGTTCCGTGCCCAGCGCTGCCAGCAGGCCGCTGACCGCGCCCAACAACCCGAACTCGATACGCCGGGCCTTGACCAGCAACTTGCGCTCCGCCCCCAGCGCCCGCAGCAGGGCACCTTGGCGAATCCGTTCATCAAGTGTGGCCTGCAGGCCGGAGAACAACACGGCCATCCCCGCAGCCAGCACAAACAACAGCACGTACTCCACCGCCAGGGTGACCTGGGCCAGGATGCTGCGCAGTTGCTCCAGCAGGGCCTCCACTTGCAGGATGGTCACCGCCGGAAAGGCCCGGGAGAGGTCGACGATCTGCTGGTCATGACCGGGCGCCAGGTAGAAGCTGGTCAGGTAGGTCGCCGGCAGGTCCTTCAAGGTGCCGGGCTGGAAGATCATGAAGAAGTTGGGCTGGAAGTTGTCCCAGTTGATTTCCCTCAGGCTGGTAACTCGCGCTTCACGGTTCTCCCCGCCGACGGTGAACACCAGGTGATCGTTGAGCTTGAGTTTCAGGCTATCGGCAACCTTGGCCTCCACCGAGACACCGGGAATCTCGTCGCTCGGTTGCGTCGTCCACCAGGATCCTGCCGTGAGTTTGTTACCCGGTGGCAGATCGGCGGCCCAAGTCAGGCTCAAGTCCCTCTGTACTGCGCGGTCGCCGCTGGAGTCCTTGCTGACGATCTCCTGCACCGGCGCGCCATTGATACTGATCAGTCGCCCCGGCACCACCGGGTACAACGGCGCAGACTGCGCCTGCAACTCCAGGAGGCGGGCGCCGAAGGTGTCTTTGTCGGCGGGCAGGATGTTCAGGGCGAAATAGTTGGGGGCGTCCTTGGGCAACTGGTTTTGCCAGGTGTCGAGCAGTTCGCCACGCAACAATGCAATCAAGCCCATGGACAACAGGATCAACCCGAACGCCAGGGACTGGCCCGCCGCGGCCAGTGGATGACGCAGCAACTGGCCCAACCCCAGGCGCCAGGGCAGGGAGGCCCGGGCCAGCAGGCGACGCAGGCTCTGCAACAGCAGCAGGAGCAGTCCGCCGAGAACCAGCGCGGCGATCACGCCGCCACCCAGCAGGGCGAAGGTCAGCACCAGGTCGAGACTCAGGCGCCACATGATCAGGCCCAGGGCGAAGAGCGCCGCGCCGTAGACCATCCAGGTGCTGGAAGGGATCGGCAACAGGTCGCGCCGCAGTACCCGCAGCGGTGGCACACGACCCAGCGCGGCCAGTGGCGGCAGGGCAAAACCGGCGAGGGCCACCAGCCCGGTGCCGATCCCGGCGATGGCCGGGAACAGCCCGCCAGGCGGAACATCCGCCGGCAGCAGGTCATGCAACAGCGCAAACAGCCCCAGTTGCGCCAGCCAGCCGAGCAGGGCGCCGGTCAGGCTGGCCAGCAGCCCCAACACGGTCAGTTGCAGGCTGAACAGCAACATGGTCTCGCGCCGCGACAACCCGAGGCAGCGCAGCAAGGCACTGGCATCAAAGCGTCGACTGGCGAAGCGGTTCGCCGAGAGTGCCACCGCCACCCCGGAAAGAAGCACTGCCACCAGACTGGCCATGTTCAAGTAACGCTCGGCCTTGCCCAAGGCACCACCGATCTGCTGGTTGCCGTCGCGAGCATCCTGCAGCCGCTGGTTGGCCGCGAGGCCGGGCTTGACCAGGTCGCGATAGGTTTGCAGCACGGTGCCGCCCTGGGGCGCGCGCCAGAGGTCGCGATAGCTCACGCGGCTGCCGGGCTGCACCACGCCGGTGGCATTGAGGTCGGCGAGGTTGATCATCACCCTGGGCGTCAGGCTATAGAAGTTGCCGGCGCGATCCGGTTCGTAGGTCAGCACGCGAGCCAGACGCAGGGTCTTCATGCCGACGTCGATACTGTCGCCGATCTTCAGGTTCAGCGCCGTCAGCAGCCGCGCTTCCACCCAGGCTTCACCGGGTTTGGGACCACCCCCGGCGGTTTCTGCGCCGAAGGGCTCGGCGGCGCTCTTCAGCTCGCCGCGTAACGGATATTCCTCGTTGACCGCCTTGATGCTGGACAGCTGGATGCCATTGTCAGTGGCAATCACGCTGGAGAACTCCACGACCCGGGCGTGCTGCAAGCCCAACTCGGTGCCGCTCTGGATTTGCTCGGTGCGGGCGGGCGAACTGCCCTCAAGCACCAGGTCGGCCGCCAGGAATTCGGTGGCGCGCAACATCATGGCGCCGTTCAGGCGGGCACCGAAGTAACCGATGGCGGTGCTGGCGGCGACGGCCACCAGCAGCGCGAAGAACAGCACGCGCAGTTCGCCGGCGCGGGCATCGCGCAGCAACTGGCGAAGGGCAAGGCTGAACAGGCGCAACAGCGGCAAACGTGCCATCAAGGCTCCAGGGGCGCGACCATCAGGCCGGCTTCAAGACGGATCAGGCGTCGGCAACGGTGGGCCAGGCGCTCGTCATGGGTGACGAGCACCAGGGTCGTGCCGCTCTCTTTGTTGAGTTCGAACAGCAGGTCACTGATGCGCTCGCCGGTGTGGCTGTCGAGGTTGCCGGTGGGTTCATCGGCAAACAGCACATCCGGTTCGGCGGCAAACGCCCGGGCAATCGCCACTCGCTGCTGTTCGCCGCCCGATAGCTGGCGGGGCGAGTGGGTGAGGCGCTGGCCCAGGCCGACGCGTTCCAGCAGGTGTTTGGCGCGTTCGCGGGCGTCCTTGCGGCCGTCCAGTTCCAGCGGCAGCATCACGTTTTCCAGCGCATTGAGACTGTCGAGCAACTGGAAGGACTGGAACACAAAACCCACGTGTTCGGCGCGGATGCGCGCACGTTGATCTTCGTCGAGGGTGCTCAGGGCCTGGCCGGCGAGGGTGACTTCGCCGCTGCTGGGCAGGTCGAGGCCGGCCAACAGGCCGAGGAGGGTGGATTTGCCGGAACCGGAGGCACCAACGATAGCCAGGCTATCGCCCTTGTTCAGTTCCAGGCTCAGTTCGTGCAGGATAGTCAGTTCACCTTCCGCGCTGGGAACCACTTTGCTAAGGTTTCGCGCGGTGAGAATGCTTGCGCCCATGGAGAATCCAATGCGAATGTGGTTTTTGAGTGCTGGCCTGGCCTTGATGTGCATGGCCCAGAACGCAGCGGCGGGTACAGTCCTGATCGTTGGCGATAGTATCAGTGCCGGTTTCGGACTGGATACCAGCAAAGGGTGGGTAGCGTTGTTGGGACAACGGCTCAAGAGCGAAGGTTTCGAGGATAAAGTGGTCAACGCCTCCATCAGCGGCGACACCAGTGCCGGAGGCCTGGCGCGGCTGCCGGCGGCGCTTGCAGAGCATAAGCCGGACGTGGTGATCATTGAGCTGGGCGGCAATGACGGCTTGCGTGGACAGCCGCCGGCGCAATTGAAACAAAATCTTGCATCGATGATCGACCAGTCCAAGGCCGGCGGTGCCAAGGTGCTGTTGTTGGGCATGCAGTTGCCGCCCAATTATGGGCCGAAATACACCACGGCATTTGCCGAGGTCTACGGGGCCCTGGCCAAGGAAAAAAGCGTTCCGCTGGTACCGTTTTTCCTGGAGGGCGTTGGCGGTCATCCGGAGCTGATGCAGGCTGACCAATTGCACCCGGCGGTTGGCGCGCAGGGCAAGTTGCTGGAAAATGTCTGGCCAACGCTAAAACCACTGCTATGACGCTTTTCTAGCAGCGGTCTTTCGGCTAAGGTGGCGCCCCCCCGATTTGGAGCCCCCGATGTCGCGTCCTGCCTGGTCCCTGTTTGCCTACCAACTGATCGAGCCTGACGAGCAGCTGGATCTGTTCGCCTGCCAGGAAGTCCGGGTGCATCTGGTGACGCGTCAATTGGAGTTGGGCGGGTCCATCGACCGTACCCTCTGCGGTACGTTATTGCCCGCTCAGCCACGCTGGTCGTCGGTGGATCGCTCGATCTTCCAGGACCAGCGTTTGTGCCCCTTATGCCGGGCGATCCTTGAGTCGCAAAAGCGCGGCACACCGCCGATCTGGCCAGAGCTGCGCTTCGAACTTTGAATATGGGTGCCCGCCGGGCAGCCGTGTACAATCCATTTTTTACTACCCGTCGATCTGCGAAGGAATTCCCGGATGTTGTCGCGCCTCTCCGTCGTCACCTGCTGCCTGTCTCTTGCTGCGCTCTGCGCGGCCGGTTCCGCTGCAGCCTTGCAGTTGCCTTTGCCGCCACCGGGTGAAGATATCGTTGGCCAGGTCCAGGTGATCAAGGCCAAGTACGAAGATACCTTCGCCGACCTGGGCACGACCTACGACCTGGGTTATTCGGAGATGGTCGCGGCCAACCCGGGCGTCGATGCCTGGTTGCCGGGGGCGGGTACCGAGATTGTGCTGCCGACACGCTTCATCCTGCCGCCGGGCCCGCGTGAGGGCATCGTGATCAACCTGGCGGAATACCGGCTCTACTACTACCCCAAGGGCCAGAACGTGGTGTACACGTTCCCGCTGGGTATTGGCCGTGAGGGCTGGGGCTCTCCGGTCGCCCACACCACCATCACGGGCAAGATCCCCAACCCGACCTGGACCCCGCCCGCCTCGATCAAGGCCGAACACGCTGCCAACGGCGACCCGCTGCCCAACGTGGTGCCGGCCGGCCCGGACAACCCGCTGGGGCCGTTCAAGTTCACCCTCGGCACCCCGGGTTACCTGATCCACGGCTCCAACATGAAGTTTGGTATTGGTACCCGTACCAGCCACGGCTGCTTCCGCATGTTCAACAACAACGTGCTGGAAATGGCGAGCATGGTGCCGGTGGGCACGTCGGTGCGGATCATCAACGATGCCTACAAGTTCGGCGCAGCCGGTGGCAAGGTGTATCTGGAAGCCCATACGCCGCTGAACGACGACGGCACCCCGTCGGTGGTCGATAAGCACACTGCGGTGATCAACGCCTTGCTCAAGCGTGAAGACCTGTCCAGCAACCTGCGGGTCAACTGGGACCAGGTGCGTGACGTAGTTGCCGCCGAAGACGGTTTGCCGACCGAAATCGGTGTGCCGGGCGGGGCGCCGATGGTGTCGAGCACGCCGGTCGATCAGTAGGAGCAAGCTTGCTCGCGAAAAACTCCCGAGCACCGCGTTCTTTCAGGCTGCACGCGTCATCGTTGACGATCTTCGCGAGCAAGCCCGCTCCCACGAAATTCCAGGCAAAAAAAAGCCGATCCAAGAATGGATCGGCTTGATAACAACCCCGAAGGATTATTACTTGCGGCTTGCTTTTTCAAGCATGCGCAGAGCGCGCTCGTTAGCTTCGTCAGCAGTCTGTTGTGCTTTTTGAGCAGCAGCCAGAGCTTCATCAGCTTTACGGTAGGCTTCGTCTGCACGAGCCTGGGAGCGAGCTGCTGCGTCTTCAGTTGCAGTCAGACGAGCTTCGGTTTCTTTGGAGACGCTGCTGCAACCGGTAGCCAGAACTGCGGCCAGAGCCAGAGCAGAGAATTTCAGAACGTTGTTCATCGTGTTCCCCTTCAAGGACTTTCTATTAAATGGCTACTTTCTCAGAGTGAGCTAATAGCCGGCGTACATACTACCCATTACTTGTAGTAAGTAAACTGACGTAGCGCAAGAAGCAAAAAAAATTCTCGCGGCCAATCTATTTTGGCTAATCTTTTGAGAGTCTGTATAAAAATTATCCAGATTTTTGCACTCTGCCGGGGATTGGATCCAGCCTGAAAGGGCCGGCTGGCATGTGTTAAGCCATGTAAACATAAGTCAATTTATATATCGTCCCCGACACTATTGTTCAGAATGTCTTTTCGCCACCCGGTATCTTTTGTGCATGTAGAGGTGACTTTAAGAGCGCGTGTTCGTCTCAAGCTTCAACTGCCGGCAATGTTCAGGCCATCGACCTAAGGATGCTCGATTGGCCCTTTCTATGTCCGCCAGCGCAACGGAGGACGAGCGTGTCTTGAGCAATTGTGCGATTGGCGCCTACTATTTCCCTGTGCTGGTTGTGAGCGTTAGTGCAAGGCACTGGCGACTTTTCTCGTTGTCGAAACCGGCACCGGGTGGCGTAGATGTTCCTTCGCCGGAAAAACATCGGTAAGGTAGGGGTCAGAAACCAAGACCCGCGAGGAGTAGTGATGAGCGAGGCGTTGTCCATCCACCATGACCAGGCTGGTCATCAGTTCGAGACCAATGTGGACGGTCATCGTGCCTATCTGACCTATATGGACCTTGGGAAACAGACCCTGGATATCTATCGCACCTTCGTGCCCAACGCGCTGCGGGGCCGTGGCATTGCTGCTGCGCTCACCGAGGAAGCGTTGAAGTTCGCCGAGGAGGCAGGTTATACGGTGATCCCGTCCTGCTCCTACGTGGAGCGCTACATGGAGCGCCATCAGCGCCATGCCGCGAAGCTCTGACGAGCAGGCATAAAAAACGCCGGGCTTAGCCCGGCGTTTTTGTGTCCGCAGTCTTTGCTCAGCCGCGTTGGCGCTTGGGCAAGACGTCCTTGAGCTTGGCGTGCATGCTGCGCAAGGTGGTCTCGGTGGCGGACCAGTCGATGCAGGCATCGGTGATCGACACGCCGTATTGCAAGTCGGCCAGGTCCTTCGGAATCGCCTGGCAACCCCAGTTCAGGTGGCTCTCGACCATCAGGCCGATGATCGACTGGTTGCCTTCCAGAATCTGGTTGGCCACGTTCTCCATCACCAGCGGTTGCAGGGCCGGGTCCTTGTTGGAGTTGGCGTGGCTGCAGTCGACCATGATGTTCGGCTTGATCTTCGCCTTGTTCAGCGCCTGTTCGCACAGGGCCACACTGACCGAATCATAGTTGGGCTTGCCGTTGCCGCCACGCAGCACCACGTGACCGTAGGCATTGCCCTTGGTGGTAACGATGGACACGCCACCTTCCTGGTTGATGCCCAGGAAACGGTGTGGGCTGGAGACCGATTGCAGGGCGTTGATCGCCACGGTCAGGCCGCCGTCGGTGCCGTTCTTGAAGCCGACAGCCGAGGACAGGCCGGAAGCCATTTCCCGGTGGGTCTGGGATTCGGTGGTACGCGCACCAATCGCCGACCAGCTGATCAGGTCTTGCAGGTACTGCGGGGAAATCGGGTCCAGGGCTTCGGTTGCCGTCGGCAGGCCCATTTCCGCCAGGTCCAGCAGCAGTTGACGACCGATGTGCAGGCCATCCTGGATCTTGAACGAGTCGTCCAGGTACGGGTCGTTGATCAAGCCTTTCCAGCCCACGGTGGTACGCGGTTTCTCGAAATAGACGCGCATCACCAGGTACAAGGTGTCGGACACTTCCGCCGCCAGCACTTTCAGGCGCTCGGCGTATTCGTGGGCAGCCTTGAGGTCATGGATCGAGCACGGCCCGATGACCACGAACAGGCGGTGGTCGGTGCCGTCGAGAATCTCACGGATGACTTCGCGGCCCTTGGTGACGGTCTGCAGGGCAGCGTCGCTCAGGGGGATTTCGCGCTTGAGCTGATCGGGTGTGATCAGGGTCTCGTTGGATTCGACGTTAAGGTCGTTGATCGGTAAATCAGCCATCGTGTTACTCGTCAGGGTCACGGGTGCCGGCCGCCAGCGATCCCCGTGCGGCGGAGCACAGCATGATTTAAGTGCAGCGGGGAGCCGAACCTTAGCGCGTTACAAGGCTGGGAGACAATGGGCAAAGGCCGCTTTAATCCAGTGCTGGCTGCACAAAAGCCTCATGGGAGAACTCGCCGGCATGGCGCGTGACCCATTCCCGGGCCAGGGCTTCGTTCTGCCTGGGTGTCGGCCCGCTGCCTTCGTGCAGCCGGCAATAGCGTTCGATCTGGCACACTTGCTCGCCCATCCGCGCACCGAACAAGGCCTGCTCATCGGTAAAGGCAATGCCGACGCGGTAGCCGTGTTCGCCTTTGCGGCACCACGCTACATAGCCCGGATAGCGGGCCGTGAGGCCCAGTGCAGGGATGTGCATTTCGATGGCCGTGCCCTGGCGCCAGGCGCGCGGGCAATTGCATGCGACGCCGCCCAGGCCGATAGTGTGCAGCCGTTGGCGGGAAATGCCGGAAAGGGGGCGTTGGGTTATTTCGACAGCGACATCATCAGGGTGAGGAAAGAAACGACCCATGCACACGGACTCCGAGCACCGTCCAGTTGACGGCGGTGGCAGCAGTATAGTGAAAGAACTGCAACTTACCGATCTGGATATCGACCAGCAATTATTGGGGCTGCCCGGCACCTCGCTGGTGGTGTTTACCGGTGAGGGTTGTTCCCGTTGCCGCTTCCTTCACCAGCAACTGCCGGGTTGGGATTTGCCGGTGGACCGGGTCTGCTGGGTGGATGCGGGCCACAATGGTGGCGCGGTGGAGCGCTACGAGATCTTTCACCTGCCGGCGCTGTTTGTGGTGTGTGACGGGAAATTCCATGGAATATTAGCGTCATTGACGCGTCTGACCGCCAGCGACCTGACTCAGGGTGTGCAGCAGGCGCTCAAACGAATACCAGAGGAGTTGCCATGACCGACGTTGCAAAAACACAGTCGCCCCGGATCGGGATTATCGGCACCGGGGCCATTGGTGGTTTCTACGGCCTGATGCTCGCGCGTGCCGGCTTCGATGTGCATTTTTTGCTGCGCAGCGAATACGCCGCGGTGAGCGAGCGCGGCTTGCAACTTAACAGTACCGTCCATGGCACCTTGCACCTGCACCCGGTGCAGGCCTATGCCCGTGCCGCCGACATGCCGCCTTGCGACTGGCTGCTGGTGGGTACCAAGTCGACGGGGAATGTCGAGCTGGCCCCGACCATCGCCCAGATCGCCGCTCCGGGCGCCAAAGTTGTGCTGCTGCAAAATGGCCTGGATGTCGAAGACAGCCTGCGCGAACACCTGCCGCCGTCGCTGCACCTGCTGGGTGGCCTGTGCTACATCGGCGTGCACCGTTCCGGCCCCGGGATTGTCGAGCATCAGGCGCTGGGCCGGGTCAACCTGGGTTACCACAGTGGCCCCGCGGCCAACGATGACACCGGTCGGCAGGCGATTGTCGAAGAGGGCGCCGCACTGTTTCACCAGGCCGGCATCGATTCCCAGGCCATGGCCAATGTGCATCAGGCACGCTGGCATAAACTGGTGTGGAACGTGCCGTACAACGGCCTCTCCGTATTGTTCGGCACCGGCACCACGGCGATGATGGCGGATGAGTCCAGTCGTGAACTGATCCAGGCGCTGATGGCCGAAGTGGTGCAGGGCGCCCACGCGTGCGGGCATGAAATCCCCGCCAGTTACGCCGGGCAGATGTTCACCATGACCGAAAGCATGGATGACTACCTGCCCAGCATGTATCACGATTACGTGCACAAGCGCCCGCTGGAGCTGGCGGCGATCTACGCGCGCCCCTTGGCGGCCGCAATGGCCGCCGGTTGTGAGCTGCCACGAATGCAGGCGCTGTACCAGGCCTTGAGTTTTATGGATCGGCATAACCGCTGATTGGGGGGAACACACATGGCAAAGGGATTGGGCGACAAACTGGTGCTGGCGATTTCCTCGCGGGCACTGTTCGACCTGAGCGAAAGCCACAAGGTCTACCTGGCACAAGGCGTCGAGGCGTACCGCAAGTACCAGATCGACCACGAGGAAGAAACCCTCGAGCCCGGTGACGCCTTCCCGCTGGTGAAAAAACTCCTGAGCCTCAACGCCAGCCTCGGCCGTGCCCGGGTCGAGGTGGTGCTGGTGTCGCGCAACAGTGCCGACACCGGCTTGCGCGTATTCAATTCGATCCAGCATTACGGCCTGGATATCTCCCGCGCCGCGTTTGTCGGCGGGCGCAGTCCTTATCCTTATCTGGCAGCGTTTGGCTGCCACCTGTTTCTGTCCACCCATGCCGAGGACGTGCGCAGCGCCCTGGATGCCGGGTTTGCCGCCGCGACCATTCTTTCAGGCGGTGCAGGTCGGGCCTCCAGTGCAGAATTGCGGATCGCCTTCGATGGCGACGCGGTGCTGTTTTCCGACGAGTCCGAGCGCGTCTACCAGTCCGGAGGCCTGGAAGCGTTCCAGGCCAGCGAGCGGGAGTCGGCACGGGAGCCGTTGCGTGGCGGTCCGTTCAAGGGCTTCCTGGCGGCGCTCAACCTGTTGCAGCGTGAGTTTCCCGACGAGTCCTGCCCGATCCGCACCGCGCTGGTGACCGCCCGTTCGGCACCTTCCCACGAGCGGGTAATTCGCACGCTGCGCGAGTGGGATATCCGTCTCGACGAGTCGCTGTTTCTCGGCGGCCTGGAAAAGTCGGCGTTCCTCGAAGCCTTTGCCGCCGATGTGTTTTTCGATGACCAGGAAGGGCATTGCGAGAAGGCCCGGGAGTTCGTGGCCACCGGGCACGTGCCCCATGGCATCAGTAACGAGTTGAAAATTCAGACCGAGGGCTGAGCACTGCCAAAGGCGCTGCTAAGCTGAATCAATCTCCGCCATCCTGGCTATCCAGGAGGTTCTATGATTCGTTCGATGTTGTACGCCACGGACCTGGGTCTGTACGCGCCTTATGTGATGCAACATGCCCTGGCGCTGGCGCGAACGTTCAAGGCTGATCTGTATGTGATTCACGTGGTCGAGCCCATCGGGCTGTTCGCCGAATCGGTGTTGCAGAGCTACCTTGATGAGAAGGCCCTGAGCGAATGGCAAAGCCAGGGGCTGACCACGGTGATGGCGACCATCGAGCAACGGGTGCTCGACAGTTTTCGTGAAGAGCTGGGGGAAGGGGAGCAGGACCTCAAGTTGATCCGTTCGGTGCGGGTGATCCAGGGCGACCCCTGTGAAGTGATTCTCGACCAGTCGCAGAAACTCTCTGTGGATTTGTTGATCGTAGGTAGTCACAGCCAGGCGGTCGGGGTGGCGACACCTCTGGGGAGAACCGCCGCACGGGTGTTGCAGCTGTCGCAGGTGCCGGTGTATCTGGTGCCGCTGTTGCAGCGTCGACGCAGTGATGACGTGTGATTGGTAGAAAACGATAAAAAGTTCTAGATTTATCCGTCTAACCTTTAATATAGTTATATACCGTCGCTGATACCCGTGGCGTCTATCCGCTTTGAGGGACACATATGAAGCTTCAACAACTGCGCTACATCTGGGAAGTGGCGCACCACGACCTCAACGTTTCCGCTACTGCTCAAAGCCTTTACACCTCGCAACCTGGTATCAGCAAGCAGATCCGCCTGCTCGAAGACGAGTTGGGCGTTGAAGTGTTCGCACGCAGCGGCAAGCACCTGACCCGCGTCACCCCGGCCGGTGAGCGAATCATCACCACCGCCGGCGAGATCCTGCGCAAGGTCGAAAGCATCAAGCAGATCGCCCAGGAATTCTCCAACGAGAAAAAGGGCACCCTGTCGATCGCCACCACCCACACCCAGGCGCGTTATGCGTTGCCGCCGGTGATCAGCAGCTTTATCAAGCAGTACCCGGACGTGGCCCTGCACATGCACCAGGGTTCGCCGATGCAGATCGCCGAGATGGCCGCAGACGGCACCGTCGATTTCGCGATTGCCACCGAAGCCCTGGAATTGTTCGGCGACCTGGTGATGATGCCGTGCTACCGCTGGAACCGCTGCGTTGTGGTCCCGCAAGGTCACCCGCTGGCCAAGCTGCCGAAGCTGACCCTGGAAGCCCTGGCTGAATACCCGATCGTGACGTACGTATTCGGTTTCACCGGCCGTTCGAAACTCGACGAAGCCTTCAGTCACCGTGGCCTGACGCCGAAAGTAGTGTTCACCGCTGCCGACGCCGACGTGATCAAAACCTACGTGCGCCTGGGCCTGGGCGTTGGCATCGTCGCCAAGATGGCGGTCGACACCAAGCTCGACAGCGACCTGGTGGTGCTTGATGCCAGCGAGCTGTTCGAATCCAGCGTGACCAAGATCGGTTTCCGTCGCGGCACCTTCCTGCGTGGTTTCATGTGCGACTTCATCGAGAAGTTCGCCCCGCACCTGACCCGCGAAGTGATGGCCAAGGCCATCCAGTGCCACAACAAGCAGGAACTGGAAGAGCTGTTCGACGGCGTTGAACTACCGGTTCACTGATCGGCTTACTTCACCTCGGTAACAGCAAACTGTTGCCGAGCGCCTCCCACCAGAATCTCCACCTCATCCCCTTCGAACTTGCCCAGCAGGCTTTTGCCCAGGGGCGAGCGCGGGGTGATGACGGTCACCGGTTGCCCCACCACATCGACTTTCAAACCTGCGCCGTCCGGTGCCAGGAATAGCCACTGCTGGCGATCGTTTTCATCCACCAGGCCCAGCAATGCGCCCACCTCGATCCCGCGCTGCTCGTCGTAGGGGCGCAGCTGCATGTTCTGGCAGAGCGTCAGTGCCTGCTTGATCTCTTCGACGCGCCGGGCCTGGCCGGCGGCCAGGTAGGACGCCTCCAGCCCCAGGGTGTCGTACTTGTTCTCGGCGATGTTTTCTTCGTGGGTCGCGGTTTCGTAGGCGGTTTGCGCCGCGCGCTGGGCGATATCGAGATCGACCGCGAGCTTGTCCAGAACCAGTTGGTGAACGGCGTGCTTATTCATGGGCGGCTTTCGTGATCAATCGCAAAATTGCAGGACGTTGGCCCGGCTCTTGTCGTTGGGGGCGTTCTGGTCCTGTTGCAGCCAGAACTGGCATTTGGGGTTGGACAGGTTGCGCGGGTTGTTGCGGGCCTGGTCCAGGGTCTGCTGTTGCTCCTGTTTGCGAAGGTTCTCCTGATACTGCTCGAACATGCGGTTCGGCGGCTCCGGTGCGACCACTTCGGGTTTGCCCAACTGCTGCACCACCCGAGCCACGGGCGCCACGGTTTGCTCAGGCAAATAGCGGGACGCCAGCCATACGCTCAGCACGATGGCGATAAACCCCAGCCACAGGCCGAAGGCCACGGCGATACTGAGTTTGAACAGCGAGAACGGTGCGCTGGTGGCCATTATGAACATCCCCTTAAATGAACAACGTAGCGACGTAGCAGCTGTCGAGCCCTGGCGAGGCTGCGTAGCGGTGTTCCAGCCAAAGTAAATCGTCAGATTCACCACCGTCACGCAGCCTCGCCGAGGCTCGACAGCTGCTACGGGGCAGGATGGCGCTGATTGTCCCACAGCCGCGCGCAGAATAATCGCGATCAACCCTTCGCAATCGGGGCATTTGTGCGGACAATCGAGCCTTTGAGCGTTGGAGCCCGGAATGAAAGCCCGCTGGGATATTTTTTGCAGCGTCGTCGATAACTACGGCGACATCGGCGTGACCTGGCGCCTGGCCCGGCAATTGGTGGCGGAACAAGGTTGTGCGGTGCGCCTGTGGGTCGATGACCTGCGGGCGTTCGAACGCATGTGCCCCGAAATCGATGTGCAGGTGCACCAGCAATGGCAGGAGGGCGTCGACGTACGCCACTGGCCTCGCGACTGGCCGGCAACCGACGCGGCAGACGTGGTGATCGCCGCGTTCGCCTGCCAGTTGCCGCCTGACTATATGGAAGCGATGGCCGCACGGGAACGCACGCCGCTGTGGATGAACCTGGATTACCTGAGCGCCGAGGACTGGGTGGTCGGCTGCCACGGTTTACCGTCGGTGAAATTCAAGGGCGTGCAAAAGTACTTCTTCTTTCCCGGATTCCGTCTCGGTACTGGCGGTTTGCTGCGCGAAGCCGGGCTGCTGGAACAGCGCGATGCCTTCCAGCAAGACGCCGCCGCCCGGCAGCAGTTTCTGCAGGCGCTTGGGGTTTTCCCGACCACGGGCGCGCGGATCATGTCGTTGTTTGCCTACGAAAACGCCGGACTGGCCAGTTGGCTCGACGTGCTGGCCGCCGATGGGCGCGCCACTCATCTGTTGGTGCCGGAAGGGCGGATCCTGGGTGACGTGCAGCGCTGGCTGGGTGTCGCGTCGCTAAATGTGGGCGAGGTGCACCAGCGCGATGCCTTGACGGTGCAGGTGCTGCCGTTCGTGCGCCAGGAGCAATACGATCGATTGCTCTGGTGCTGCGACTTCAACGCCGTGCGCGGCGAAGACTCGTTCGTGCGGGCGCAATGGGCCGGGCGACCCCTGCTGTGGCACATCTACCGCCAGGACGAAGACATTCACCTGGACAAGCTGGACGCTTTCCTTGAGTTGTACACCGAGGGCTTGTCACCGGCCGCGAAAGTCGCGTTGGTCACCCTTTGGCAGGCCTGGAACGCTGATGGCGATATGGCACATAGCTGGAAAATGCTCCTCGAACACTGGCCGGAAGTGACGGCGAACGCTGAAAAATGGGCTCTGGAACAAGGCTCGCGGACCGATCTTGCGACGGCGCTGGTACAGTTTTATGTAAATTGGATATGATACGCGACCTTGATTTTTGTAAATCCCATCCAAATTTCGGATATTCGCAATGAAAACTGGTAAAGAACTGAAACCCGGTACAGTGATCCGTCTCGAAAACGACCCTTGGCTGGTTCAGAAAGCTGAGTTCACCAAGTCTGGTCGTAACAGCGCAATCATGAAGACCAAGCTGAAGAACCTGCTGACCGGTTACAAGACCGAGATCGTCTACAGCGCCGATGACAAACTGGACGACGTGATCCTCGACCGCAAAGAAGCGACCCTGTCCTTCATCAGCGGCGACACCTACACGTTCATGGACACCACCGACTACACCATGTACGAGCTGAACGCTGAAGACATCGAAGCCGTTCTGCCGTTCGTGGAAGAAGGCATGGAAGACGTCTGCGAAGCTATCTTCTTCGAAGACCGTCTGGTTTCCGTAGAGCTGCCGACCACCATCGTGCGTAAGGTTGCCTACACCGAAGGTTCCGCTCGCGGCGACACTTCGGGCAAAGTGATGAAGCCTGCCAAGCTGGCTAACGGTACCGAACTGCAAGTGGCCGATTTCATCGAAATCGACGACCTGATCGAGATCGACACCCGTGAAGGTGGTTCGTACAAAGGTCGCGCCAAGAAGTAATTCTTGCGCCACCGGTACGACAAAAGCCCGCTGTAGGAGCGAGCTTGCTCGCGAAAAACTTCAACGATAACGCGTACATCCTGGATATACGCGGTGCCTATGAGTTCTTCGCGAGCAAGCTCGCTCCTACAAGTGGGCTTTTTTGTGGGCGACGCTTTTTACTTCAAGTGTTGCTTCAGTTCCTCGGACGCCTGCAGCAGCGCCGAGCGAACTTCCGGTACCTGGCTGACGACGTTCAGCAAACCGTAGTCGTGGATCATGCCGTTGTAGCGCACGGCGGTCACCGGTACACCGGCTTCGTCCAGCTTGCGGGCGTAGGCTTCGCCTTCATCCCGGAGCACATCGGAGCCGGCGGTCTGAATCAGCGCAGGTGGCAAACCCTTGAGCTGTGCGGTGGTGGCCCGCAACGGCGAGGCATATATCTCGGCGCGTTGCTTGGCATCGGTGGTGTAGTTGTCCCAGAACCACTTCATCATGTTTCGGGTCAGGAAGTGGCCTTCGGCAAACTGGTTGTAGGAACCGGTGTCGAAGTTGGCGTCGGTCACCGGCCACAACAGCAGCTGGAACTTGATCGCCGGGGTGCCCTTGTCCTTGGCCATCAGGCTGACCACTGCCGCCATATTGCCGCCGACGCTGTTGCCGGCGACGGCCAGGCGTTTGCCATCGAGGTTGATCTCGCTGCCGTGTTCGGCCACCCATTTCGTTGCGCCGTAGGCCTGATTGATGGCCACCGGGTAATGCGCTTCAGGTGATGGCGTGTAGTTGACGAATACCGCCGCCGCCCCCGAACCCACCACCAGGTCGCGCACCAGCCGCTCGTGGGTCGGGAAATCCCCGAGCACCCAGCCCCCGCCGTGGAAGAACATGAACACTGGCAGCGTGCCCTTGACCCCGGCCGGACGCACGATGGTCAGGCTCAGCGGCTGGCCGTCGACCTGAATGGTCTTCTGGCTGACGTCGGCCTTGGGCAGTGTGAGCTTTACACCCGACTGTGCACCTGTCAGCACCGCACGGGCTTCCTTGGGTGTCAGTTGCTCCATCGGTTTGCCGGTGCCGGCGTTCAGTACATCGAGAAACGCCTGGGTGTTGTGTTCCACGTCACCGCTGGCCGCAAAGGCATTGGTGATCGAGAAGGCGAGCAGGGTGCCGGTGAGTACTTTGCCAAATGTGTTCATGTTCTTCTCCAAAAAACCGCGTGGGTTAGACGGTTACGTGCAGGCGTACATCGACGTTGCCACGGGTGGCGTTGGAGTACGGGCAGACTTGGTGCGCCGCGTCGACCAGGCTTTGCGCGTCGTCCTGGACCAGGCCGGGCAGGCTGATGTGCAGGTCGATGTCCAGGCCGAAACCGCCGGGGATTTGACCGATGCCGACGTGGGCAGTGATCGAAGCGTCATCCGGGATTTTGCGTTTGGTCTGGCTGGCGACGAATTTCAGGGCGCCAATAAAGCAGGCGGAGTAGCCGGCGGCGAACAGTTGTTCCGGGTTGGTGGCCTGGCCGCCTGCGCCGCCCAGCTCTTTTGGCGTGGAGAGTTTTACGTCAAGGATGTTGTCGCTGGAAACAGCACGACCATCACGGCCGCCGGTGGCGGTGGCTACTGCGGTGTAGAGAGTTTGCATGGTGATTTTCCTCGTCTGTTTTGCGCTAATTGTTTGCGCGCTAAGTAAGTGGCGAGGTGAATGTATCGCGCTAATAGTTAGTGCGCAAGATAAATTTACAAAAAAATCCGCGTATGAGGGTTGGAGCCCTCTGGCACGCGGGTTCCGGGGTTAAACGCTACGCTGCAAATTCCCGCGCAGCGCCAGCAAGTCACCCTGCAGCTTGCGCAGTTGTTCGATGTCCAGCCCGCTGGCGCCCAGAATGCACTGCGGTATGTCCATTGCCTTGTCTCGCAGGGCACGCCCGGCCTCGGTCAATTCAACCACCACCACGCGCTCGTCTTCGCGGCTGCGGGTGCGGCTGAGCAGGCCTTCGGCTTCCAGGCGCTTGAGCAGCGGCGTCAGGGAGCCGGGGTCCGTCAGCAGGCGGTTGCTGATTTCCCCGACGGTCAGGCCATCTTCTTCCCACAGCACCATCATGGCCAGGTATTGCGGGTAGGTCAGGCCGAGGGCTTGCAGCAGCGGTTTGTAGACCTTGGTCATCAGCAACGAGGTGGAATGCAGGGCAAAACACAGTTGGTTGTCGAGCAGCAAGGATTCGCAGGTATCGAGGGGCTTGGTCATGGCAGTGCCTTAAAACGTGTCTGGTTTTGAATCTAGCGGGCAAACCTTTAACGCGCCAGACAATTCTGTCCGGCCGGTCAGCCCAAGCCGCTTTGCAGCGCCAGATCCCACGGCGGCACCGGGCTGAAGCGTGCCTTGAGGTATTCGAGCAATAACCGGCTGCGGGCGTTGGCGTGTTGCTCCAGGCGCAGCGCATAGATGCCGGCGGTTTCAGGCGTCGGCAGGCCGTTCTCGCAGAACAGCGGCACCAGTTCGCCGCGCACCAGGTATTCACTGGCGAGCCAGGTCGGGAGGTGGGCAACCCCAAGCCCGGCCAGCGCCCCGGAGAGCAGGGCTTCGGCGTTGTTGGCGCTCATGCGGATGCGTTGCGGGCGGTAGGTGGTCTTGCGCCCATCCAGCTCAAAACGCCAGGCGAACATCGGTGCCAGGCCTTCCCAGTCCAGGCCGTCGTGTTCGTTCAACTGGCTGGGATGGGTCGGTGTGCCACGGCTCTTCAGGTAGGCCGGGCTGGCGCAGGCGATGCGCACGATGCTGGCCAGGGGCGTGGCGATCAGGCGGGTGTCGACGATATGCCCGGCCCGCAGCACCAGGTCGACCTTGCCCAGATGCTCGCCCTGCATGTCGACAAAGCTGTCGATCAGGTGCAGGTGCACGTCGAGGCCCGGATACACGTTAAGAAAGTCGGCAATGGCAGGCGCCAAGTGACGTCGGCCGAAGGCGGCAGGGGCGTCCACGCGGATCAGCCCTTCAGGTGCGTGGCTAAGCGACACCGCTTCGGCCCGCGCCAGTTGCAGCTCACTGACAATCCGCCGCGCGCGCTCGGCAAACGCCAGCCCGGCGGGCGTCGGCACCACGGCATGGGTGCTGCGTTGAAACAGTCGGCTGCCTACCGAGCTTTCCAGGCTGTCGATGCGCCGCGCCACGGCCGAGGGTGTGAGCGGATGACGGCGCGCCGCGGCGGAAAAGCTGCCGGCTTCCAGCACATCCAGGAACAGGCCCAGTTGGTCGGTCAGCGTATTAGGGTTCATCAGCGGCTGCTTATGCGAAGTTGGCACAGCCATTGTGCGTTGCTGTGCGTTTCCGCGCTAGAGCGGACTGCGTAGCATGCGAGGCCTGGGATCGGCGGGAGCGCAGTGGTGGCAGATTTAGCGTTGTATTTGATAATGGGTGTGGCGTTGGGCACCGTCGGCGGCTTGTTCGGGATTGGCGGCGGGCTGATTGCCATCCCCGTGCTGGGGGTGTTTTGCGGCCTGGACCAACAGATCGCCCAAGGCACGGCCCTGGTGATGGTGGTGCCAAACGTGATGCTCGCGTTGTGGCGTTATCACCAGCGCAATCGCATCGAACTGCGTCATGCCTTGCCGCTGGGTGTGATGGGGTTTTCCTTCGCCTGGCTGGGCTCGATCTGGGCGGTGGGCATTGATGCCGGCGTGATGCGGGTGGGGTTTATCGCGTTTCTGCTGGTGTTGGCGTCCTACAACCTGCTGCGAATGTTTACCCACAACGCACCGCCTTCGGCGCAGATGCGTTATTCCTGGCCATGGTTGGGGGTGTTGGGCGCGGCTTCCGGGTCCATGGGTGGCTTGTTTGGCGTCGGCGGCGCGGTGGTGGCCACGCCGGTGTTGACCAGCATCTTCGGCACCAGCCAGGTGGTGGCCCAAGGGCTGTCGCTGGCCCTGGCCCTGCCGAGCACCAGCGTGACCCTGGTGACCTACGCCTGGCACCATGAGGTGGACTGGTTGATCGGCGTGCCGCTGGCCGTCGGCGGCCTGCTCAGCATCAGTTGGGGCGTGAAAGTCGCCCACGCCATGCCCGAGCGTCTGTTGCGCGGGCTGTTCTGCGGGTTCCTGGCGCTGTGTGCGGTGATGCTGACCTTTAAAGTTTGAAGCCTTCGATGATGTACTCGGCGAGGCATTCGGTAATCGGCGAGGTGGTGCGCGGGTTGCGCAACAGCCGCAGATTGACCGACGGCAGCGCCGGGAAACCATCCGCTGCGCCCAATATGCGCAGGTCCTCGGTCACCAGGCTCTCCATGTTGATCGTGACTGCCAGGCCGGCACCCACCACGGCGAGGATCGCGGCCCCGTTGGAGCTGTGATACGCCAGCCGATACTCCTGCCCTTGGGCGTCCAGCGCGGCGCGTGCCCACTGCGTGCAAAAGCTGTCGAGGCCGGAAATGGCCAAGGGCACGGCGCTGTGCTCATCCATGCAGAAGCAGGGCGCCGCCACCCATACCATGCGCTCATGGCGCAGCAGTTCACCGATTTCATTTCCCGGTTCGCGGCTGATCACCGTCAGGTCGAGGTCCCGGCGCTGCATCAGCACCGGCGACGATTCACAGTGCATTTCAATCTGGATCAGCGGGTAAGCCTTGGAAAAGCGCTTGAGAATTCCCGGCAGGTAGCGCATCACGTAGTCATCCGGCGTGCCGATGCGCACCAGTCCCACCATGTGCGGCTCGCGCAAGGTGTTGAACACCTCGCTGTGCAGCTTGAGGATCCGGCGGGCATAGCCCAATAGCACTTGGCCCTCGGGCGTCAGCCGCACCTGGCGGCCATCGCGCTCGAACAGCTTGCGCTGCAACACATCTTCTTCCAGGCGTTTCATCTGCATGCTCACGGCCGACTGGGTGCGGTTGACCTGCTCGCCGGCGCGGGTAAAACCACCCTGATCGGCGATGGCGACGAAGGTGCGAAGGACTTCGGTATCGATACTCGGGTAGCTGGACAATCGATCAATCTCCGAGATGTATTGCATAAGAAACATTCGTTGGATTGATCATAGCGCCAGGCACAGACTTCAGTCATCCCCACTGGAGGGCGAGATGATGAAAGGTCAAAGAGGCTTTGTACTGATGGCTAAACGGCCGTTTTCCGGGTTGCTTCAATTGGGTTCCCGCTGGATCGCCGTGCACCGTGAACGCCAGCTGTTGATGAGCATGAGCGATGAGGCGCTCAAGGATATCGGGCTCAACCGTGGTGATGTCGAGCAGGAAAGCCGCCGGCACTTTTGGGAAGATCCGCTGCGAAAATGACTCGGGATGCAGTAGGGTGGTTCGCGAGCACACAAGGAGATGCACATGCCCGCAGAACTGTCCTTTTCCCTCAAGCAGGCGCGACGCCTGGCGCTGGCCGCCCAGGGTTTTTCCGGGCGCCAGCCGCCGGCGTTGATCAAGGCCGCGCAGGTCAATCGCCTGGTTGAGCGTTTGGGCGTGTTGCAGATTGATTCGGTAAATGCGGTGGTGCGCTCGCACTACCTGCCGCTGTTTTCCCGCCTGGGTAACTACTCTCCGTTGATTCTCGAACAGGCCGCCTGGAGCTCGGGCCGGCGCCGTTCGCTGTTCGAGTATTGGGGCCACGAGGCTTCGTTGCTGCCGATGGCGCTGTACCCGTTGATGCGCTGGCGCATGGATCGGGCGGCCCAGGGGCAGGGGATCTATCAGCAAATGGCGCGTTTTGGTCGCGAGCAGCAGGCGACCATTGCGCGAGTGCTGGGCATCGTCGAGCAACAGGGCGCCTTGGGTGCGGGCAGTTTGTCCACCCGTGAGGAACGCGCCGGCCCGTGGTGGGACTGGAGCGATGAAAAGCATGCCCTGGAATGGTTGTTCGCAGCAGGCTTGGTGACCGTCGCCGGGCGGCGGGGTTTTGAGCGGCTGTATGACTTGCCGGAGCGGGTAATCCCGGCGGAAATTCTCCAGCAAGCCCCTTTGAATGAAGCTCAAGCCCAGCGCGGCCTGCTGTTGCACAGCGCCACGGCGCTGGGTGTGGGCACCGAAAAAGACCTGCGCGATTACTTCCGCCTGGACCCGAGCGACAGCCGCGGTCGCCTGGCAGAGTTGGTCGAGGATGGGCAGTTGATCACGTGCCAGGTCCAGGGCTGGAAGCAGCCGGCGTATTGCCTGCCGGAGCCAAAAATCCCGCGCAAGGTGCCCGCCAGCGCGTTGCTATCGCCTTTTGATTCGCTGATCTGGGAGCGCAGCCGTACCGAGCGTTTGTTCGATTTCCGCTATCGGCTGGAAATCTACACGCCCCAGGACAAGCGGGTGTATGGCTATTACGTGTTGCCGTTCCTGCACAACGAGCGGATCGCGGCGCGGGTGGATCTACGCGCCGAGCGAGCGGCCGGGCGCCTGGCGGTGCATGCCGTTCACGAGGAAGAACCGGGGCTGGACGAGGAGGGCATGCAGGCGCTGGCCCTGAATCTGCGGCAGATGGCCGACTGGCTCGGGCTTGAGCAGATACAGCTCAATTGCCAGCGGGCCAGTGCAGCGCGGTTGCGGGTAGAGCTCTTAGCGCTTGACCTGTTTTAGTGTCTCGGCAATCAGGAACGCCAACTCCAGCGACTGATCGGCATTCATCCGTGGGTCGCAGTGGGTGTGGTAGCGGTCCGACAGGCCATCCTCGGTAATCGGCCGTGCGCCGCCGATGCACTCGGTGACATTCTGCCCGGTCATCTCGATATGAATCCCGCCGGCATAAGTGCCTTCGGCTTCATGCACCTGGAAGAATTCCTTCACCTCACTGAGGATCTGCGCGAAGTCCCGGGTTTTGTAGCCGCTGCTGGCCTTGATGGTGTTGCCGTGCATCGGGTCGGAACTCCACAACACCTGCTTGCCTTCACGCTGTACGGCACGGATCAGGTTCGGCAGGTGGTCGCCGACCTTGTTGGCACCCATGCGCGCAATCAGGTTCAGGCGGCCCGGGTCGTTGTCCGGGTTGAGGATGTCGATCAGGCGGATCAGGTCGTCGGGGTTCATGCTCGGGCCGACCTTGACCCCGATCGGGTTGTTCACCCCGCGCAGGAATTCGACGTGGGCACCGTCCAGTTGGCGGGTGCGGTCACCGATCCACAGCATGTGTGCCGAGCAGTCGTAGTAGTCGTTGGTCAGGCTGTCGCGGCGCACGAACGCTTGCTCGTAGTTGAGCAGCAGGGCCTCGTGGGCGGTGAAGAAACTGGTCTCGCGCAATTGCGGCGAGCTGTCCATGCCGCAGGCGCGCATGAAGGCCAGGGTTTCGTCGATACGGTCGGCCAGTTGGCTGTATTTTTCCGCTAGGGCCGAGTTGGCGATGAAGTCCAGGTTCCACTTGTGCACCTGGTGCAGGTCGGCAAAACCGCCCTGGGCAAACGCTCGCAGCAGGTTCAGGGTGGCGGTGGACTGGTGGTAGGACTGGAGCAGGCGGTCCGGGTCTGGCACGCGGCTTTTTTCGTCGAAGCCGATGCCGTTGACGATATCGCCGCGATAGGCGGGCAGGGTGATGCCGTCGATGGTTTCATCGTTGGACGAGCGCGGCTTGGCGAACTGGCCCGCCATACGCCCGACCTTGACCACCGGGCAGCCGGCGGCGAAGGTCATCACAATGGCCATCTGCAGCAGCACCTTGAAGGTGTCGCGGATTTTCGCTGCGGAGAACTCGGCAAAACTCTCGGCGCAATCGCCACCCTGCAACAGGAAGGCGCGACCCTGGGTCACCTCGGCAAACTGACGGCGCAACTCACGGGCCTCACCGGCAAACACCAGCGGCGGATAACTCGCCAGGTTTTGCTCGACTTGCGCCAGGTGCGCCGCGTCAGGGTACTGGGGTTGTTGCTGGATCGGCAGGGCGCGCCAGCTGTCGGGGCTCCAGGGTTGGCTCATCATGAACTCGAGTGATTGACGGTCGGGCGGCCATGTTATCAGCAATTAGTACGTGACCTGCTGCTGCCGGTTCGCCCACAATCCCGGCTTTCCCGTTGGCACGCCGTTAGGAGTTGCAATGTCTGAGGAGCGCGTCGAGCGCCTGCTGGCCGAGGTCCATGATGACTTCGGCATGATCCGCGTGCTGGAAGTGGCCGATTACCGCTTTCTCGAGTTTGGCGATGCCATCGAGCAGAGCTGCGTGTTTACCGCCGACCCGAGTTGGCTGGAATACGACTACACCCGCGCGATGTTGATTGGGGCGTTGTGCCATGAGCGGCCGGAGAGTGCGTTGTTTCTTGGTTTGGGCGCGGGGACTTTGACCCAGGCGTGCCTGAAGTTTTTGCCTCTGGACGATGTTGAAGCCATCGAGTTGCGGCCGGATGTGCCGCGCCTGGCCATTGAATTTTTGGGGTTGGATGATGATCCGCGGTTGTACATCCGCGTTGGGGATGCGCTGGAGTTGTTGCCCACGGCGGAGTCGGCGGACCTGATTTTTGTCGACCTGTATACGGATGTTGGCCCGGGGGTGGGGCACCTGGCTTGGAAGTTTCTGGAGAACTGCCAGAAGAAGCTGAATCCTGGGGGGTGGTTGGTGATCAATCAGTGGGCTACTGATGATGGCAAGCCGCTGGGGGCTGCGTTGTTGCGTGGGTTGTATCACCGGCATTATTGGGAGCTGCCGGTGAAGGAGGGGAATGTGATTCTGCTGGTGCCGGCGGATTTGGATCAGGTGCTTGATGTGGCTGCGTTGTCGGCTCGGGCTGAGGGGTTGGCGCCGAGGTTGGGGTATTCGCTGCAGTCGCTGATTAAGGCGATTCGGTCGGCTACTTAGGTGTTATTGCGTACATATCCGTTTCTTCGGTAATGGCGACTTATGGTTCCGCTCTTACAGCGGGTCACTTTTGGCAAACGCCCGGAATGCCGGCCCAGCCAAAAGTAACCAAAAGGTCTTTGCCCCACCACTCG